>NZ_JAQQDB010000006.1:0-278462 GCF_046030135.1 Caballeronia jiangsuensis
CAACCCGCCACAATCCCCAAAAAAAAAACCCGCCGGGGCCCCCCCTCCTTATCGGCGAGCGGCCGACGATCCTGCCACTGCTGCTACGCGCCCCGCACCATGACGCCGTGACCGCGGCGCTGCACTTCCGACTCGTCTTCCACGCCGTACTCTCTGTCGAGCGCTGCGGCGGCGGCGTAGACGCCCGGCTCTTCGATCACGCCCGCGTGATTGCCCGGCACTTCCGCGACTGTCAGCCCGCCGCGCGCGATCTTGCGATACAGCGGCAGCGGATCGCCCCGGTCCTCGTCGCGCAAGGCCGCGCGCACATAGACGATCCGCCCGCCCGCGTACGGCTTCGGCCGATAGTTGTTCATCGCGGTGCGGCACGTATCGCGCATGCGCCTCAAAACCGGCGGCATGGGATCGGCGGCGGCCGGTGCTGCCTGCGCCTGCGGCACACGGCCGAGCCGCATCGCCACCTTGTTCACGGCGGCGTGGAACTTGGCCGCCGCGAAACCGATGCGCGCTTTCGGCGACATGCCGGAGAGCGTCTTCAACAGCCGGCTCGCATAATCGCGCCTGAATTCGAGCAACGCGAACCACGGCAGCCAGCGTTCCTGCACGTAGGTGTCGAGCAGACACACGAATTCCGTGCGCTCGCCCGCGCCGAACAATTGCTGCGCGATTTCGAGCGCGATCAGTCCGCCGAAAGAAAAGCCGGCGAGCGCATACGGCCCGCTTGGCTGAACCTTGCGAATCTCGTCGACGTAAGTCTTCGCCATGTCCTCGACGCGGCGTTGCGGCGGCGTTTCACCGTCCAGCCCGACCGCTTGCAGACCGTACACCGGGCGCGGCTTGCGCAGGCTCCCGATGAGCCGCGTGCATTCGAGCACCGAGCCCGTCACGCTGTGCACGAAGAAGAGCGGCGCGCCATCGCCTTCGCGCATCGGCACCAGCACTTCCGATGTCTGCGGCAGCGCGCCGTTTTCGATCACGTCGGCGAGTTTGGCGATGGTCGGCGCGCGCAGCATCGTCGCAAGCGGAATCGGGCGGCCGATGATCGGCTGCAATTCCGCAAGCAGCCGCGCCGCAAGCAGCGAATGTCCGCCGAGCTCGAAGAAATTGTCGTCGCGGCCGATCGGCGCGAAGGCGAACAACTGCTCCCATTTGGTCCGCAGCAGCCGTTCCAGTTCTTCGCGCGTCGCGTAGGTCTGCGGCGAATCGGCGGAGCGGGGCTGCAGGGCCGGGTGCGTGCGGATCGCATCGAGCGAGGCGGGATTGCGCAGCGCGGCGGCGTTGGTCACGTCGAGTCCGTTGACCGCGTTGCGCACCGCGGCTTCCGTGAGCTTGCCGCTATGCGTGACCGGCAGGTCGTCGACGGCCGCGATCACATCCGGCACGTGTGCAGCCGACGTGCGCCGCACGAGATCGCGGCGAATCCGCGCGATCAGCGTCCCGTTGAGCCGCGCGCCCGGCTTCAGCGTGACGAGCAGCACGAGACGCTCGCCGATGGGATTGCCCGGACTATCGGCGCTGGCGGCATCGCGCATGCGCTGCTGAACGACGATGCCCTCGCGTATCTCGGGAATGTCGTTCAGCACGCCGTAGATCTCGCCCGGCCCGACATTGATGCCGCGCACGACGAGCACGCCATCGCTGCGCCCATGCAGGCGCGCGGTGCCTTCCGGCGGAAACTCGATCTGGTCGCCATGCGTCCATACGCCGGGATTCGCGCTGAAATACGCCTTGTGAAAGCGCTCGCCGTCCGGATCGTTGAGAAACCCGAGCGGGCGCGACGGGAACGGATTCACGCACACCAGTTCCCCGACGCCTTGCGCACGCGCGCCATCGCGCCACGCCTGGACATCGAACGCGAGACTCTTGCACTGCGCTTCGCCCGTATACACGGGAAGATTCGGATTGCCGAGCACGAAGCAGCCGAGGATATCGGTGCCGCCGGAAATGGATTGCAGCCGCAGCGGCTTCACGTTGTTGCGGACCCATTCGAACTGCGCGTCGAAGAGGATCGCGCCGGTCGACATCATCGAGCGTAGGGCGCTCAGATCGAATTCACGCGACGGCACGAGACCGGCGTCCTCGCACATCTTCAGATACGCGGGACTCGTGCCGAACACGTTGACGCGCTCTTCGGCGACGATCCGCCACAACGTATCGACCGATGCGATCGGCCCGTCGTAGGTCACGATTTCGACGCCCGATGCGAGCGCCGACAACTGCCAGTTCCACATCATCCACGCGCAACTGGTGTGAAAGTACATGCGATCGCCCGGACCCAGATCGCAGTGCAGCCGATGCTCCTTCAGATGCTCGATCAGACTGCCGCCCGTGCCGTGCACGATGCACTTCGGCTTGCCGGTCGTGCCCGACGAGAACATCACGAAGAGCGGATGATTGAAGTTGAAGCGCTTCCATTCGACCCGGCGCGGATCGCCGGCCGCGAGCAATGCGTCGAGCGAGTTGATTGGCGGCGCGGCGCGCAGGGCCGAAGGATCGCCGTCGAGGCTGACGATACCCGCGAGCGTCGGCAGCGCGTCGGCGAGCAAGGCCATTTTTTGCGCGAGCGGCGTGCCGGTGTCGAACGGCTGTGCGGCCGTATGCGCGAACAGGAAACGCGGCTCCAGTTGCGTGAAACGGTCGAGCAGCGTCTCGATGCCCATCTCGGGCGCGGCGGTCGACAGCGTCGCGCCGATCGCGGTCACGGCGAGCGCGGTGACGATCGCATCGGCGTCGTTGCGCATCACGCCCGCGACGCGGTCGCCTTCGCGCAGGCCCAATTGCGTGAGCGCATCGGCGAGGCGGGCGACGCGCGCGCGCAACTCGCCGCGCGTCAGATGCACGCGGCGTCCGTCGGCATGGCAGGCGGTGAGCGCGGGCGCATCGGCGGGGGCGACGGCGAAGTCGAGCAGATTCTCCGCATAGTTCAGTGTTACGTTGGGAAAGAAACGCGCTTGCTCGCATATATCGCCGACGCACACGGGCTCCGCTTCGCCCGACCACTTCAGTCCCGGCGTCCATTGCATGAAACACTTCCAGAAGACGCGATAGTCCCGGACCGAGAAGTCGTGCAGTTCGTCGTAGTGTGTGAATGGCCGGCCCGTGTGTGCCTGCAGCGCCGCGGTGAACGCAGTCATCTGAGACTGTGCGGTGCGAACGGGTTCCTGGTCGAAAATCGGCAGGCGTGCTCTCGCCTCGTTGGGCGGTTCCGAACGATCCATGTGAAGCTCCCTCAGCGGTTATGGCAATACCGAGTCCCGACGGCTTGCCTTATTTTTCTTGACTCTTTGAGTTGTGCGCGGCGCCTTGGGCGCTCTCGATATATGAGGTCCGATTCCGGGCGGACCGGTGTCATCGACGATGAAGCGTATCCAGCCAGATCGTGTCGTAATGTGCGGAGAGATACAAAAGTCGTCGGCTGGTTGCAGGCACGTGTCAGGAATCGGTATGAATGACACTTGATGCCGTGCATCACGCCATGCAACAGATTGGAGAACGAACTATATGCTTGCAAAAAGCTTTCGATATCTTGCGTACGGACATTCGCAATTGCACAGCGTCTAATGGCAGTTGGAAAGTTGGAGAACAGACGGCAATATGCATTTCCCGGCAAGAAGAAAATTCATGGCGCTGGCGCTGGCGCTGGCAGCATGCGTGGGCGGCGTGGTCGCGACGCGCGCGTTCGAGCACGGCACCGAGCGCGCCGACGGCATTGCCTATGGCAAGGAGCCGCGTGAGCGGCTCGACGTCTACGCACCCGAATCACGCGATCGGACGAACCTGCCCGTCGTCGTGTACTTCTACGGCGGGGGCTGGCAAAGCGGGCATCGATCGGACTCGCGCGACGTCGGCGAGGCGCTCGCCGCGCACGGCATCGTGACGGTCGCGCCGGATTACCGCATCTATCCGGAGGCCGTTTTTCCGGGCTTTCTCGATGACGCCGCCGCAGCCGTGCGCTGGGCGCGCGATCACGCGCACGAGTTCGGCGGCGATCCCCGACGCATCTTCCTGATGGGTCATTCGTCGGGCGCGCATATGGCCGCCTTGCTCGCGACCGATCCGCGCTATCTGGCCGCGCAGGGCATCGCGAACACGTCGCTTGCGGGGATGATCGGACTTGCGGGCCCGTACGCCGCCATCCCGACGAGCGACCCGCACATGGACGAGATCTTTCCGGCGGCATTGCGCGCGGGAGCGTTGCCCATCGCGTTCGTTTCGGGAAAGGAACCGCCGATGCTGCTCGCCGCGGGCACGGCGGATACCGACGTCGATCCGCGCAACAGCGATCGCTTCGCCGAGGCGTTGCGCGCGCATCACGATGCCGTCGTGCTGAAGAAATACGCGGGCTACGGCCACGATACGGTCGTCAAGTCTTTTTCGGCGAAACGGCGCAAGGATTCGCCCGTTCTCGCCGATGTCACCGCGTTCATCGACGCGCATTGAGCCGGGCCGCGTCCGTCGGCCGCAGGTGTGCTCCAGCGAAATGCTTGATGCAGGTCAACGGTTGAAAGTACGGCGATCCTTAAAGTGATTCCGGACTTGCGCGAGCAGAAGCGCGCATGCCGATACGGCCTCGTCAATCGACTTCCGGAGCACATGATGCAAGCACGCGATGTAATGACTTCCCCCGTCGTTTCCGTCACGCCCGAAACCAGAGTGCATGAACTGGCGCGTTTGCTCGTGGAGCATCGCATCAGCGCCGCGCCCGTCGTCGATCAGGAAGGGCAGGTCGTCGGCATGGTCAGCGAGGGCGATCTGCTGCATCGGGAAGAGATCGGCACCGAGAAGCGCAAGCGCCGCTCGTGGTGGCTCGACATGCTCGGCTCCGACGGCGGCGCGGCCGACTACATCAGGTCGCATGCGCCGACGGTCGGCGAAATCATGAGCCGCGAGCCCATCTGCGTGACAGAGGAGACGTCGCTCCCCGATATCGCCGCGATCCTCGAAAGCCATCACATCAAGCGCGTGCCGGTGTTGCGCGACGGGCGTCTCGTCGGCATCGTCAGCCGTTCGAATCTGGTGCAGGCGCTGGCGTCGTCGCTCGCCATCGAGGCCGCGCCGGACGCGCTGGCAAGCGATGCGGAAATCCGCGCGATGCTGATGGGCGACCTCACGGGACGCGGCTGGGCGTTTCCGGGGCGCAATATCGTCGTGCGCGATGGCGTCGTGCATTTGTGGGGCACGGTGTGGTCGAGAGATCAGCTCGACGCCATGCGCATCGCGTCGGAAAGCATTCCGGGCGTGAAGCGCGTCGAAGATCACACGATTCCCTATCCGATCATGCCCGGTCTCTAAATGAAGAAATAGACGTTGACAAAATCTGACTTTGCAGTAAAGTTACGTTCCATGGCAGTTCGCCGCACTGGAGAACAGGCATGGACCATTACACTCCCGAAAGCTTCACACTGACGCAGAGCGTCGGTTTCGCGGTCAACAAGGCGCGCAACCTGCTGGCCGCGGAACTCGACGCCGCGCTGAAAGATCTCGGCATCACCACGCAGCAAATGGGCATTCTCATGTCCATGCGCGGCGGCAAGACGCAGACGCCGTTCGAGCTGTCGAAGCTGCTCGGCATCGACACCGGCCTCATGACCCGCATGCTCGACAAACTCGAAGCCCGCGACTTGCTGCAACGCACGCGCAGCCTGGAAGATCGCCGCGTCGTGAATCTCACGCTGACGAAGGCAGGCGAGAAAGTCGCGGCGGAGTTGCCGCATATCGCGCCGGTCGTGCTGAACAAGCGCCTCAGGAAGTTCACCAAAAGCGAGTTCCAGGAATTCCGCCGGCTGCTGAACAAGTTTCTCGAAGACTGAGCGCGCGGCGCACGGCGTCCGCGCATTTTTTTCGTCCATTTATCTGACAGGTCAGAAAATGAAAAAGCAAGAAAATCGCAGCACGTTCGGTTCGCGGATCGCGCGGACCGGCGTCACGTTGATGGTCGCCGCGGTGCTTTCGGCGTGTGCGAACTACGCAGGCATCCATAGCGACAAGGAACTGGCGCAGCCGCAGGACTACGCGACGCAGCAGAGCCTGCCCGCCGACGAAGGCCGCTGGCCGGCGTCCGACTGGGCCGATCAGTTCGGCGATGCGCAACTGCGCGCGCTGCTCGACGAAGCCCTCGCCGGCAGCCCGACGCTCGAACAGGCGCGGGCCCGTATCGCGGCGGCGTCGGCGTATAGCGAAACCGCGAAGGCGGGGACGATGCCGCGCGTCGATGCGTCCTACTCCTACACACGTCAGCGATTTTCCGAGAACGCGCTCGTGCCGCCGCCGTACGCCGGTTCGTGGCAGTCGGAGAACAAGGGGCTGTTGTCCGCTTCCTACGATCTCGATCTGTGGGGCAAGAACCGCGAGGCGCTCAAATCCGCCGTGTCGCAAGTGCAGGCGAGCCGCGCCGACGCGGAAGCCGTGCGGCTCGCGCTCGACACGTCCATCGCGCGCACGTACAACCAGCTCGCGCGGCTCTATGCGCTGCACGACATCGCGCAGAGCGAGGTCGACGAGCGCGACAAGATCGTGCGCATCACGGCGGGCCGCATCGCCAACGGGCTCGATACCGAAGTCGAACGCAAAACCGCCGAAGCCGATCTCGCGTCGAGTCGTTCGGCGCTGTCCGCGCTCGAGGGCCGCATCGTCGCGACGCGCTATCAGCTCGCCGCGCTGCTCGGCAAGGGTCCGGACCGTGGCTTGTCGATCGCACGTCCGCAACTCGGCATCGGCGATGAAGTGCGTCTGCCCGGAAATCTTCCCGCCGATCTCGTGAGCCGCCGACCGGATATCGTCGCGGCGCGCTGGCGTGTCGACGCGATGACGCACGACATCAAGGAAGCGAAGGCGGAGTTCTATCCCGACATCAACCTGAGCGCGTCGCTCGGCCTCGACGCGTTCGGCTTCGGCCGGCTGCTGACGGCGGCGAGCCGCACCGCGTCCGCGGGCCCGGCGATCCATCTGCCGATTTTCGACGGCGGCGCGCTGCGAGCGCAACTCAAGGACCGCTACGCCGGCTTCGACTACGCCGTCGCGACCTATGACCAGACGCTCGTCACCGCGCTGAACGATGTCGCCACGAACCTTTCGCAGATTCGCTCGACCGATGCGCAACTCGTCGATGCCAACGTCGCGCAGGACGCCGCGCACAGCGCGCAGCGACTGGCGCTCACGCAATACCGCGCGGGCCTCGCGAACCAGTTGACCGTGCTGAACGCGGAGACCAACGCGCTCGCGTCCGAACGCGCGGTCGCGAATCTGAAGATGGACCGGCGCGATCAGCAGATCGCGCTCGCGGCCGCGCTGGGCGGCGGCTACACGGATACATCAGCCGATGCGCTCGCCGCACGCTGATCGGCCAACACGGAACGGAGCACTGACATGAGCGACACCATCACCACCGAACGCACGGACGCGAATCAATCGCCAGCCGACACGACGACCCAACCGCGCAGCAAGCGCAAGCTGATGCTCTCGCTGCTCGCGGCGGCGATCGCGATCGGCGGCGCGGGCTGGGGCGGCTATTACTACACGACGGGCCGTTTCTTCGAATCGACCGACGATGCCTACGTCAGCGGCAATCTCGTGCAACTGACGCCCGAAGTGAGCGGCACGGTGATCGCCGTGAACGCCGACGACACGCAGATCGTCCATCAGGGCGATCCCGTCGTCACGCTCGACGCCGCCGATGCGAAGGTCGCGCTCGCCAATGCCGAGGCGAATCTCGCGCAAACGGTGCGGCAAGTGAGCAGCCTGTACGTCAACAACGCGTACTACGCGGCGACGGTCGCGCAGCGCCAGTCCGATCTGACGCGCGCGCAGTCGGACCTGAAGCGCCGCATGGCGATCGCCGACACCGGCGCGGTCTCGGGCGAGGACATCGCTCATGCACGCGATGCCGTGAGCGCCGCGCAGGCTGCGCTCGATGCGGGCCGGCAGCAGGCCGAGTCGAATCACGCGCTGACCGACCGCACGTCGATCGAACGGCATCCGAACGTGCAGGCCGCCGCCGCGAAGGTGCGCGACGCCTGGCTCGACAACGCGCGCAACACGCTGCCCGCGCCGGTGACAGGCTACGTCGCGCGCCGCTCGGTGCAGGTCGGCCAGCGCGTCGCGCCGGGCACGCCGCTCATGGCGATCGTCCCGCTCGACGGCGTCTGGGTCGATGCCAATTTCAAGGAAGTGCAGCTCGCGCATATGCGCATCGGCCAGCCGGTCACGCTGACCGCCGATGCGTACGGCTCGAAGGTGAAGTACCACGGTCATGTCGAAGGATTTTCGGCGGGCACGGGCGCGGCCTTCGCGGTGCTGCCCGCGCAGAACGCGACAGGCAACTGGATCAAGGTCGTGCAGCGTCTGCCGGTGCGCATCCGGCTCGACCAGCGCGATCTGGACGCGCACCCGCTGCGCATCGGTTTGTCGATGCAGACGGACGTGGAGACGCGCGACCAGTCGGGCACGCAGCTCGGCGCGGCATCGACGACTTCGTATCGAACCGATGTCTTCAGCCACTACGGCGACGAGGCGAACGCGGAGATCGAAAGGATCATCGCGGAAAACGTCACGTCACGTTGACGCGCATTTTTTGTCCGAATATCTGACAGGTCAGTCATCAACAAATCAGGTAAAGCCATGAACCCGACCACGCAACCTGCGCCGCTGCAAGGCGGCAAGCTCGTCCTCGCGACACTTGCCGTTGCGCTCGCGACCTTCATGAACGTGCTCGACTCGTCGATCGCCAATGTCGCGATTCCGACGATCGCGGGCAATCTCGGCGTCTCGGTCGATGAAGGCACGTGGGTCATCACGCTGTTCGCCGCCGCGAACGCCATCTCGATTCCACTCACGGGCTGGCTCACGCAGCGCGTCGGCCAGATCAAGCTGTTCGTCTGGGCGATCCTGCTGTTCGTCGTGTCGTCGTGGTTGTGCGGCATCGCGCCGAATCTGCCCGTGCTGCTCGCGGCGCGCATTCTGCAAGGCGCGGTGGCCGGCCCGCTGATTCCGCTGTCGCAGGCCATTCTGCTGGGCTCCTATCCGAAGGAGAAAAGCTCGACCGCGCTCTCGCTCTGGGCGATGACCGCAACCGTGGGCCCGATCGCGGGCCCGGCGCTCGGCGGCTGGATCACCGACAGCTATTCGTGGTCGTGGATCTTCTACATCAACATTCCGGTCGGGCTGTTCGCGGCGGGCGTGACATGGGCGATCTACCGCGAACGCGAAACGCCGGTGAAGCGCGTGCCGATCGACAAGGTCGGATTGATCTCTCTGATCGCGTGGGTGGCGTCGCTCCAGATCATGCTCGACAAGGGCAAGGACCTCGACTGGTTCAATTCGCCGGTGATCGTCGCGCTGGGCGTGTTCGCGCTCATCAGCTTCGTGTTCTTTCTGATCTGGGAGCTGACGGAGAAAAACCCGGTGATCGACATCAAGCTTTTCATGGGGCGCAATTTTCTGGGCGGGACGGTCGCGATTTCCGTCGCGTATGCGGTGTTCTTCTCGAACCTCGTGCTGCTGCCGCAATGGATGCAGGAGTATCTCAACTACCGTTCAGTCGATGCCGGTCTCGTCACCGCGCCGCTCGGCATCTTCGCCGTAATACTCGCGCCGGTCATGGGCAAGCTGATGCCGCGATCCGACGCCCGCGTGCTCGCCACGCTCGCGTTTCTCGGTTTCGCCGCGGTGTTCTTCATGCGTTCGCACTACACGACCGGCGTGGATACGTTCACGCTCGTCGTCCCGACGCTGCTGCAGGGGATTCCGACCGCGCTCTTCTTCGTGCCGCTGACGGCCATCATCCTGTCGGGCCTGCCGCCCTCGAAGATTCCGGCGGCGGCGGGCTTGTCGAACTTCGTGCGCGTGTTCGCGGGCGCGGTCGGCACATCGCTCGCGAGCACGGGCTGGAATGACCGGACCATCCTGCATCACTCGCAGCTCGTGGAGCAGGCGAGCGTGCATAACCCCACGTTCGTCGACGCGATCGGTTCGGTGCAGAGCACGCTCGGTGGGAGTCCTGCGCAGGCGCTGGCGTTCTTCGAGCGTTCGCTGACGACGCAGGCCGCGATGCTCGGGCTCAACGATATCTTCTGGCTGTCCGCGGTGATCTTTATCGCGATCGTGCCGCTCATCTGGCTGACGAAGCCGGGCAAGGGCGCGGGTGCGGGCGCGGCGGGGGCTGGGGGGCACTGAGCGCTGCGGCGCGGGATTTGTACGGGTGGCGCAAGACTGTTCGTCTTGTGCGGGTGTGCAAATTCTGGGTGAATGCGCCTAGATTGGGCTTGTAGATCCGCGATGCGGATGGTTGCATCGATTCTTTAACTACCGGAGTAGTGCGAAATGAAATTCTCGGTCAAACAGGAAATTCAATCGGAAGATGTCGCCACGCTGGAGCATGCGATGAAGACTGTCGATGTGGACGCGAAAGTTCATGTCGATATCGATGGGAAACTGGTTAGCGTCGATTCGTGGCTGATGCCTGAGGAGTTTATCGTTGCTTTTGTTGATGAGGAGTATGAGGTTAGGATTGTGGAGGGGTAGGGTGGGTGCAGAGAGGTTCTTCGAGGGGTTTCGGGGAAGACCGGTCGCGCCTGCTCAATTCGCTCGAACGGATAAACTACGTTATTCGGACAGAATCGGGCGCATACGGGTTGGGCCATCGTCTGCTTTATCTAGGGAAACTCTTCGAGCGATCGTTTCGGCTGGAGTCGGTCGTCGTGCCCGTGTTGAAGAGGCTTGCGAATGCAACCGGGGCAAGCGCCTCTAATTCAATTGCCGAAGACGCTCGGTGGCGCTGCCTATTTCGAGTGGAGCCCGCCGAGGGCCTTAAGCCGTGCGTCAGGTCTAAGGGACTTCGACCAAACCGCGACCCACGATGTCATAAGCCATTGGGGGTGCGGCGAGCCCATCTTCGACCAACCACCACAATTGCCGATCTTCAAGTCCGGCTCGCGCGATGCACACACGGCCGCTTTCGTGACGCCCGTGTGTCGCCGCGGCAAACCTTTCGCGAACACTCGGCGCGAGTCATCCGTTCTGCCAGAGTATCTACACGCCTCGATAAGTACATGGCCGGGATGTCGAGCACCACCGGTTTAGCGGATGGCGTAAGTGAACTCGCAGAACGCGATACTCGCTCCGAGCTTTCGCGACAGGTCGGAGGCCGCGTTGAGTTGCAGCGCGGTCAACTCGCCGGTCTTGTGAGCGGCGTTCAGTCTCGATGCTGGTCCGGAGAGCGTGAGGGCGGCCATGAACTTGTCCGATGCTCCAAAAATCGGAGTGGCGAACGCGGCGGTATGTTCATCTCGCGCGCCTGAAGTGAAGAGCGGCAAAGAAGGAGCTTTCTCGTAAAGCGGCTCGCCTAGTCCCCAGTATCTCAGGACCTGGCTGATCGCCGTGTCATCCAGAGGCAAGGATGTTCCCGCAAGCCTGGTCTCTCTCAGACCTTCAGACGGCTCCACTCGGAAAAGGCAAAGGCGCTGCGTCTTGTCGATGACGTAATACGACGCGCTTTCCTTCGTCGAGACGGCAAGGGAGTGCAGGATCGGTTCGACGATCGTGGAGAGGTGGAAAGACTGCTCGTACAGCTTTCCAAGATAGAGAACCCGATGACCGAGAGAATAGGACCCTGCTTCGGACCGAACGACATACCCCATCCGTTCGAGCGAGTTCATCAGCCGATAAACAGTCGTCTTGTGCATGCCCGACGCTTGCGCGAGCGCGGCCAATGAAAGCGACTCCACACCTGGTTTGAAGCAATCGAGCAGCGAAAGCGCCTTTTCGACCGCTGCCACACCTTCGTTTCCCACGCTTGTTCTCCCCGTCGCTTGTCTCGTCGCCGCATTTTACACAGTAAAACATCCTTGGCGAAGGTGTATCTAGTACAACGCTGTTGCACACAGTAAAAGGGTTAACGCCGATGGCGTCGCGTCGAGGCCGTGATTAATATCATTTCAACCTGTACACCACAGTTGTACCAAATACAACATCATCAACCAAGGGTGATTTTCAAATGAGCACGACGTCCATCTCTTCCATCGACCGCAGTGTCGAGCGTGTGAGCCCCGAACTCGTGGAGGCCGCTGGCAAGTTCCAAGCAGCCATTCTCGCCGACGTGGCGGGCCGCCGCGGCACGCTCAACGGCCGCGTGAAGCCGCTCGCGCCGACGATGAAGGTAGCGGGACCCGCCGTCACCGTCGAAGTGCGGCCGGGCGATAACCTGGCCATCCATGCAGCGCTCGCCGTGGCCAAGCCAGGCGACGTGATCGTGGTGGATGGAAAGGGCGACGTCAGCTGCGCCCTGATCGGAGAGATCATGGCGACTCAGGCCCACGCCACAGGTATCGCGGGCTTCGTCATCGACGCCGCCGTGCGCGACTCACACGAACTCGCGCAAGGCGAGTTTCCGGTATTCTCGGCCGGCCTCAATCCGTGCGGACCGACCAAAAGCGTCGCAGGCCGCGTCAACTTCCCGATTTCGGTGGCGGGCGCCAGCGTCAATCCGGGCGATCTCATCGTCGGCGACGCTGATGGCGTCGTCGTGATTCCGAAGGACGACGTTGCGCGCATCGTCGAACTCGCGCAAAAGAAGCTCGACGCCGAAACCGCCCGTATCGCGGCGATCCGCAACGGCGACACGCGTGCCGGCTGGCTCGAGAAGGAACTCCGCGCCGCGGGCATGCTCTCGGAAGGCGAGGTGCTGTAATGGCCGCGAATTCTGCCAAGCCCGTGCTGCTGGTGACGGCAGCGGACCTCGCTCCTCAAGCGCTGGAGATGCTCGACGATTTTGAACTCGTGTTCGCCGGCAAGCAGCCGACGGAAGACGACGTCGTCGCGCTGTGCGCACAGCACAAGCCGGTTGCCATCATCGTTCGGTACGGCAAGGTCAATGCCCGCATCATGGACGCGGCCGAGAACCTGCAAGTCATCTCCAAGCACGGCAGCGGCATCGACGTAATCGACCAGGAAGCCGCAGCTGCACGCGGTATCGCGGTTCGCGCGGCTGCCGGAGCCAACGCCGCGGCCGTGGCCGAGCACGCGTGGGCGCTGATCCTGGCATGTGCGAAATCGGTTCCTCAACTCGATGTGCGGATGCGCGCGGGTCATTGGGATAAGTCGACACACAAGTCCTTCGAACTCGAAGGACGCAGGCTCGGACTCGTCGGGCTGGGTGCCATCGGCCGTCGCGTCGCGAAGGCAGGTCTTGCTTTCGGCATGCAGGTTCAGGCGTTCGATCCGTTCGCGAAGGAGACGCCCGAGGGCGTCAAGCTCGTGTCGCTCGAAGATATCTATTCCACGTCGGACATCGTTTCGCTGCATTGCCCGCTCACTGCTGAGAACCGCGCGATGCTCAATCGTGAAGTGCTGAGCCGATTCAAGCGCGGCGCGATTCTGGTCAACACCGCGCGTGGCGGTCTCATCGATGAAGAAGCCTTGATCGAAGCGCTCGCGAGCGGTCAATTGCGGGCAGCAGGGCTCGACAGCTTCGCCGTCGAGCCGATGACGACGCACCCGTTCCAGTCCGTTTCCAACGTCATCCTTTCACCGCACATCGGCGGAGTGAGCGATGCCGCGTACGTGAACATGGGCAAGGGCGCGGCAGCGAATGTCTTGGCCGTGGTCGCGGAAAACGCGCGCAACGTGGCCTGATTCGGTAAGAGAGGTCAAGCATGTTCTATCTCACATCGCCCGAAGTCCGCACCGCCGAAGTCTTCACGCGCATGCCGCAGAAGTTCCGTCAGCCGGACGTTCAAACGGAATGGGCGCGCGCGAACCGAGGCGGCGTGTCCACGGACTCCTTCCTCGAAGGGCCCGTCTGGGATCCGGCCGGTTTTCTGTTCGTGACCGATATCCCGCACGGTCGCATCTTCAGGATTTCGCTGGCGGGCGAGTGGGAACTCGTCGCTCAGTACGACGGTGAGCCAAACGGAATGAAGCGTTTCGACGATGCCCATCTGCTCATCACGGACTATCGCAACGGGCTGATGCTGCTCGACATCGCGCGCGGAGAGGTTCGTCCCTACCTCGAGCGGCGCAATACAGAGCGCTTCCGGGGCGTGAACGACCTGACCTTCGATTCCGCCGGAAATCTCTACTTCACCGATCAGGGACAGACGGGGCTGCACGATCCGACCGGCCGCGTTTATCGGCTTTCGGCGGGCGGCAAGCTGGACGTGCTGCTCGGCAACTGCCCGAGTCCCAACGGACTGGTGATGTCGCCCGACGAAAAAGTTCTGTTCGTCGGCATGACGCGGGGCAATTGCGTATGGCGCGTTCCGCTTCAGGCCGATGGCTCCGTGAGCAAGGTCGGCCAGTTCTTTACGTCGTACGGACCGAGCGGTCCTGACGGACTGACGGTCGATCTCGACGGACGCATCCTGGTCGCCAATCCTGGGCTTGGCCGCGTGTGGGTGCTGAATCATCGCGCCGAACCGGTCGAGATTCTGACGAGCCCGGAGGGCGCTTCGCTCACGAATCTGTGTTACGGCGGCGCCGACATGAAGACGCTTTTCATGACCGAATCGGTATCCGGAACGATTCTGCGAGCCGACATGGCGGTCGCCGGCCCACTGCCCAAGCGAGCGAAGACGAGCTAGTCCGCGCGCTCGACTCATCCAAGCCACGAGAGAAACACGTCGCGCCGAAAAGAGCGCGATGGAGGAGCACACATGAACATATCGCAAAGTGTGAA
Organism: Caballeronia jiangsuensis; assembly: GCF_046030135.1. NCBI lineage: Bacteria > Pseudomonadati > Pseudomonadota > Betaproteobacteria > Burkholderiales > Burkholderiaceae > Caballeronia > Caballeronia jiangsuensis. The sequence continues at coordinate 14,669 of NZ_JAQQDB010000006.1, forward strand.
CGGCGCACAGACTTCGCCGGTGACCGAAACGAAGCCGGTCCGGAACATCAGCCACGAGGAGTACGCCGCGAGCGAGCGCACCCTGGCGAAAGTCTTTCGCCGGATACTGCCTTTTATCTTTGCGTGCTACGTCATTAGCTACCTCGACAGAACGAACGTCGGGTTCGCCGCGTTGACCATGAACAAAGACCTCGGCTTGACGGCCGAGCAGTTCGGGTTCGGCGCGGGCATGTTTTTCATCGGGTATTTCCTGTTCGAGATTCCCAGCAATCTCATCATGCAGAAGGTCGGTGCGCGCATCTGGATTGCTCGCATCATGATTTCCTGGGGAATCCTGTCGATGGCGACGGCATTCGTCGTCGGTCCGAAGAGCTTCGCAGCGGCACGCTTTCTCCTCGGGCTGGCCGAGGCGGGCTTTACACCCGGCATCTATCTGTATTTCACGCACTGGTTCCCGGGAAAGTGGCGCGCCAAAGTGACGGCAGCCTTTCTCGTCGGTATTCCGGTGGCCAATATCATCGGCTCGCCCATCTCCGGTGCGCTGCTGCAACTGGGCGGCATGCATGGGCTACGTAGCTGGCAATGGCTGCTGCTGATCGAAGGCTTGCCCGCGGTCCTTCTTGGCATCGCGTGTCTGTTCGTGCTGGCCGACCGGCCGGAGAAGGCTAAATGGCTTTCCGACGACGAGAAGGCCGCGCTCGCCCGGAGGCTGTCGGCGGAGCAACGCGACATTGGCGCCAAGCACGGCAACAAGCTGCGCGACGCGATGACCAACTGGCGCGTGTTCGTGCTTGCATTCATCAACTTCTGCGGCATCGTCGGGTCGATCGGCGTCGGCCTGTGGATGCCGCAGATCATCAAGCAGCTGGGCGTCGAGCACGCTGTCGTCGGCTGGCTGACCGCGATTCCCTACGTCGCAGGCGCCGTGGTCATGCTGCTGTGGGCAAAAATCGCTGCCCGAGCGGCGAACCGAATTCCCTACGTTGCAGGCGCGCTGGTGGTTGCAGCAGCGGCCCTTTGCCTGAGCACATACGTTGACGGCGCCGTTCTCAAGCTGCTGTGCCTGTGCTTCACGGTGAGCGGAATCCTGTCGTTTCAGGCTACCTACTGGGCGATTCCGTCGGGCTTTCTTACGGGCCGCGCGGCGGCGGGAGGTCTCGCGTTGATCGTGTCTGTCGGCAATCTCGGCGGCTTCGTCGGCCCGTCGATGATCGGTGCACTCAAACAGATGTCAGGCGGTTTCACCGTTCCGTTGTTCGCCATTGCGGCAGTGATGCTCGTTGGTGCGGCGACCATCGCATGGCTTGGCGATCCCGGCGCCAATGCGGGCGAAGCATCGGCGACGCATTAGAAAACACGCGCGTCGAACAAACAAAATCTATTACCCACTGTCTGGAGACACCATGTCTTTGAAGAAGGCTCCCAAGAAAGCCAACCTCAACACTAGCTTCTCGCTTGGCGCCGTCGCAGCGGCAAGTCTGGTATTCGGATCCAACCTGGCGCATGCGCAAAGCAGCGTGACGCTCTATGGCATTGCCGATGTCGGCGTCGAATTCCTCAACAACACGACGGCGGGCGGATCGCAGGTCAGGGAAGTGTCGGGCAATCTGTCCGGCTCACGCTGGGGCCTGAAAGGCGTCGAGGATCTGGGCGGCGGCGTGAAGGCCATCTTCCAGTTGGAGAACGGTTTCAACATCAACGACGGCACGACCGCGCAATCGACCCGCGGCCTCGGCGCGAATCCGACGACGACCAGCCGGCTTTTCGGCCGTCAGGCGTGGGTCGGACTTTCCTACAAGGGCCAGCAACTGACGCTGGGTCGGCAGAACGCCCTTATCTATGAACAGTCGATCGTGTTCGACCCGATGGGCGTGTCGTCCCGCTACTCCGCGCTTTCGCTCGACTATGCGCTGGCCGCGCGCATCGACAATTCCGCTAAGTACACGGGAAAGTTTGGCGCAGTGACGGCCCAGGCGATGTATAGCACGCGCTATGACACAGGATACGGTGCCGAAGTGCCCGGCGCGCTCATCACCGGCCGGTTCTTCAGCGGCGCCCTGACGTATGCGAGCGGCCCGGTTGCCGCGACCGCCGTCTACGAGCAACGCAACAGCAACACGGTCGCCACCAACACGAGCACCGAACGTCGGGCACTGGCCGCTGCGAGCTACAACTTCGGGCCCGTGACGGCCTACGCCGGCTATCGCTATCTGCGTGCGTCGAATGCATTCCTGCCGACGAATCCGATCGCAGTCGCCAACGGCTCGGATGCCAATGCCGCAAATCTCTATTGGCTCGGTGCGCAGTACCTGATCACGCCGTCGTTCCAGCTGACTGCTGCCGGCTACTACCACGACGTTCATTCGACGGGCGCGGATCCGTGGCTCGCCGTACTGAACGCGGATTACTTCCTGTCCAAGCGTACGGACCTGTACGCGACCGTCGCCTACGCGCACAACAAGGACAATTCGGCGCTCGGCGTGAACGGCTACGGCACGGTCGCGGCGGGCCATAACCAGACCGGCGTCACCGTCGGTCTTCGCCAGAAGTTCTGACGACGCGATCCTGACGAGAAACCGCCGTGCAAATCGTCCATGCCCCTCACTTGCCTGTCCGCGAAGAATGGCTTGCGTTGCGCGAGGAGCCGATCCTCGAGCCCGAGCTTCTCATCGTCGATGCGCACCACCACCTTTGGGATCGTCAGACAGGGCGATACCTGACCGACGAGTTCGGCAAGGATGTGCGATGCGGTCATCGAGTCGTATCGACCGTCTACGTGCAGTGTCGTTCGATGCTGCGCCACGACGGTCCCGAGTCGATGAAACCCGTCGGCGAGATCGAATTCGCGAGCGGCATCGCGGCGATGTTCGCAAGTAGAGGGTATGGGCCGACGCGCGGTTGCGAGGCCATCGTTGGCGGTGCGGATCTCACGCTCGGCGACGCGCTCGAGAACGTGCTCGAAACGATGCTGGAGGTTTCGGGCGGGCGGTTACGCGGCATTCGCAATCCGCTGGCGTGGCATGAAAGTCCCGAGGTGAGTTCGAGCCCGGTTACGCCACCGCGCGATCTGATGCTCGATTCAGCGTTCCAGCGCGGTGTGAAGACGTTGGCACGCTTCGGTCTATCGCTCGACGCGTGGGTGTATCACACGCAGTTGGGGGAGTTGTACGAGCTGGCTGGCGCTGCAGCGGATGTGACGGTCGTCATCGACCACTTTGGAGGACCGGTCGGCGTGGGGCCGCACGAAGGCAAGCGTGAGCAGGTATTCGCCGACTGGAAACGTGGCCTTGCACGTCTGGCGACTCTGCCAAATACACGTATCAAGCTCGGCGGCGCGGGCATGAGTGTATTCGGCTTCGATTTCGCGCGCCGCGACTTACCGCCTTCTTCCGAGGATCTCGCCGCCGCGTGGCGACCGTACTTCGATACGTGCATCGAATTGTTCGGTGTTGAGCGCTGCATGTTCGAGAGCAACTTTCCCGTCGATAAGGGCATGTTCGGCTACGGCGTCCTGTGGAACGCCTTCAAACGACTGGCTGGTTCGATGACGCTGCAAGAGAAGGCAGCGCTCTTTAGCAAAACCGCGGCGGCGACTTACCGACTGTCACTTCACGGAGACAAATGATGAAGACAAGCGCGAGCGTTGCGCAGATTCGACCCGATAACGAGGTCGAGGCAAAGCGCTACAGGGACATCACCCGCGTCGAATGGCGGTCGCTTTCCCTTGCGGGACTCGGATGGACGTTCGAGAGCTACGACTCGTTCCTGCTGTCGCTTCTTCTGCCGACGCTCGCCCTACAGTTCGGTCTGTCGAAAGCACAGCTCGGGCTGTTCACGAGCATTACGGCAGCGGGGCAGATCATCGGCGGGATTCTGTTCGGCTATGTGTCGGACAGGCTCGGACGCGTGCGCACGGCCATGTTGTGCATCGGCATTTATTCGCTGTTTTCGGGGCTGCTCGCGTTCGCACCGAACGAACACTGGTTCGCCACCATCCGCTTTTTCGGCGCGTTGGGGATGGGCGGAACGTGGACTGCCGGCGCGGCACTGATTGCCGAAACCTGGCACGCGAGCCGTCGGGGCAAGGGCGGTGCGCTCATGCAGATGGGCTTGCCGATTGGCGCGATTCTCGCCATCACGATTTCGAGCATCGTCGCAAGCGTCAATGACGGCTTGGGCGGCAACGGCTGGCGAGTGCTGTTTTTGATCGGCGCGCTACCGTTTTTCATCCTCTTCTTTGTCGCACGCAAAACGCCCGAGTCGGCGATCTGGCTTGAACGCAAACGCGCGAATGCTCAACCCGTGATGCGAAAAGCACCGGCCGACGAAGCGCTCAACGTTCGTGGTCTCGTGACGGCGTTCACGTTCATCTTCTTTCTCCAGTACCTCTACTGGGGCGTGTTCACCTGGACGCCGACGTTTCTCGTCGCGGTGAAGCACCTGGATTTCGTACGTAGCCTCAAGTTCGTTTTCGCCCTTCAGTTCGGCGCAATCAGCGGTTTTCTGTTGTTCTCGGCCTTCGTAGACCGTCTTGGCCGCCGGCCGATGTTCATGGCGTACCTGCTCGTCGGCGCGGCGGCGGTGTTCGGCTACATCATGTCGTCGAGCGCACTGGTTTTGATGGTGGCGATCTTCTTCACCGGCTTCAGCGTGAACGGCATCTTCGCGGGCGCGGGGCCATTTCTCGCGGAGATTATCGGGAATACGGCGTCGAGAGGGTTCTTCATGGGGCTCGCGTACAACGGCGGGCGGCTCGGGGGCTTTATCGCGCCATTGGTCATCGGCACGCTGGCGTCGACATCGGGCGGCTTCGTTCTCGGGCTGTCGACGACGATTGTCGCGTTCATCGCTGCGGCCATCGTCGTCTTCTTCGCGCCTGAGACGCGGGGCAAGGCGCTTTCATGAACACTGCCGCACGGTCATCGGGCATCGTCAGCCGGCTTTTTCCCGCGCTGACCGAGCCGGCGCTGCGGCGATATCTCAGCGGGCAGGTCGCATCTGTTCTGGGCAGCTGGACGCAGAACGTGACGTTGAATCTGCTCGTTTATCACCTGTCGGGTTCGGCGGCGATTCTTGCTCTGCTGAACTTCCTCCTGTACGGACCGCAGTTGGTCGTCGCGCCGATTGCAGGTTCGCGGATTCGTTCAGAGAACGCGAGGCGCGTCACGCTTTGCGTGTTGACCGTGTCGCTCGTTCTGACCGTCAGCCTGATTACTCTGTCGACGCTGGGCGTGTTGGGTGTCAAGCTGATCCTCGCGCACGCGCTGGCGATCGGCATTTCGAGCGCCGTGGAAGTGCCCGCGCGCCAGGTCCTACTGCTGACGAGCCTGCAAGACGGAAGCCTCACGTCGAATGCCGTGGCGATGAACACCATGGTCTACAACGTCGGGCGGATGGTCGGGCCAACGATCGCGGGCTTCGTCTATCCGACGCTCGGACCGCGCGTATCGTTCGCCATCTACGCCGTGGCGCTTTGCTTCATGGCGACCTGCGTGCGCTCGATCCCCCTGTCCGATAAGGCCGCACCGTCTCGCGCGGAAAGCAGCCTGCGTGACGCGGTCGGCTATGTCATGTCGGACGCTTTTTCAGCGCGCTACCTGCCGATTCTCGCGTGCATCGGTTTGTTCGCGGCGAGCTATCAAACGCTGGTGCCGCTGCTCGCAGATAGGGCGTTCCACGACGCCGCGCGCTTCACCGGCGTGTTCTTCGCGTGCGCGGGCGCCGGCTCGCTGAGTTCGGCGGTGCTGTTGTCGTCGGCGCTCGGGCCGCGTGCATCGGCTCGGTTCATCGCATGGGCACCGTGGTCGGCCATTGCTGCTTTGATGGTCCTCGCGACGACCGATGCCGCCGCCGCGTCCATGCCGGCGTTTTTTATCCTGGGCTTCAGCCTCACCTTCGCCGCGACCTCGACGAACGCAACGATCCAGCGACAGTGCCCGGAACACGTGCGCGGCGGACTCGTGGGCATGTATGGCATGGCCTACAACGGGACGATGCCGTTCGGTTACCTGCTCGTCGGGACGGTATCCGAAGCGCTGGGCGTGCGGCACACATTTGCGGCGATGGCCGTGGTGCTCGCAGTGGGTGTCATTTCCATCGTCTTGTGGCAACGATTCAAGGAACAGCGCTGAGGCGCAAAATAGAGTGGAGACAAACATGCAAGCTACCGGTGTCATGGCGAAATCGGACATTGAGCGCCGCACCATACGGAAGGTCGTATGGCGGCTGATTCCCTTCCTGATGATCTGCTATCTTCTGGCGTTCATCGACCGCGGCAACGTGGGCATGGCGTCGTTGCAGATGAATCATGACCTCGGCATGTCGGCGAGGGTGTTCGGATTCGGCAGCAGCCTGTTCTTCATCTCGTACTTCTTCTGCGAAGTGCCGAGCAATATGGCGCTGCAAAAGTACGGCGCGCGCATCTGGATTGCCCGCATCATGATTACGTGGGGCATCGTGTCGGCGGCAACGGCGCTGGTACATAACGCGACGACGTTCTACATCCTTCGCTTCTTGCTCGGTGCTGCCGAGGCGGGGTTTTTTCCTGGAGTGTTGCTGTATCTATCGTACTGGATTCCTGCTTCATATCGGGCGCGCATTGTCGCCACGTTCATGGTCGCGATCCCGGCCGCGAGCTTCATCGGCTCACCCATTTCCGCGGCGCTGCTGCAGATGGACGGGTTTTGGGGGATGCGCGGCTGGCACTGGCTCTTCATCCTCGAAGGCATTCCCACGGTGCTGCTCGGCGTTGTCTGCCTGTTTGTCCTGACGAACAAACCTGCTGATGCAAAGTGGCTCCAGGACGACGAACGGCAGTGGCTCGTCGATGCGCTCGCCAGTGAGACCAAGGCACCCAAGAAGGTGCTCGACATGCCGCTGACGAAGCTCTTTCGCAATCGCTATGTGTTGTGTCTGGCGCTCGTTGATACCTGCGCTTCGGCTGCCGGCAGCACGTTGTCGGTATGGCAGCCTCAGTTGCTGAAGTCGTTCGGTCTGTCAGTCATGCAAACGGGTCTCATCAATTCGATTCCCTACGCAGTGGCATCTGTCCTGATGGTCTATTGGGGTCGCCGTTCCGACCGTTCGGGAGAACGTCGCTGGCACACTGTCGTGCCGATGCTTCTGATTGGTGGCGGGCTGTTTGCAACCTCGCTGAGCGGCTCGCTCGTGCCGACGATTTTCATGCTGTGCGCAGTGCTCGTGGGTGCTTATTCCTTCAAGGGGCCTTTCTGGGCGCTTGCCACGGACATGTTGTCTAACAGCGCGGTTGCAGCGGGCCTCGCGACCATCAACGCGATCGCCAACCTTCTCGGCGGCGGGCTGATGGTCAATGTGTATGGATGGGTCAAGGAAGCGACGGGCAGCTACGCGTTGGCGCTGATGCCGCTCGCGGTCCTCACGCTCGTCAGCGTCGCAACGCTCTTAATGCTGACGCGCAACGGACAGACGAAACACCTGGCACGCAAGACGGAGACCGTCTGACCATGCAAAAAGCGACCAGACGAGGTTTCCTCAAGATGGGTGGGGCGCTGATGGCAGCGTCGACGTTGCCGACGTATGTCCAGGCGATCGAAACATGGTCCAGCGGGTCTGAGCCGCCCTCGTTCCGACTGCCTGCCGGAGCCGTCGATTGTCATATGCATATCTACGACGATCGTTTTCCTAGTGCCCCCGGAACGACGCTGCGGCCGCCCAATGCAACGGTGGAGCAGTATCGTCTGCTGCAGGCTCGTCTTGGCGTTGACCGAAATGTCGTTGTGACGCCGTCGACCTATGGAACCGACAATCGCTGCACGCTGGATGTGCTCAAGCGCTTCGGAAGCAACGCACGCGGCGTGGCGGTCGTAGACACGTCGGTAAGCGACAAGGAGTTGCACGAACTTCACGCGGGCGGCATTCGAGCAATACGGTTCAATCTCAGTTATCCCGGCGCAACAACGGTGAATATGCTGGCGCCGCTCGCGGCGCGAATCGCTGAGATGAAGTGGCATATCGAACTCGTTGTGCAAGGCGTCCGGCTGCCTGAGCTGGAAAGTCATCTCTCGGCGCTCCCTTGTCCGCTGGTGATCGACCATATCGCGCATGTTCCCGAGCCAGGCGGTCTCTCGTCGGAGGCACTCCGCACGGCGCAGCGCCTCGTCGACCAAGGCAACACATTCACTACTCTGTCGGGCCCCTATGTCGATACGAAGACCGGGGCGCCCGCTTACGCAGATGTTGCGCCTGTCGCGAAAACGCTAATCAGCATGGCACCCGAGCGAATGCTCTGGGGCACCGACTGGCCGCATCCGACTGAGAAAGGCGCCAAGCCAGATGACGCAAGTCTTCTCGACACTATCGCCGGGTGGATCGGCAGATCGGACTGGCAGCAGAAGATCTTTGTAGACAACCCCGCGAGGCTTTATGGGTTCGACTAGTAGCCAGCGGCGTTTCGTGAGGACGTGCTGCCCGAATTCCTGAATAGCGCGAGTGCACTGTTATTCGAATAATGATTTGTTCTGGTAGCTTCAGTACACACGGCTCGCGTGAATGCGGCTCGACGTCGTAACGACCCGAGTGCCTGGAACTCGCCGCTTTCAGACGCTGATGAGGGCAGACGTCTAGTGGCCGAGTTGGGTCGATTGCGGGCAATCGCGTACGCGAATCCGACGTGAATGCGGTAGATGGCGGGGCGGCGACGGTTGGTGGTCTAACAGGCTGTTGAAATATCCCTTCTTGAATGCGCTCGCTCACTCGAAAGAGCCAACGCGACCTAGAATCCAAACTAATTTGACGCCGAACTTCGTTGATTCAGGTGCTGCTAATGTCGCATTCTCCTGCGCGTTCGCGCTCATGCCGCCCGAGCGGCCAGCGTTCGCATGCGCGTCAGGTTGTAGGCTGCCTGAGTCAGCAGAAAGAGTTGGTCGACGCGCTACAGACCTCGATACATCGCCTGCTGAATCCTCCCGACTGTTCAACTACAGTCGAATCGGTCGCAACGGTTCTCTTCAATCTCAGCGATCCCATTGACGGTCTTGGGTCGGGAGGATCGTATTCGTCAAACGTGACGCCCGCCTGTCGCAGTTCGCTAACGGTTGCCTCGATGTCGTCGACTTCCCAGCCCATTTGCGTGTGAGCGCCAGAGGCCGACCCGCATGACCCGGAATACGGCAACTACAACGCCCGTGCAGGAGCAAAGATACGTGTTAAATAGCTAACCCAATTGTTTGAACCCACAATTGAGTTATTCGGTGGCGTTCACTCTTGCGTACGGCACAGTCACGGCGCTCGCATATGTGTGGAAGTGCGCGACACGTATATGGCGGGACCCGACATGGCCCGCTCATCATTTGACGCCGGCTCAACCGAGCGTGCTTCAGCTTTTCTTCAGGTTTCGTCGATGGTCTTCGTGTGCAGCTCGGGGCATCCTGACTCTGCGAGGCGCGAAGTCAAGGGCCACCTCAGGCGTCCTCTACGCGCCGACGTCCACGGCTGGTCTCTCGACAGGCGTGCCGAATCCGGAACCGGAGTAAGTCGAAATGAAAATGATCCAAGTCGTAACGGTTGTCGCAGCGATGGTCGTCTCGTGCCACGTTTGGGCGCAAGACGGACCGTCGGCCCAGCAGCCTCAATCAACGCAGTCCGCAAAGGATATCGGCGGGGTCGCTGATACGTCGGTCACGAGCTCAGGTTCGCTTTCGTCCCTGGACCGAGGTTATTCTAGTCCTGGCGATTCGGCCCGGTCGAGTGAGATGCGCGTGCGGTCTGATACGTTTCGCCATCACTGAACGGTCGCACGGAAAAGTCAGTGGCCGATGCGCCGTTCGACATTGCGGAAACGTCCCATCGAACGGAAACGCCTAAACCACGCGTTCGTGCGTAGCTCGCAGAGCAGGGGCGAGCGTTCCGCGAGCGCGACTTCGAGCCAATGGAACATTTCGTCCGGCCTCTCGAGCCGCGCGTAGATTTCGGCAAGCAGGAAAGGCGAGGTGTAGCGGTTTCGTCGTCTCGCCAGCAAATCCTGTAAGTACCATTCGAGGACTTTTTTATAACCACCGGAACACCACACTGTCCGAATCGCCTCGGCACGGGCGAATTCATTGCAGCGCGTGAGCGCGTCGATGGTTGCGTCGATCGCTTCCTCGAAATGCTCCTCGACCTCGAAAGCGGTCGCGAGCAGTTGATAAATGAGCGGCGAACTCGGGCCGTGCCCCGCGCTGAGATACTCGCGAATCACTTCGTCATACCGGCCCGACTGCACGAGCCCGAAAACACGCGAACCTTCGAATCCGAGGGGATCGACTCTTTCCGCGAGTTCAAACTGGGCGCGTCCTTCCGCCTCTCGGCCGAGCACGAGCAACAGTCGCGCATAGAGGCGGCTGGTTTCAGCGTGACTCGGATTCAGACGCAGCGCCGCGAGAAACTCCTCTTCCGCGCGGCGCCAGTCCCAGTCGTAGAAGTAATGAACGCCCGCGAGGGCCTGATGCGCCTCGGGAAGGCTTGGGTCCAGCTCCAAGGCGCGCAGTGCCGCTTCGCGCGCTTTCGGATACCCCTGCGAGGGCGCGTAGAAGCCATGCGTCGCCGTGGAGCCGTAGATGTTCGACATCCCCACGTAGCCCAGTGCATAGGTCGGGTCGAGATCCAGCGCGGTCTCGAAGTAGCTGTGTGCACGGATGAAGTCCTCGTCGTTCAGCGCATGATGCGCGGCGAAGCCGGCATCGAAATGCACGCGGCGCGTCCAGTAGTAGCGACCGCGCAGATACGCGTCGTGCGCGGCCGGATCGATCGGCAGCCTGCGTGACAACCTGTGTTGCTGCCGCTCGGCGAGCGCGGGCGAGACTTCCTTCGCGAGCGCTGCGCCAACCTCCTTTTGAATATCGAGCGCGCCTCTCGCCATCGGCTCGTGCGCGCAGCCCAGGAGCTGCACTTGATCGAAGGAGCGAATCAATTGCGCCAGAATGCGAACCCGTCCGCCTTCGCGCATCAGCGATCCTTCCAGCACATAGTCGACATTGAGCTCGTGGGCAATCTGGGCGATGCTCTTGTTGGCCCGCTGATAGCGAGCGGCCGTGGTGCGCGCGATCACCAGGATCCGCTGCGGATCGAGCATGCCGACATTCGCGGAGGTCTCGTCAGCGAGCGCGGCGCAAAAGCTGTCGAGGCTGGTGTCGTCGCTGTTGTTCTCGAACGGCAAAACCAGGACGCGGATCGGAGCGGCGGATGCCGCAGCAGGCGCGGCTTCCGCGCCCGGCTCCCCGGCCACCGCTCGAATGCCTTCCAGGCGGTAGCCCTTGCCCTTGACTGTGATCAGATAGCGCGGGACGTCGGGGTCTTCGTCGAGCGCGATACGGATCTTTCGGATGGCTGTGTTGATGCTCGTGTCGGTGTCACGGTACGCGTTCGCGCCCCACAGCGCCCGCACGATGTCCGCGCGCGTGACGAGCTGCCCGTTGCGCGATGCCATCAGGATCAGCAGCTCCATCGGCAGACGTTCGAGCTTGACCGGTTCGCCGCGGCGCCGCAACTCGTAGCGGCGCATGTCCAGCTCGACGTCTTCCATGTCTGCGGGGCCGGGCGTGTTCATGGGCGCTCTCTCAGGGGCGATCGTATGTTCACATTCGTTGCGTCGGCCGACCGGGCGTTGCGCGCCATCCCGAACGATGCGGCGAACGACAGCAGCGCGCACGCCACCATGACGAGCGCGGGCGAAGCGCGCAGTCGCGCATCCAGAAGATTTGCCGCGAGTGGTGTCAGCCCGAGCGCCAGGGTGAGCCCGAGATTCATCGCGGTGGCGACGCCGCTGAACCGGACGTCGAGCGGAAACGATTCGGCGATCGCGCAAGCGTACGTTCCGTTCGCCAGTGAAGCGATGACCCCGGCCATTACATATAGCGCGGAGAGGTTGCACGAACGATTCGTCACCGCGATGAAAAAGACAGGCGCGAAGAGTGCGGACAGAATCGTCCCGAGTCTGAACACTTGGCGGCGGGACACGCGGTCGCCGAGATGCGATGTAACGAGGATGCACGCCGCAACGGAGATGAGATAGCTGATTTGAGCGTCGATAATCTGGGCCTGCTCATAGCGGAGTCCACGAAGATAGGTCGGTAGATAACCGAGCAAAATGCCGCTTGACGCACCTACCAGAAGGCACGCGCCCGTGCCCGTCACCAGCCGCGTGAAATGTCGACGGAAGAGCGTATTGAAGGGCTCACGATGGCGCGCGCTGACGGCGCGCGCGTACTCGTCGGTTTCGGCGAGACGCCTGCGTATCGAGAAGCTCAGTAGACCGATCATGCCGCCGATGAGAAAGCCGAGCCGCCAGCCGTAATCGTCCATCTGAAGGGGAGCAAGCGACTTTTGCACGACAAGATTGACGCAGGTCGCGAGGAGCAGGGCGAGATTGACGGCGACGAACACGATGCCGCATAGGAACCCTGGCCGTGCGCGGGCGGTTTCCACCGCATAGACGACGGCACCCGGGAGTTCTCCGCCGAGACACAATCCCTGAATCAGTCGCAGCAGCACGAGAAGCACGGGCGCGGCGATGCCCCAGTCGGAATATGTAGGAAGCACTCCAATGAGGAAGGTCGCAACGGACGCGATCATCGCGGACGACAGAAAAGCGATGCGCCGGCCATACAGATCGCCCAGGCAGCCAAACACGATGCCGCCGACAGGTCTCGACAGATAGCCGATAGCAAGCACCATGAACGACAGCATCTCGCCGGATGTGCCCGCGTGCCTAGAGAAAAATGCGGCGCCAATGTTGCGGGCGAAGAAGCCATAGATCACGAAATCGAAGACTTCGAGTGCGCCACCTGTACTGGCCACCAGTATGGTCCAGCGCTGGCGGGCAGTCATGGCCATCGTGGTTCGTGAACGGTTGTATGCTTTTCTCGACACGAGGCGCCCCCATTGATGCCGGCGTTCGGTTGCGATTAAGAGTAGGGCAGTTTTCTTCCTTCCGACGCCTGAAAAGCGCCCGTCATTCATGATTTCTTCATCGTGTCTCCATTGTTCGTCACCCGCCGCCGCCGCAGTATGGATAAAGGTCGATGACAAAGGGGATTTAAATGAAACACCGATTCTCGAGTGCTTACGCGGCGTTGGCCGGCGCATTGCTCCTCTCTGGCGGCGTCGCACACGCCGATGATCACCAGTGCTCGAACGCTACCCTGAGAGGGACATACGCCTTCGCCGCTCACGGTTCGCTGGTAGGCATCATTGTTGGCGGAACGATCTATCCGTACGCGAGTCCTCAACTGATCGACGGCGTAGCCGTACAGACGTTCGATGGCAGAGGATCGTTCACGCGCAAGGACTTCCTGATGAACACCGGCATGGCGCGACCGGGCGCGGCCAATTCCGCCGGCTTCGCGCAAGGGCAGACCGGCACGTATCAGGTGAATAGTGACTGCACGGGTTCGATGCACATCGAGTTTCCGGGAGCACCGCAGGCAGGTGCGATACTCGATGTTCAGATCGTCGTCGAGCGTGATGGTCGCGTCATCAGAGGGGTGCTGAGCCGTGAGCAGGTTCCCGGCTCGATGCCATCGGGAAACGGCACGCCATGCGGCTCTCCATGCCTGCTTGCGCCGCAGATCAGTCTGGAAGGAACCCGGGGGGACTTCGAATCATGGAGGTAAGGTTCGATCGATCAGTTGGAAACGCCGAGCTTACTTCTATGCATGCTGGCGGCATTGCTGCGCGTGATCGATCCCGCCGCCACATGTGCCCCACGTGAAGGATCAGTCCTACGCCGGGCCCGTGACGTGGGATGTCAGCTATGGCCCGGATAACAGGCAGGGGCCGACATTGTCACACCCGGACGCGCTCGCCTTGACGCCGCGTGTTGACTTGTTCCATGTGCACGGATGCAGCTGTCATTTGCTCTGGCACGCGCGCGAGTCCAGCAGGACAAAGCCAATCGGTGGCTGCGCGAAGTTGCGATCGACCTGTTCGCGGACCCGGCGATGCGAACGCCCAAAGCGAAGCCTGCGCAAAAGAGCGCGTAGTTCGAAAACGACATCATCGAGCGGCCTGATCCAGTCGATCGAGCGAGGATATGAATGGATTCGGCGCCAAGAGCTAACGCTCTGAGGTGTCGTCGTTCGGACACTCGGAGGTCGGTTCCATCTCGCAAGCGGCCGTTGACGGCGCGCCACCCTGAACGTCAGTTGCGGGTCGGCTGCTGCCTGACGCGGACGATCAATGGGCCGTTACCCCCATGCTCTGTCGGGCCGATCTCGGCGATCTTCAGGGATTTCCCGGGCCGGCTGGAGGCGGTCCGACGGATCGACCTCAACCACATCGGCTATGTCGTACCGCCGAGATGAGGTCGGCGCTAGGCTGTAAACCGTCCGGCCATGCGCTACCTTGATCGTTTATCTCCGAGTTAATTGATTACGGGAACGCCCGGTTTCTATACTCCACACGCAGACGGGCGACTGGCATCGAAACGCTTGCCGGCGCGAGCCGAATGCGCGCATGGGGTTTCCTCTAACCCTGCGCCCTGACCCATTGTCCAGTTCTGCGACTTCGCCATTTGGAGCTACGTGATGAACAAGTTCACAAGACAATTGGCCGCGTGCGCAGTATTGGCGCTTGCAGCTTCGCAAACGGCGCTGGCGCAGCACGACAAGGCGGTCGATCAGGCGAACACGGCCTGGAACACGGCTTTCAACCAGAGAGATGCTCACGGGCTCGCCAACATGTACGACAAGAACGCGGTGGTCTCGCCAGGCAACGGAACGACCGTTCAGGGACGCGCCGATATCGAAAAGCTCTTCAAGAGCTATTTCGACGCCGGCGTACACGATCATACGATTGACGTCGTGCAGGCAAACCGCGTCGGCAACGTGATGTACGAGACCGCGAACTGGACGGCCGTTGCGGAAAAGGATGGCAAGAAGACCCCATACAAAGGCGTTCTGGTAAAGGTCATGACCAAGGGCGCCGATGGAAAATGGCGCACAACCGCGCATACGTGGAACGCGGCGCAATGAGCGACGGGCGATAACGTCGAGCAGGAGCCGTGTGGCCGAACTCGACGCGCAAGCGGTCAAAGCGTTGCCGCGGGAGATCGTTCTGTCAGCGGTTCCCTTCGGTTCGCGAGGAGCGACCTGGAAGATCACGTAACCTATGGAATGCCCATCCTGCAAGACTGTCTTTCTTCATGGCAACAGGTTCTGCGTCGAGTGCGGTGAACTGCTGCCGGTCGAGTGTCCGTCCTGTAAACATCCGAATTCGCCGCACGCGAAGTTCTGTGGAGGCTGCGGTAGCCGGCTGAATGTCGGCGCACCCACTGCATGTGTCGAGGCACCGGCAACCGTGCTGCCAACGCCCTCGGCGGAACGGCGGCAAGTGTCCGTGATGTTCAGCGATCTCGTCGGCTCAACGGCGCTCGCTACGCAACTCGACCCGGAAGATCTCCATGATGTGATCAACGCGTATCACACATGCGTCGCGGATGCGGTCAGCTCTTTTGGCGGCTTCGTCGCGAAGTACATGGGCGATGGCGTCCTGATCTACTTCGGTTATCCGCGCGCGCACGAGGACGATGCTGAACGGGCAGTGCGGGCTGCCCTCGCCATCATCGAGGCCTGCTCTCTCAAGGCGTCGGGTCATGCGCCCGGTCGGCTTCAGGTGCGCGTCGGCATCGCAACTGGACTCGTGGTCATCGGCGATCTGATCGGCGCGGGCGAAGCTCAAGAGCGGGGCATCGTCGGCGAGACACCCAACCTGGCGGCTCGAATGCAAGCCCTGGCGGAACCCGACGCGGTCGTCATCGAGCCGCAGACACGCCTGATTCTCGGAAACCTGTTCGAATACCGCGACCTCGGCAAAGTGCAGGTCAAAGGCTTTGCGCAAGCGCTTCAGGCATTCCAGGTCATCGGACTGAGCGCCATCGATAGTCGATTCGAAGCCCTTCATTCGACGGACCTCACGCCGCTCGTTGGGCGCGACGAAGAGACACGATTGCTCCTTCGCCGATGGGAGAAGGCCAAAAGCGGCTGCGGCCAGGTTGTGCTGATATCCGGCGAGGCGGGGATCGGCAAGTCGCGCATGGCCGCTGCAATTCTTCGACGGATCGGTGAGGAAGCGCACACCCGCTTGCGCTATTTCTGTTCTCCGCATCACGTGGATAGCGCGTTTTATCCGATCATTCACCAACTCGAGCGGGCCGCAGCTTTCCAGCGCGACGATGATGCGCGCTCGAAGGTCGATAAGCTCGACGCCCTGCTTTCGCGCGCAACGGCTACGGCGGAAGACAGCCGGCTCATCGCCGATCTGCTGTTGCTGCCCGATATTGGACGGCATCCGGAAGTTCATCTTAGCCCGCCGCAACGCAAGCAGAGGACGATCGACGCGCTTCTGCGGCAACTCGACGGTCTTTCCCGACGGGAACCCGTGGTGCACATCTTCGAGGACATTCACTGGATCGATCCGACGAGCTTCGAGGCGCTGGATCGGACGGTCGAGCATATACGCCAGTTACCCGTGCTGCTCCTCATGACTTTCCGGCCGGAGTTCGACCCGCCGTGGGTCGGCCAGCCGCACGTTACGATGATGGCGTTGCGCCGGCTCGAGCAGGACGATGTCTCGGTACTCGTCGATACGATTGCGGGCGGCACGGTGCTACCGCCAGAGATCGTCAGTGAAATCGTCGAGCGCACAGATGGGGTTCCGCTCTTTGTCGAGGAGTTGACGAAGGCCGTAGTCGAAGCCGGCTTCGATGGACTTGAAGCCGCCAATACGCTGTCCAGAACGCCGGCTCGCACCATTCCGGCGACCTTGCACGCGTCGCTGATGGGCCGTCTCGACCGGCTCGGTCAGGCGAAGGAGCTTGCTCAAATCGGCGCGGCAATCGGGCGCGAATTTCCCTACGATCTGCTGGCTGCGGTGGCGTCGCTATCCGAGCCGGCGTTGCGCGCGGGCGTGAATCAACTCGTCGCGTCGGGTCTGGTCTTCGGCCGTGGCGTGCCGCCCGAAGCATCCTATCTCTTCAAACATGCGCTCTTGCAAGATGCCGCCTACGGCACCCTGTTACGCCGGACGCGCCAGCAATTGCATGCACGGATCGCCGAGGTGCTCGAACAGCGCTTTCCGGAAAGGGTGGCCCGCGAGCCGGAGCTGCTGGGACGCCACTTTTCCGAAGCGCAACGGCCGGATCGTGCCGCGGGTTATTGGCTCAAGGCGGGAAAGAAAAGCGCCGAAACCTCGGCAAATCTGGAGGCGATCAGGCATCTTGCCCGAGCGCTCGAGTCGGTGAGAATGCTTCCGGAGAGCCCTGAGCGGGATCGGCAGGAACTTACCATACAGAGCACGATCGGGACTCCACTGATCGCTGTCTACGGCTACGCCGGGCAGGAAACGGGCGTGGCCTTCGACCGGGCGCGTATCCTCGGCGAACGACTCGGAGACGCCGGCGCCCTGTTCGCGACGCTCAGCGGGCAGTGGGCCTTTCACTTCGTGCGTGGTGATCACGACATGATGCGGCAACTGGCCGACGAGGCACGACGCACGTCTCAACAGATGGCCGATGAAGCGCTCCAGTTGGCGGGGTATCGGTTGGCCGGGCTCAACGCCATATATTTCGGGCGGTTCGTGGAGGCCCGATACGCGTTCGAGACGATCTTGCGTATCTATGACGCGACCCGGCATCGCCCTCAGCCCGTGCATTACATCCATGATCCGAAGTTCTATGCGCTGGCCTATCTGCCGGTCATCTACTGGGTTCTCGGGCACCCGGAGCAGGCGAGAAGCTGGCAAGCAAAAGCATTCGAATATGCGGCTGAATTGAATCAGGCGACGCTCGCGACTCACGTGAAAATATACGGCGGAGCAGGACTCGACGAACTGCGCTTCGACGCAAGCGCCGTACGCGCTCATGCCGACGCCATCGTCGATCTCGCGGATCAACACAATCTGCGCTACTTCCGGCTGAGCGGCCTGATCTTGCGGGGCTGGACGATGGCGCAGGCCGGAGCGGGTGAGGAGGGCCTTGCGCTGATGCGTCGGAGTTGCACGGAGCGCCTTGCAATGGGTGTCAGCTGGTATCAGAGCCGATACCTGTGCATGCTGGCGGCCACCTCCCTGCAACAGCGCCGCCCCGACGAAGGCCTGGCGGCCCTCGCGGAAGCCAGAAACCTCGGGACGCGCACCGACGAGCACATGTGGGAGGCGGAGCTCAGGCGTATGGAAGGCGAGCTCTGGCGGATGAAGGGCGCTCCGTCGGCCGAGGTCGAGGGACATTTCCAGGCGGCGCTTGCAATCGCCCGCGACCAGTACGCCAAGTCATTCGAATTACGGGCTGCAATCAGTCTCGCCCGTTTGTGGCGTGATGAGGGAAGCCACGCCGACGCGGGTCGAGTGCTTCTCGCTCCGATTTACAACTCATTTACTGAAGGATTCGACACACCTGATTTAAGGGAAGCGAAAGGACTGCTGGGTGAAAAATAGTGTATCCATCCGTGCGAGCAGATGGCGGGTCGGGCTTGTCGCTTCTCGCCGATCCGCCAATCAAGGGCACTCGAATTGCGGCACGGGCTTTCACCGCGAGGAGCCACGTCCCGCCATCCACCGAGTCCGCGGAAAGCATGATTAGTCCACCCAGCGAAAAAGATCTGGTGCAAACTGCGCGTCTGCGCTAAAGCCGTCTCACGCTTTGCCAAACCTTCGCTGAAGGCACTTCGGTCTAACAAGACCGCTGCCGTGACTAGTTCCTCTGGTTAGCTACCCTTCTAACGTCGAATACCTTACCAGCAGGAATACCGCCGAGTGCGCAGGTTTGGAGGCACATCGGTTGGTGGGCCTCGATCTGCGGTCTTCGGCAACCGGCCAAGAAGTGACGATGGCTTGCGTCGCCCCTTGGACATTTGGCAATCGGCTTCGGCTCGCAAACAGCCACTCGACGTGAAAAAGCAAAGTGCGTTGCAAATGCCAACCGGCTACCACAGGTCAGAACCCGTCGACGCCACCGGATGGCATTCGCAACGACAGCGTACGGCGCGGCAGGGGCGATTCCTTATAAGGTGGAATAAAGCCTTGCCGTACAGGCAGGTTCAGCGTTTAAGGAGGGCCATACAACGAACATAAACCCACTCTATACATGCCGAACTTAGTTTCCTCGTGCTGGAACCTCCGCGAATAACAGATTCAGCCCCTCCGCCAAGGTTGGATGTGCCAGCGGGGCATCGCGGATAACTGTATAAGGTAACTTCCCGAGCATTGCGATCTGCACCGTAGACACAACCTCTCCTGCTTCGCTGCCAAGCATCGCGAAACCGAGAATCTGATCTGAGTCGGCGGCAACCAAAACCTTCATGAAGCCCCGGGTGTCAGAATTGGTCCGCGCGCGTGGCACAGCGCTCATTGGCAGCCTCGCAATACGAACCGGAATGCCCTGCGCCGCTGCTTCCCTTTCATTTAGTCCAATGCGGCTCAATTCCGGTTCAATGAACATCGCGTAGGGAATCACGCGTTCGCGCGTTGTCTTATCGCTGCCTTTCATTTGAGCAATCAGTACGCGGTAATCATCGAATGATGCGTGCGTGAACATTGGCGTACCAGCAACTTCCCCAATCGCGAAGACTCCGAGCGCTGTCGTGCGCAGACGCTCGTCGACTTTGATAAAGCCTCGCGCATCAGTCTCGACGCCCGCCATATCTAGTCCGATGTTCCGCGTGTTTGGCACCCTTCCCGTCGCGACTAAGATATGCGAGCCGCGTATGCGCACGCCGTCCCCTAGGAGCACCTGCACCGCGTCGCCCGAGCGTCCCGATATTGACTCGATCGCGACATTCGTTCGGATTTCGATTCCGTCTGCCATGAATGCGGCGGCGATCGCGCTGCTGACATCTTCATCTTCGCGCACCGCCACTCGTGATTCTCGTTGCAGCACCGTCACCTTCGCACCGAGCCGTCGGAAGGCCTGCGCCATCTCGAGTCCGATATACCCACCACCAATTACGATCAGATGCTCGGGCACTTGTTCAACTTGCAGTGCTTCAACATGGGTCAGCGGAGCCGCTTCGCGCAGACCCGGCAAAGCAGGCACATCGGCCTGCGTGCCTGTGTTGATATAGACGCGCTCGCCTTCAAGAACGCGCGAAGCGCCATTGTTTAGCTGCACGTTGATCCTGCGCGGACCTTCGAACTTTCCGTTGCCAAGCACAAGCTCCACGCCCGCCGCCTCGAAGCCATTCCGATTCACGTCGATGAGTTCCTCGACGATCCCTTTTACGCGCGCCCGCACGTAATGCATGTCGACGCGGGCTGGGCCTGTTTCGATGCCAAAGTCGTTGGCATGCATTACCGCGTGTGCGATGCGCCCACTTCGTATTAGCGCCTTTGTTGGTATGCAGGCGACGTTAATACAGGAGCCGCCGATCATTCCCCGCTCGATCACAGCGACGCGCTTGCCAGATTTTGCAAGCTCAATCGCGAGTGACTTTCCACCTTTTCCGCCACCTAGAAACAAAAAGTCAAACATTTCGACATGACCGTCAATGTTCTGCATGATGGACTCCTTGACGTTTTTATGAGAACTCGTCACCGTGGCTAACAATCCAAACCCCTTGTAGACCTGCTCCACGGACATCGGATCACTGTTCTTAACATGGCTTCAGATCCCTTTCGAACCGGACACAGCGCCACCCTTTCCGAGACCGCCATGCGCGTGATCTACACGCGAACTAGCAGTGCGCCCAGCTTTCTTTACCGCGACAAGTGTCCTCCTGGTTCGGACTTCGTGCGGGATAGAACGTCACTTTGAGTATCCCGGCCCAGCAGTTCTGTGGCTATTAGATCCGCACGGACCTCGCCACGAGAAATCGGTGCCACGTTAGTTTGAGGGTAGGCGAGAATGGGAAATCAAGTGCTAGAGCGATCCTGATGATCCAGGTATATGGCTTTCATTGCACAGTTCCTCAGGAGACGCGCCTCCCTGGCGCGTAACTCCAACTGTAGGCGCGAACGCCCTTCGTTGAAATGCTCGTTAGTCTCAGAAGACTACTCGCTCTGCTCAAGTGCTGGCGGTCAAGGCAATAACATTCCGTGTCGGCGTCATTGCGAGCGAGGGCATCCGCCTACATGCTTTTTGACGGCGCAACATCGATGAACATAGCCCATCGCCTGTTGGGCCACTCAGGTTTGTAGATCTTCGTGGCCAACATTGCCCGGTGGCCATTTTTTGACGATTCGGGGACCGGAAAGACTTCATCGTGCGAATTTGCAAGACTGATCGTGCACGCAGTCCTAAAGTCAAAGTCCTGCAGACCGAAATGGCCGTAATGGTGCCGGAGGTTGAAACGAACGGCGAACCTGTGGCTACTGGCGATGGAGTGAATCATGAAAGTCCGGAAGATCTTCGCAATCGCGACGGCAACGCTCGTTTTCATCGCATGCGGAAATGCCCTCGCACAGGACACCGGTGGTTCGGCGCAACCAACGCCGCAAGGGCAATCCCGGTCTGACGTCAGAAAAGCGAACCATAGCCTCAGCAACCGCGTTGA
The DNA here is from genome assembly GCF_046030135.1 of Caballeronia jiangsuensis. Classification (NCBI taxonomy): domain Bacteria; kingdom Pseudomonadati; phylum Pseudomonadota; class Betaproteobacteria; order Burkholderiales; family Burkholderiaceae; genus Caballeronia; species Caballeronia jiangsuensis. Next base: position 36,166 of record NZ_JAQQDB010000006.1, read on the forward strand.
GCGTGCCCTATCAAAGGGTGGTGTTCAGACTACCAATGTGAACGTTTTAGCTAAGGGCGGCGCCGTTGTACTGACCGGTAGCGTTGCCGACCAGTCCCAAATCGACACGGCGTCTAGGGTGGCACAAAACGTCCAAGACGTGACGTCGGTTTCAAACCGTTTGACCATACGAGCGGGTGGTCAATGATTAGGTTGCGGGTTCAGCCTCAGTTAGATAATGACCTATCTGACTAGGCCTCCACAAAGCGCTGTTTGGCTTCGTTCGCGGCGCGGTGCGTTAGACATCGCCAACCATGCGCTTAAGGATTTGGCTTTCGAACCTCTTTGCTCTTATGTGACTGCGAGCCTGTCCTTCACGCGCATGTATATTTTGGGCCAGGAACAAGCCCCCATGGACTTCAACCCAATCATGGCCTGCGAGAAAAGTGAAACCTCACGCCTACTACTGTCGTCGCGCGTGCAGGCCATGATCCACGTCGAACTGCGATCAGCCAAAAAGCAACTGCCAGCAGGCGGTTGGTCGTTGCCGTGCGAATTCGATAAAGCGATTCAGGTGTGATATCGACCCCGCTAGCGCCGCCCTAGACTGTCTCCATAGCAGCATATGAATTTCATCTATACTTGGAGCTAACGATGGACGGTTTCATAACCTTGCACGATCAAACCAAGATTTTCTACAAAGATTGGGGTACAGGGCAGCCGATCGTTTTCCACCATGGATGGCCCTTAAGCGCTGATGATTGGGACAACCAGCTCCTTTTCTTTCTTGAGCATGGCTATCGTGTCATAGCGCACGACCGACGCGGTCATGGCCGCTCGACACAGACGGCAACTGGCAACGATATGGATACGTACGCAGCCGACGTCGCGGAACTGACCAGTGCTCTCGAACTATCCGACGCGATCCACATTGGTCATTCAACCGGCGGGGGAGAAGTCGCGCATTACGTAGCGCGCGCTGAAGCAGGGCGAGTCGCTAAGGCGGTCCTCATATCAGCCGTTCCGCCGGTGATGGTCAGGTCCGAGAAGAATCCTGGAGGTCTTCCGTTAGGCGTCTTCGACGACCTCAGGGCGCAGCTAAAGCAGAGTCGCGCGCAGTTCTACCTGGACATTGCCTCGGGCCCTTTCTACGGTTTCAATCGCCCCAATGCGGCCGTCTCCGAAGGGGTGACACGGAACTGGTGGAGGCAAGCAATGATGGGAGGGGCGAAAGCGCAATATGACTGCATCAAAGCATTTTCAGAAACGGATTTTACGGAAGATCTGAAAAAGATTGAGGTACCCGTACTCGTCATGCACGGCGACGATGACCAGATCGTGCCATACCCCGACTCTGCTCCGTTGTCCATCAAGTTGCTAAAGAACGCCCGTCTCAAAACTTACGAGGGCTACCCACACGGTATGTTTACAACCCACGCTGACGAGATAAATGCAGAAATCCTGAAGTTCGTTGAAGGCGAAGGCTGATGATGAGACTAAGACCAATTGATGCATGACGACTAGCATCTCTAGCAGCTGACCAACTTTCGAGAGCTTGCCCCATGTCGACCGCAAACGCACATACAATGTCCCGGCGTAAGTTTTGCCTGTGTTGCGCATCGGCAGCCGGTCTTGCCGCTACTGGATGCTGGTTGACACCGTCGCAAGCATTCGCCGAGGCACAAAATCTCGTTGATGCCTTCCGCGATGAGGCAGCTAAAGCAAAAATACAAGTTCACAGGCTTCGCGGCAATATTGCTGTGCTAGAGGGGTCCGGCGGAAACATCGCGGTACTGACTGGTCGCGATGGGAAAGTGTTTATCGACGCTGGTATTACGGGCAGTAGACCGCGATTGCTGGAGGCTGCCAACGGACTGAGCCATGAGCCGATCTCCCACCTCATCAACACCCACTGGCACTTCGATCACACGGACGGTAACCAATGGCTCGCTGAGGAAGGCGCAGCCATCATCGCTCATGTGAATACGCATAAGTATCTGCAGTCGGCGCACCGAGTCGACGATTGGGATTTCCTTTTTCCGTCCTCACCACTTGCCGCCATCCCGACCCAAGTATTTACGTCAGAGCTTGCCCTCCACCTCAATTCGCAAGCGATTCAGCTGCGATACTACAAACCGGCGCACACCGATAGCGACATCTCGGTGCATTTCACGAATGCGGACGTGTTTCATTGCGGCGACACTTTCTGGAACGGGATTTATCCCTTTATTGATTATTCGACTGGTGGAAGTATCAACGGCCTCATTGATGCCGCGACGTTGAACGTCTCATCGGTTTCGGATAAGACGATCGTAATTCCTGGGCACGCGAACCCGGTAGGCAATCGACAGCAACTTATCACCTTTCGAGACATGTTGAGTGGGATACGAGACAACGTTTCGAAGTTAAAACAGCAGGGCCGTACTGTAGAGGAGGTCGTCGCCGCCAAGCCCACCGCCGCCTTCGACCCTGTCTGGGGGAATGGTCCCGTCGGCCCTGATTTCTTTGCAAGACTGGTTTATCACGGCGTCTAGATCGCTAGGTGCTACATCCCGACCCGTCGAAACCGGGCCGTTAACCGTCTCTGACGCCCAGGCTTTTTATCGTCACGTCGTGTCGACAACTAGAGGTCGTCTTCTTGGTCGGCCGCCAGCGGCGTTGCGCCCCGTCCTTGCTCGCGGATGATTGGAGCTTGCCGCCATCGACCTGGCGTGACGCCGACAACTTTTCGGAAGACCGTCGTGAAGTGAGCTTGTGAGCTAAACCCGGCAGTGAACGCCACCTGAACTAGGGGCATTTTGCCTTCCGTCAGCAGCATTTTCGAAAGCTCGATTCGCCTCGCCATGAGAAATGAGTGCGGGCTTCGGCCAGTCGCTTTTCTAAACTGCGCCGCAAAATGCATCCGACTAAGACCAGCATGCTTTGCGATTTCATCGAGTGAGAGATCGTCGCCGACATGATCTTCGATAAACTTTATCGCACGAGCAAGGCGCCATGGCGCAAGACCGCCGCGGTTGCGACCTGGGTCCGAGTCCGGTTCGAATCCCATGGCCCTTGCAAGGGCTGCCATTGCAAGGCTCCGCAAAAAGAGACTACCAAACTGTCCCTGCAACTCGCTTTCTCTATATAACACTTCTCCCAATTTGGCCATGACTAGGTCCGAGGCGTAGGCAGGATCGGTCATTCGGTAGTCTGACGGAAGCCTTGATTGCTCAACCTCTTCATAGGCGCTGGCGACCACCGAAAGAGGAACGAACAAATGAATGGCTTCAATCGGCTTTCGAAAGCTGAGTTCGATCTTTTCGCCGGGCGAAGTGATCTGCGTCCCCCCATAACCCACTATCCCGTTGGCGACGCGGCGACCGTTTCTAAAACAGACTACTACCGCACTGCATAAGAGGATCTCAATCGTAAAGTGCGAATCGAGCACGGGGGCGCAGTAACGTCTCTCGTCGTCGCTCGTGTCGCGCCAAAAACCTACAAGTATTGTCTCCGACGAGTTCGTCGCCCCTAGCTCGGCGCCTGAGCGCCACGAATTCTCATCGAGCAGCCGTGCTCGTGTCAGTTGTGGACCTGAGTGGGAGGACGAGCCCGATCCTGTGGAAGCTTGCATAAGCACACCTCATACATAGGACTACGGAGTAATGGTATTGTCGGCGCGTTGCAGTGCCGACGGCGGCAATGGCTAACCGGATTTCACAGGCGTGAAATCGCCGGCTCGGTCGTCGAGCTTGGAGAAACGCGCTGAGTTTGAAGTCGCCTGCGGGAATTTGGAGAATCAGGTCGTCGGGGGTGGGCAGGTCGAACCGAACGTCGAATCCGTGTCGGTCGCTGCGCAGAACCGTTGCTCCTGCATCTCACATTAGGACATCGAACGTAGAATGCAAGCAATTTTTTAAAATTGAATGGATTGCGTCTCGTGATTCCCCATTTTTGTGCATACAATAACCAGCGACGGGTGCTAGATAAAGCGGCGGCTGTGGGAACACCAAGTCCGGGGGCTTGAATCTGTCCCTTCGACAGTGGCTTTGAACTCGAATTGAATGTACGGCGAGTTGAAATGTTGCATACAATGAAGCATTGCTTCATACGAGGTTGGTATGGCTCACAAATTGCTATGGGCACCGATGCTCCGCGGCACGGAAGGTCCGACTTACCTGGCTATAGCGAAAGCGGTCGAAGATAGCATCGGGAGCGGCGAACTTAAGGTGGGGGATCGCCTACCACCGCAGCGCGCGCTTGCAGCTACGCTTGGGATCGATTTCACCACGGTTAGCAGGGGCTACGCTGAAGCTCAGCGCCGGGGCTTGCTGGAAGCACAGGTTGGACGGGGCACGTACGTTAAGGCATCGAAATCGCCCGCTTTCGTTGCGAGCAGCATATCTACCGTCGATATGCTCATCAATCACCCGCCACTGTTTCAAAATCCCGCGCTAGAAAAAAAGATTCGCGAAAGCTTGGAGTCCTCAGTCAGTGATCGTGGCATGGAGTTGCTGATGCGTTACCAAACGCCGAACGGGGCGAGGAGGGACCGCATAGCCGGCGCCGCATGGCTCGAACCGCGCATTCCGACTCTTGATCCCGATCGCGTTTTGGTTTGCCCCGGAGTACAAGGCGGGTTACTTGCAACAACGATGATGCTGGCGCGCCCCGGCGAAACGGTATGTGTCGAATCTCTTACGTACCCCGGCTACTTGTTGTTAGCTCGCGAGCTTGGCGTCCGCGTTGTGCCTGTACAGATGGATGAGCAAGGCGCGATTCCTGAATCGTTAGACGAGGTTTGTGTAAGGGATCGCCCCAAGGCGTTTTATTGCACCCCGAGTCTTCATAATCCAACTGCGATCACGATGCCGATACAACGGCGAGAGGAAATTGTCGAAGTGGCACGACGACATGGCTTGCCGATCATCGAAGACGACAATTATTGGCCTTGCCTCGTACGGACAAGCCGTGACAGGTCTTTGCTGTCTACAGCGCCCAGTTTGGCGTCGCTCGCGCCGGAGCTTGTTTACTATATGTCCGGTCTTTCCAAATGCGTTTCCCCAGCGCTCCGGATTGCATTCTTAATTGTTCCGGACGCGACAGCCGTCGAGCGGGCTGCGGTCGTTCTTCGGGCAACCGCAACGATGGCCGCTCCGCTAACTGCTTCTATTGCGACGCACTGGATCGAAACGGGCTTAGCCGAAGAAACGGTCCGCGCAATTTGTGCTGAAGGCGACGCACGTCAAGCTATAGCCGTCCGAGCCTTGGGTCCTGACATTCACCACAAGCCAGATGGCGGCTTTCATATGTGGCTACCATTGCAACCGCCGTGGACGGTTCTCGCTTTCTCAACGCAATTGCGTCTGTCTGGCATCTGGGTCGCAGGGACGGACGCATTCTCCGCGGGAAATATGCCTGACGGTGTCCGTCTATGCTTGGGTGCCCCTGCGACACGGGGCGACTTTGAACTATGCTTGAATCGTGTTGCCGAAATTCTTCATATGCGCGCGTACCCTGTTAGTCAAGTCGTCTAACGGCGCGCTTTGAGCATGCAAGCCGCGTTCGGTGATTCGTGGCTAGGGGAATACCTTCGGCCGCTTTCCAGGGCGTCCTGGCGGAATTGATCAATGCATTCGAGACAGGCGAGCGTGCGCCGCTTGGATCGCAGCAGGGTAATCGGTTTGCTCTCCGTCGCCGACATGATAGCCAACGCTCTGCAGCGACCGAAGTTCTGCGCGAACCTGGTCTCGGGTTACCTGAGCTTGCGAGGACGTGGGCGAGCCGACAGATTCTGGATAATGAGGATCGCCATCCGCGAACGTGACCTGCGGGGCAATGGCGATCGCAAAGATCGAAAGATTCTTGCGCATGGAGACCTCAAAGGAGAGTGAGACATGCCATTGTTAGCTGCTGCCATACAGCGAATCTTTCCACATTGCACCGAGCGTTACACGAGCGCACTGAAGATCATTGGAGCGCTGTCGGCAGATACGTAAAGAGACGAACGCAACGCGGTCTTCCGAGACGGCGTTGTCAATAACAAGGACACCGGCACTCAAAAGCGTCGACACCCTTGGGAGTGGTCGCAGCGGACGCGTTGGTCCCAACTTCGATCAGCGCAGCCGAACCAGCCTGCCGTCCGAAAACTACGGCACAGTGCGATTTGGAAAGAACGGAGGCCACTTCGCGCTGATACTAAGGATGCGGGAACCGCTCGCTCTGGCGCCCCTCAGATGTTATGGATGGGTGGCTTCGCAGGCCGCAGCAGCAATGATCATCCGGTAGCCGACCGTAAGCCAATCACTTGCGACCGGTGCGACTCGCCCCAGTCGCAAAGAGGTTTTAAAGCTTCCGCAAGCGTGCGTCCTAGGTCGGTCATTATGTAGTCCACGCGAGGCGGGACCTCTTGATAGTCCCGGCGAACGATCACGCCGTCGTTGGTCAGTTCCCTCAACTGCTGGATGAGAACCTTTTCGCTGATGCCACCGATCAAGCGCCTCAGCTCACCGAAACGGCGCGGCTCCCCGCGTAAATGGTAGATGACAAGCGGCTTCCACTTACCACCGACTACTTCTAGCGCGACGTCGAGCCCGCAGCCGTCCAATCTCGATTCCATAATCGCACCCACTTACCTTTAGGTAGGTACTATCTTAACAGACGGTGTGAATAGATAATGCAGAACACTTCAGGAGTATGGAATGGCTAAGCTTGCAGGCAAGGTGGCGCTTATAACAGGCGCGAACAGCGGTATTGGGCTAGCAACCGCGAAACGGTTCTCAGCTGAGGGTGCGATTGTTTATATGACCGGGCGTCGCGAGGCCGAGCTCGAAAAGGCGGTGACCCAGGTTGGCGGACAAGCAAGAGGCGTCGCCGGTGACGTTGCCAATATGGAAGATCTTGACCGACTCTACAGCGTGATTCGCGAAGAGGTCGGGAGGATCGACGTGTTGTTCGCGAACGCGGGCGGCGGGGAGTTCGCAGCGCTTGGCGAAATAACCGAGGATCATTTTGATCGGACGTTCAGGATCAACGTGAAAGGGACGTTGTTCACTGTTCAAAAGGCCCTTCCACTGCTTGTGGACGGCGGCTCTATTATCTTGACTGGATCTACCGGTGCCACAACCGGTATCCCCGCGTTCAGCGTTTATTGTGCGACGAAGGCTGCAATCCGCAACTTCGCAAGAGGCTGGATCTTGGATTTAGCACCCCGGAAAATTCGCGTGAACGTGCTGGTGCCAGGCGCCACGTCGACGCCGGGTCTGCATAACCTCGCGCCGTCTCAGGAAGTGCATGGCGCGATGATGGCATCTTTTGAGACGGCGACGCCGCTTGGGCGCTTGGGTTCTCCTGATGAGACCGCGAACGCTGCCCTCTTTCTGGCCTCTGATGAAAGTAGCTTCGTAAATGGAAGCGAACTGTTCGTTGACGGCGGCTCCGCCCAAATCTAGTTCTCTGAGGACACGAAGCCACAGGCGGCTGTTTGGGCTAAGTCAGCGGTCCACCTATTGAAGTTAATTTTATGGTCTATTGGAATTTTGCAGGATAACGAATGGATGTTACGGGTCGATGGATGAGCCGGACGAGCGGTCGCCTGCAAAAGTTGAACGCGAGATTGCTGAATGCTGGCGACGTATAGATGATTGCCAGGAACAACTTATTATTGTTCGGTCAATCGGAAACAATACATTTGAACTGCAACGCGAGTTGGACCGATTGCAGGCGCATCGCACGCAACTCGAACAAACACGCGCGCTGTTGACGGCCCGGTAGTCGGACGTCGCTAGCCACTCAAGGCGACGATTCGATGTCCGATGGGAGGGCCCCTAGAGTTGCGGCACGGCTTCGCCCGAACGCATGACCGTCGGCGAATCGGAGCAGCTTGTTCGACACTGATGAACGGAGGTCACGCAAAACCGCCGGGGCGGTGTGTAAGGTCCTAAACGGACATACTTTCGATGGCCGTGATTGCCTTAGTCGTGATCATGCTTTGCCGCTTTTGCCTACACGCGTGGATGGCTTTCTCCTCAGCGACTGACGCTTGCTAAGATCGTCGATAGCCTAGCGCCATCCGATGGTCCGGCGCTAGAGAGAGAATCCGCGAGTCCAAGAACTGGATCATCGTTGAAGGCCGAATATCAAGCGTTCTGCGGACGTGGGTTTCGATGCCCTTCTGAAACAGCTTAGAAGAATTGATGGACGCCGACGCGCAGTGCTAACTGACTTCGGCTTGTCGACGGCAACAATAGCGGTATTGCCGCGTTCGCCGACCCATCAGCATGCTGATAAACGACTTGTGCATAAAGCGTCGTTCTCTTCGACGCTGTGAGGAGATCGCCGACGCCAGCTTGCAAATATCGGGTACCGTCCAGCCAAGATGCGTGCCCGCCGAGCGCCACGGTTTGGTTGCTTGCCATGCGCAAATTGACGCCTACTTCGACGTTGCGCATTCGAGTCGTCCGCGCTGACGACGCCAGATTTACTTGCGACAAAACCGCGTGCAAGGCGACAGACGGGCTGGCCGTATAATAGGTCGACAAGCCAAAGATGTCCTGTCTTTTCGCGACGAAAGTAGCCCCCTGGACAAGCGACTGCCCAAGGAACTCGGCTCGGCCAAGTCCGGAAACAAGTGGAACGGCATGATCCCGCCAACTGCTGTACACCAGCGAAAATCGTGCTGCGCCCTCGTCGTGAACGACGTCCATGCTAAGAATGCGGCCGGGCTGAATACCGCTTTCCGCTAGGCCGTAAATAACGCTCGCCTGTAGTCCAAACAAGCTGGGCGACGTATATCTCACCGAGTTATTGATTGAGTCGCCAAGGATTCCGAGGTTGTCGAGGTTGGCCAGATGGAAGAAATAAAACGATAAAAGATTTGACCCGTTCGAGTTCACCCGCAGCGCCTCGGCCGCGAGGTCCAGCTGACGGCCAAGGTACACGGTTCCATATTGTGGATGGGAGAGACCGACGTAGCTGAAGAAACCGTAGGCGCTCCCGGGGACTATAGCCTGTCCGTTGTTTGACCTGTACCCCTGCTGCATAGCGTAGAAAGCGGTGGCATGGTCGCCAAGATCTTCGCTGCCTCGCAGCCCGATAAAATCCGGTACTGCCGCCGGTGCAACTGTCGCAGTACGTTTTCCCAACGCGTTACTTGTGTAGGTAATACCCTCGTCGATGCTGCCGTAGATCGAGACATTGCTTTGAGCGTATGCTGTCGGCGCGAACGCACAGCCCAGGAACATGGTCGCACAGAGTGTCGCAATAAACCGCCGGGGTTCGGCGCAGTCGCATAGCATTGGCCACCGCATCTGTCGCATACTTCGTCGGCTTCACTTGAGCGCAATGGGTTCGATACTGACGACGCCGTCATACGATGCACGAAAACCCCTCCCGTATCAGCGCTTCGACTGCGCTCGCGAGAATCATGGATTCGGAGTTGACGGGACGAGGCACCTGTGACGGTCTATAGACGTAAGTTCCTCTCATAATCTGAGCGCCACTTAGTGCACAGGTGCCTCCTTTCCGTGCCTTTGTTCGAGTCCACCTTTGATAGTCATAGTGACAAGCGGTGGAGTCGTGCCAAGACAGGAAAACCGATTGTCCCGTCATGTCGAGAATCTGTATTGTCGCCGTCAGCGTTGCGCGCGCGTGGGAATGTCGACGTGCCAGATTCACATCAGATGTGGGCGGATTGTCGCGCGAGCGGAAGCGCTGGTTGCTGCGTCGATGCAAGGTAGCCATACTTCCGCCAAGCCGAGCCAGTATCGCTAGCCAAACCGCTCCGTCGCTAGAGCCTGCGTCCATGATCTTTCAGCCTCCGCAGCATCCTTCGTGTTTGTCTCGGCGAATCGAAGTCAAATGGTCGCGGGGACTGGAGGATGTTGTATTCTTTTTTCGCACGGAGATTACATGCAAGAATGCTTGGGTGATGCATTGAAGCGGATCTTCGCGCAAGGCCAACACTTTATCCTTGTTCTACATCGGTTGAGCCATAGCGTGCGACTCAATCGCTGCATCAAACACGCTCATCTCGGCACCCAGCGGTCGTGACGACGCGCACGCTTCTTCTATAAACCCTGCATCTGCATCGATGTGCCATTCGAAACCAGATGAATAAGCCAGATGATTGCCATGGCCATGACCGCTGCAATGAGGATCGCAACAACTCGAAGGTTTCGGAAGTCAGTGGTTGAAACGTCTTCTTCGTGAGCTGAGGTTTTGCGTATTCCGAAGAAGTTCCAAAGAACCATCCTCGCCATTTTGACGAGATGCATGGTTTTGCTCCAAAGTCCGTTGGGGTCGGCAGGATGGCCAGTCCGAAATCAAGAAACATCAACTACGAATGTTCTTCCGAAGATGATGTTCGGCGCTCATAGCGGTCACGGCAATGCGAGTTCTGGCACGTTGACTGCTTCATTTCTCTGGCTTGACCAGCGGCTTCCCCTTTTCCACGATGTAGGTCGCGAGCTCGGAACTAACGTCTTTACCGATGTTTTTAGCGACATGTGGAAGCCCGGGCGGTATGTAGAGAGATTCGCCGGCCTTCAGAACTCGTGGTTTCTGTCCCTCCACCGTGTATTCAATGGTCCCCTTAATGACATAGGCAACTTCGACGCCCGGGTGTGAGTGCTTCGGCGCTGCGACGCCTGCATCGAAGTCAACCAGTACCTGGATGACTTGTTGGTTCGTCCCGGTCAAATCATGTGCGACAAGGTCCGTTCTGTGTAGTCCTGACTGCCAGTTGCCCGCTGTCGTCTTAGCTATGCTTTCTTTTTGATCGCCTGTTTGCGCCGTGGCAGTCTCGGCTAAGACGGAGATGGACAACGCAGCAGCGATCAGCGTTCGCTGCAATGCTGTGAACTGTCCGTGGAACTGGATCATGTCTTCCTCCCATTTGATACTAAAGTTGCGGAGTTTCGGTCATCTATGAAATGGATGCCGGTTACGAATAAAGCTTCTAGCAAGTTGCATGGGGCGACGCGGTGCATACTACAACCCGTCCGACGCCAAAGTATGAATATTTAGTCAGAGTGTTCGACCTATTGTGGAAGCGCACCATCACTGTAGGTTTCGCCCCGCACTGTCTTCAGTCTTCGCGTGAGTGCCTGCGACGTCTCGTGGAGTTCACGGTTGTTAAACAAAGTTCAAAGCTAAGTGAATCTCGACACCGGGTGGGCGTCGTCGCCGTTTCCAACCTGAGAAGTCCACGGGGCGTGCGTCGGCGCGGTGTTAAGGCGATTTGACGTTAATCTACACCGAACGCACCATCATTGGAGTAATGTTGCCGTCCTGTGTTAGCCAAGCCGATTCGCCTAGTGGCCAGGTCTCTTTGCGAACGCCTGCATCGCTCCCATACCAGCCTTAGATAATGCACGGGCTCGACCTGCAGAAGCGGGTCGCGTGCTGCCTGTCGTGCCAAGCCGGGAGCTGTCTGGAGGCGGCGCAATGCATCCACGCAGTCGCCGGGAGATATTCGCCTGCTCGTCCTCGACCACCCGTATAATCCGGCATGACTCCACCCATCTCCCACGTAGAAAGCTTACGGCCGCCGGCAACGGCTTCTCGATTCATCGGTTTGTTGGTCTCGCATACCTCAGCGGGCCATTCACGACCCACGCGCGTGGAATGCACGTTTCACGAACCGCGGGCGACGATCGTATGAAAATGCCCAAACGGCTTGCACCGCTTCTCGAAGAAGGATTTATCGACGAAGTCATCGGCCAGTTGATGAGCGGCAAGGAGGCGACAGTCTATGTCGTGCGCTGCGGCGAATCGACGCGTTGCGCCAAGGTCTACAAGGACGCGAAGCAGCGCAGTTTTCGGCAAGCAGCGTCGTATCGGGACGGTCGCAAGGTCAAGAACAGCCGGCAGTTGCGGGCGATGGAAAAAGGTACGCGCTACGGTCGTCAGATGCAGGAAGCGTCATGGCAGAACGCTGAAGTGGACGCGCTGTTCCGGCTCGCCAACGCAGGTGTGCGCGTGCCGCAACCCTATATTTGTACCGGCGGCGTGTTGCTGATGGAGTTGGTGATCGACGAGGTGGGTGACGTCGCACCACGGCTCAACGACGTCGAGCTGACCGAAGCCCGCGCCCTCGAACTGCACGCGTTGCTGCTGAACCAGGTTGTCCGCATGCTCTGCGCGGGCGTAATTCACGGCGACCTGTCGGAATACAACATCCTCCTGGCAGCAGACGGGCCGGTGATCATTGATCTGCCGCAGGCCGTCGACGCAGCCGGAAACAACGAAGCTGCCTCTATGCTCAAGCGAGACGTCGACAACCTGGCCGCGTACTTCGGACGGTTTGCACCGCAAATACTCACCGCGAGTTATGGGACGGAGATCTGGGCGCTTTTCGAGGCAGGGCGGCTACATGTCGAGGCCGAACTGACCGGTCGCATCGAAGCCGACACGCGACCTGTGGACCTCGACGGCGTGCTGCAGGAACTCGAAGCGACACGTCTTGAGGAAGATGCGCGAGTGCTTCGGCAGGAGGAACTGAGCGCAGGCCGGTAACCGTACTTGATGTCCCCGAAGATCGCCCGAAAGTGAAGGGCTTCGAGGAAGTCGCCGCTCGGCCATTAAGCGTCATTCAATGTCAGCCTCCGAGCGACGTCCGAATGTCTCTTTGACCGCTGAAATCTGCCTCTTGGAACGCACTTCGAAACCTATCTAAGGAGCGTTCATCGACTGCGTGTCCATTCAGTGCCGCTCAGTCTGCGCACAAACTCGCCGAGAAAGTCGACGAAGGTCCTGAGCTTGACCGAAAGCTGATTGCGCTCCAGATAGATCGCGTGGATATTGGCATCCGGCAATGCCCAGTCCGCGAGCAACGGCACGAGTTCGCCGCGCGCGAGATGGCCCTCGATCTCCCACTGCGATCGCACGACGATCCCGCGACCTTCGAGCGCCCAGTGAAGCACGATGCTGCCGTCGTTGCTGGACAACGCTCCATCGACCTTGACAGTTTCCGTGCGCTTGCCGCGCGCGAAATGCCATGTGCCGTAGGCCGACTCGTTCTCGCGCAAAACGATGCACGCGTGCCGCGTCAGATCGTGCGGCACCGAAGGCTTGCCGTGCCGCGCCACGTAGTCCGGCGACGCGCACACGAGGCGCCTGTTCTCCAGCAGTAGCCGCGCGTTGATGCGCGCATCCGGCACCTCGCCGAAGCGGATGCCGACATCGAATCCCTCGTCCTGAAGACTCACCGGCCGGTCCGTCAGATGCAGCAGGATTTTCATCGCGGGATAGCGTGCGACGAATTCCGAAACCGCGGGCGCGATGCGCGCACGCCCGAAACCGAACGACGCGTTCACGCGTAGCAGGCCGGTCGGCTCGCCACGGCTTTGCGTGACGAGATGCTCCAGTTCCGACAACTCGTCGAGAATGCGCGAGCCGTTCGACAGATACAGCTCGCCCTCCGGCGTGAGACTCAGACGCCGCGTCGTGCGGTTCATCAGGCGCACGCCGAGGCGCCGTTCAAGTTGCGCCAGCCGCTTGCTGACCGCGGGCGGCGTCACACCGAGTTCGCGCGCGGCCGCCGCCAGATTCCGGTGCCGCGCCACGAGCGCGAACAGGTTCAGGTCAGAAAAGCCATCCATCTCCATGCTCCATATGCTTTCGCTGATTCGTTCCCTGAAGTTACTTCCGGAATGCTTTTCAGGAAACCCAATCGCGGAATTCATCAATTAGACTCGAATCACGATCAGGAGACAACCATGTTCGAAGGCTTCAGGAACGTGTCGACGACCGTCGACGGCATACGCATTCACGCGATTCAGGGCGGGCGCGGCCCTGCGCTTTTGCTATTGCACGGGCATCCGCAGACGCACGCGATCTGGCACAAGGTGGCGCCGGCGCTCGCAGAACATTTCACGGTGATCGCCGCGGACCTGCGCGGCTACGGCGACAGCGGCAAGCCGGCGGGCGCCGCCGACCACGCGAACTACGCGAAGCGCCGCATGGCGCTCGATCAGATCGAACTGATGCGCGGCCTCGGCCATGAGAGCTTCGCGGTGATGGGCCACGATCGGGGCGGGCGTGTCGCGGCGCGCATGGCGCTCGATCACCCGGATGCGGTGACGCGCCTCGTGACGCTCGATGTCGCACCGACGCTCGCGATGTACGAGCAGACCTCGTTCGCCTTCGCGCGCGCCTACTGGCACTGGTTCATGCTGGTACGCCCGGCGCCGTTTCCGGAGACGCTGATCCGCGCGGACCCCGATCTCTATCTCAAGCAGACCATCGGCGCGCGCAGTGCCGGTCTCGCGCCGTTCACGCCGGCGGCCTACGCGGAATATCTGCGTTGTCTCTCCGATCCCGATACGGCGCACGGCATCTGCGAGGACTATCGCGCGAGCGTGACCATCGACCTCGAACACGACCGCGCGACGCTCGCTTCAGAGCAGCGCATCGGCTGTCCGTTCATGGCGTTGTGGGGCGCGCAGGGCGTGATCGAACAGTGCTTCGATCCGATTGCCGAATGGCGGGCGTATGCGCCAAACGTGCAGGGCAAGGCGTTGCCTTGCGGCCACTACATCCCCGAAGAAGCGCCGGAGCGGCTGCTCGAGCGCGTGCTGCCTTTTCTCAGCGAGTAAGTCATGTCAGACCAGACCCTTTACCGGAAGCTGGTCATTCGCACACCGTAGCGCGTATCGACGAACACAACGTGCTGCTGTACGCAGATCTGCATCTGATGAACGAGTACACCAGCCCGCAAGCGTTCAGCGCGCTCGATGCCCGCGGCCGCGCGGTGCGCGGTCCGCGCCAGCAACTCGCGGTCGTGAGCCACATCATCCCGACGCATGCGCAGACGCCGCGCGTGATTCGCGATGCGGCCTCGCTGTTGCAGGCGCAGAACCTGGCGTGCAACTGCGAACGGGCCGGCATACGGCTTTTCGCCGCTCGGGCTTTCGTAGCCGTGTGTGACGCAGGAAGCTTTTCCGGGGCGGCGCGTGAGCTCAGGCGTGCACAGTCGGCGATCAGTCACGCGATCGCCGCGCTCGAAAGTGTCTTCGATGTAGCGCTGTTCGAGCGCAATACTCGCAAAGCGACACTTACGGCAGCGTGCGCCCCTGATCGAATGCTCGCGCACGCTGCAGGCGGACGCTCCGACGGCTGCGATCAATTTGCGCATGACGACGATGCAGGGCGGCGAGCGTCTGATTCCCGATGGCACCTGTGCATTGTCTGTGACGATCGCGGATGTGCCCGAACTCGACCCAAGTGCGATCGAGAGGCTGCTGCATCTATGCGAAGCGCGAATGGTGACCGTCTGTGCGCCATCGCATCCGCTCGCCGCGATCGCGGGGCCGATTCCGCGAGAGGAGTTTGGTCGACACATCCAGCTTGTCCTAACCGACAATCAGCCCGACGCAGAGAAGACGCAGCACGGGGTCGCAAGCGAACGCCAGTGGCTAGTGAATGACCTCGGCGCGAAGCACGATCTGCTGAGGGGAGGCTTTTGCTTAGGGGCACATGCCGCATCATCTGGTCGCGGACGACCTCGTGCACGGAATGCTCGTTGAACTGCATCGGCGCGCCTGGCACATGCGTCCACTCAGGTTCATGATCTCGCAGCGGCGCGCATACTCGTGTTCCGCATGCGAGACGCAACTAATCGCGCTCCTCGGCAATCGTCAGACCTTGCCAAAGGATGCAAGCCAGCGCTCCGTTTCACGCAGGGGCAAGAAGGCTTGATCGTGCTCCCGCTGTATCTGCACGCGGCAGCCGAATGAGTGTTTATGACCGTCATCGGAAGCAAATTCGCTTGAGCACCGGAATCGGTCTTGGACGAGGTCCAAAGCGACTAGGCGGAGCAAAGGACAGGGAGGCAGGATGCTCGACTTGAAGCTATTGAAGACGTTCGTGGTCGTGGGTGATCTGCTGCATTTTGGCCGTGCCGCCGAGGCACTTCACTCCACGCAGCCCGGTGTCACGCAACACATTGCCCGGCTCGAAGAGCAACTAGGCGTCCAGTTACTTCGGCGCAGTAAGCGCGCTGTGTCGCTCACCGAAGCGGGAACGACACTGCTTCGGCAGGCATCGCAAATGCTCGCGCTAGCGGATCGCATGCATGCCGATGCGCACGCGATGGCCGATGGTTTGGGCGGTCACCTGCTGATTGGACTTTCATCTGCGATCATTCATAGCACCGTGCCTGCATGTATCAGGGCCTTTCGTCACGCACATCCGCTGATTCGAATATCCCCGACCGTCGAGCGGGCGGATCGTTTGTATGAGTTGCTCGATGCGTCGCTCGTCGACGTTCTTGTCACCACACTACCCAAGCGCGACGATCAACTCCACAACGTAAAACTTCGATCGCGCATCGAGATGGGAGTAGCATTGCCGAGCGACCATCCGCTCGCGAAAGAGCCGATGCTGTCGATCGGCGATCTCGCCGATCAACCCTTCTACACGGTGCCGCGCGACCGTCATCCTGAAGTGTACGACAGTCTTATTGCCATCATCAGGCGGCGCGGCCGGCCGGCTCGCATCGTGGGTCATGAGATTTCTTTCACTAATCTGCTCGCGCGAGTAGCGCTTGGCGACGGCGTAGCGCTCGTGCCTAGCGCTTACGCGGGCATCGCGACACCCGGCGTGAATGTCGTGCCGATCAGCGACGCGTCGTTGTCGACGCTTCAAACGTATCTGGTTTATCGGCGTGACCGTGGCGAGGTCGCCGTCGAGAAGTTTATTCGAGCGATGCGAGAGCGAGACGGTGCGTCCGGCCCTCATCAAACGCGCGTCATTAATAAGCGTGCGTTATCAAAGGCGACGAAATAATAATTGGCGCGCTAGTGCAGGAACATCCATCATCTTAAAGATTTCGCTAAAAGGCCGATGTCTTCGTCATGAAGCAGGCGCGAACTTCACCATGTTGCGCACATAGACTCACCGACGTTGAATTGATTCTCGCCGCTATAGAACAGGAGTTCAGATGAACATCGATATCGTGCCAGGCGCGAACACGCTTGCGGACTGGTACGCCGTTTACGCTCAAGGCGCAACCGCGTTACTCGGTGATGCGGCCCGCATCAACATCATGCGCTCGGCGGCGATTATTGACGAAATGATTGCGAAGGGCGACGCGGTGTATGGGGTGAATACCGGCTTCGGCAAGTTGTCGAACCGACGGATTGATGCAGCCGACCTGCATACGTTGCAGGAGAATCTCGTGCTTTCGCATACGGTCGGCGTGGGCGATCCACTGCCGGAGGGTGTCGTGCGCCTCGTTATCGCGCTCAAGCTGGCGGCGCTGTCGTTGGGCGCATCCGGTGTACGCGGCGAAGTCGTCGCGCTGCTCGAACAGATGCTGATGCGAGGTGTGTTGCCGATGATACCTGGGCAGGGTTCGGTCGGTGCTTCCGGAGATCTTGCGCCACTCGCCCATCTCTCGGCGGTGATGATCGGCCGAGGCCGCGCGACGTTCAACGGCGAACTGCTGAGCGGCGCGGACGCATGGTCGCGCGCTGGACTGAATCCTGTCCGATTCGGTCCGAAGGAAGGACTCGCGATGCTGAATGGCACCCAAGTATCCACGGCCTTGTGCCTTGCTGGACTGTTCGAAATCTGGCGCGTTGTGCAATCGTCACTGGCCGTTGCTGCGCTGACCTTCGAAGGCGCGCTTGGGTCGACCGCGCCTCTCGATCCCCGCATTCACGCGCTCAAGCCGCATCGCGGGCAGGTCGAGGTCGCCGCTGCTTTGCGCGATTTGCTTAAGGAAAGTGAGTTCCGCGAGTTGCAACGCACTAAGGGGCGCTTGCAGGATCCCTACAGCTTGCGCTGCATTCCTCAGGTGATGGGCGCATGCCATGAAGTGTTTCGCTTCGCCTGCGCGATGCTTGAAACCGAGGCACGCAGCGCGTCGGACAACCCACTGATCCTTGTCGATAACGGTGACGTCATCTCGGGTGGCAACTTCCATGCAGAACCTGTCGCGTTCGTCGCCGATGCGCTTGCAAACGTCGCGGCGGAAACCGGCGGCATGGCCGAGCGGCGTATCGCATTCCTGCTTGATGGATCGATGAGTGGTTTGCCGCCATTTCTGACGGGCACCAGCGGACTGACGTCTGGATTCATGAGCCTGCAGATCACGGCGGCTGCGCTCGTAGCGGAAAACCGTCAACGTTCGCATCCCGCGTCGGTCGAGAGCGTTCCGACGGTGGGCAATCAGGAAGATCATGTGTCGATGGCTACGCACGGTGCGCGCCGTCTTCTGGATATGGCGCGCAACGCAGATGCGATCGTCGCAATCGAGCTTCTCGCCGCAACGGAAGCGATGGATTGTCACGGTGCGTTGCGCTCTTGCGCGACGCTCGAATTGCTGCGTTCCGCCGTGCGCGAGCGCGTGCCTTCGATGGCCACGGACTGGGAGTTCTCTGGCGCGCTGGGCCATGCACAGTCGCTTGTGAACAGCGGCGAACTCGCGAGGCTCGCTGGATTGGATGTCGTACCACGTTTCGATACATGAACTGTCCAAGAGCTGGTGCGTCGCTTTTGCGATTTGTGTCACTGCGACCGAGGCGGCGCATGCTCTCTGCGGGATTGGGCAGTAACGGTATTTATCGCAATGCCGGTTTTCAGCGACGATCTGACGAGCCGCGTTTTGGCCTCGCAGCAATTCCAGTTTTTCTCTCATGTGCATGGTTCATGCTAACCGCCGACTATCTTTCCAAACTAAATCTCGTTCCAGAGAGCGAACGCGTCGCTCGGTTACCCGAACGGGTCGGCAATTCGATTGCTGATCTCGACGTGGTTGTGTTCAACGTGCCCGACGATGCATCGGATACCGACGCATGCATGACTCGTTACAATATTCCGGTTGAAGACAATGCTAACACCATCATCGTGCGCTTCAAGAAGAATGGCGCTGCGCACCTGGCCGCGATAGTTGCGCTCGCGGACAAACGAATCGACATCAATGGCGCTGCCCGGAGAGCGCTAGAAGCAAGCCGCGTATCGTTCGCTTCTCGCGAGGACGCCGTTAGCGCATCTGGAATGGAGTACGGTGGTATCACGGCGTTCGGTCTGCCCGTCGGCTGGCGAATACTGGTGGATACGGCTGTGCTGGAGCGGAAGGTGATCGTCATGGGCGCTGGAATACGAGAGGCGAAGCTTCTCTTGCCACCTTCAGCGTTGTTGAGTCTCTCAGGCGTTAGCGTGGTCTCGCTGGCCAAGCCGAATTCGTAAGATGGATGACGAGGGTGAGCGTGGTTCATCGGCTGCATGCCTTCAAGGTCGGCTCGGGGGCAAGTGTCGTTACTAATGGGCATCTTGTCGGACGTCCATGTTCAGCCAACGCGGGAATGACTTGTGGGGACGAAGAGAATCGTATGTGATGCTGGTATTGATGTCCTGTACGGTTTTGCGAGAACCATCGGGTGGAAGGCGGATAACGCATCGCCCACCCGCATTAAGCGGCTGTCCGATGATCGCTTGTCGCGACTCCTGCAGCATTTCGTCGCGAGGTCGAATCGAAGTAGCAAGCCAACGGCCGCACTCGACGAGTTCTGGTCGACTGGTCGCCTTTTCCGTCGAATGGAGCACAGGAATGTACGCACGGTCTCTGAGCATAAATGTGCATGACAGCCAGATAGAAGATCTCCTGCAACGCCTGCGGAACACTCGCTTTCCCGCGTGTCTCGACGCGCAGCAGTGGGATGATGGCGCGAGCTTGGCATTCGTACGGCGATTGACGGACTATTGGCAAAGTCGGTTCGACTGGCGTGCGCAGGAGGCGCGGCTCAATGAGTTGCCGAATTTTCAGGCAACCATCGACGGATGCGATATTCATTTCGTCCATCAGAAAGGCAAAGGTCCAGAGCCGATGCCGCTCGTGCTGACTCACGGTTGGCCTGGCTCGTTCGTTGAGATGGAGCGCGTTCTCCCGCTTCTGACAGACCCCGCATCATATGGCGGCGATTCGGCTGACGCGTTTCATGTCGTCGTTCCGTCATTACCTGGCTTCGGCTTTTCTGCAGCTTTGCGGACTCCCGGAAGCGGCTCCCATGGCGTCGCCGGGATGTGGCTCGAACTCATGACTGAACTCGGCTACGACCGCTTCGGGGCTCAGGGAGGAGACATTGGCGCCGGAGTTTCGATGTGGCTTGCGCGCCGTTTCCCCGCACGGATGATCGGCGCGCATGTCAACTACATCCCTGCGAGCTTTCGGCCGACCGTGAGCGACAGCGTGCATGCGCTGACCGAAGAGGAGCGAGCCTATCTCGACGCCGTCGCAACTTGGTCGAGTGCAGAAGGTGCGTATGCGTCGGTCCAAAGCACCAAGCCCCAAACCCTGTCATACGCGATGACCGATTCTCCTGTTGGCCTTGCAGCCTGGATTGCAGAGAAGTTCCGGACCTGGAGCGATTGCAACGGCGACATCGAAAGCGTCTTCACGATGGATCAACTACTGACCGATATTTCGATCTACTGGTTCGGCCACACGCTCGACGCGTCTTTTCGAATTTACAAGGAAAATCGCCTCCGCCCGCTGGCTTTCGGCCCGTCGGAACGAGTGGCGACTCCGTTGGGCGTGGCGGTATTTCCGCGCGAGTTGCCGATGCCTCCTCGTTCCTGGATCGAACGGGTTTTCGAAGTACAGCGATGGAGTTCGATGCCACGTGGCGGACATTTCGCGGCACTGGAACAACCGGAACTGCTCGTAGAGGAGATTCGGGCTTTCTTCCGCCCGCTTCGTCACGCCGGTGGATACGGAGCTGGAAGCGGGAATTGAATAATAAGGAGGAAAGCGGTTTGATCGAGACTTTCATCGACTCGCATCGTTTCCCGGCGGTCAGGAACAGGACCAAGTCGACTGCGCAGAACGATAAGTATGCCCTTACACGTGCTCTATGGTGAGTAGACCTTCGACTATCTCAAGAATGCGGATGTTTTAGACATCTGGCGGGCTTACTTAGAAAAGGTGTCGGGCGGCTTCGTCCAGGGTAGCGGTCATTTCATACCGGAGGAGCAGCCCGAGCAACTCAAACGGCTATGGGAGTTTTTTCCACGCCTGGATTGAAACGGACTCGACTTGCGAGATACACGCCACGCGGCACTTCGAACCACCGTTAAACCCTGAACTGTGCACCCGGAAGGGACGGACGCGCCCGCGATCTGCGTCAATCCACTGAATCGCATGCCAACTAACCCCTGAGCTTGACGCCAGGTCAGCATATCAAGCGCGGAACGACCAAACGTCCGATTGAAGTGCCTGACGAAGGTGGCACGCGATAAGCTGCAAAGATTGGCATGACTGAGCAACGTCGATGCTGCCTGCGTCTGCGTCTGCGACTCAGCTCAGGCGATAGACCCTTGAAACCGTGCCTCGAAACAGCGCCTGTCGGTCTTCCGTGCTTGCCTGTCTCGTCATTCGCTTGAAAGCATTCCAGCCGTTGCTGAATGGATAGGATCCTTTGTCGACCGGGAAGTTGCTTTCGAACATGCAACGATCCGCGCCGAACGTTTCGATGCAGGTCAGCATCCACGGCTTCCAGGCTTCGACCAGTTCAATCGAAGAGGGTGGTCGCTCACCTCTTTCGAAGTCGAAGCCATTGATCCGCATTCCGAGTCCGCCCACCTTCACATAAACGTTCGGTAACTGCGCGAGCTTGCGCATCGAACGTGACCATGTGTCGAACACTTCCTTGCGCTGATCCGCGTAGCTGGCGATTCTCACCACCCCCCCGCAGTGATTGACGATGAACGGCGTGTCGGGATTTGCCTTGGCCAAATCGAATAACTCGGGAAGCTGGGGGAAGAACAACCATGCATCGTAGGAGAGTCCCAATGATCTCAGTTGAGCAACCCCTGCCCGATAGTCGGTGTCGAGCAAGAGTCCAGGAGGAACGGCCGACAGTGGGTTCACAAGCGTGGCGTCGGCATCCCAGGTTACGAGGTGCCGTACACCGCGCAAGCGGCCATCGCCTGCCTCCAGTTCCGCCTCGAGTACGTCTCGTACCGCGGCGCCACGCCGGAGATCCGCGTATCCGACAATGCCCTTTGCTATCTGCGGCTTTTCTTTCTGCATCGGCGCGGTGACTTGCGCGACATACTCGACTTCGCCAACCGGCCGCAGTGGTTCCGGGCCCGTGGTGCGGTACCGTGTCAATGCCTGCATGAAGACAGACGCAGTGATGTTGTGTCCAGACCGCGCATCCTCCAGATACTCGTCGAGCAAATACGTCCAGCCCGGGCGTTCATAAAAATGATGATGCGCGTCGATGATCGGCATGTCCGGTTCGAGCGCCGCTTCCGTTCCGGATGCGAGCCACTCGGCCCGAACGGGCAGGTAATTGCCGCTAGTACTCATACTCCGTGTTTCCTCTTTGGCAAAAGCGTTGCGCACGCCGAGCGCAGGCATCAGGACGGATGCGGCGGCCGCGCCAAGCAAGTGGCGCCGGCGAATCGAATGAGGAGATGGCATCTTCACTTCCCCTTGTTGAATGCGTATAGGGAAAGCGTCAGCAACGTCGTGATCACGAGTACGACGGCAAGACCGACCATGCCCGCGGTGAAGGTGCCGAAACTGTCCTTCAGATAGCCGACGAGATACGGACCGGCGAAGCCGCCCAGCGCGCCGATAGAGTTGATCAGCGCCAGCCCGCCGGCAGCGGCCTGACCGGACAGGAACCGTGCGGGCAGCGTGTAGAAGATCGTGCGACCCGCGATGGTTCCGATCAACGCCAACGTAATGCCCGTCAACGCAGGCACCAGTTGCTCGAAATAGGTCGAGATGCCAAGCGCAACCGCACCGATGAAGAGGCCCGCCGCAAGGTTAGCGATATGGCCGCCGCGCCGATCGACGCGTTTTGCCCACCACAAAAGCGCGATGGTCGCGAAGAAGTAGGGCACAGCCGATACCCAGCCCGTTTGCGTCACGCTCATGCCATGCGCTTTGAGCATCTGCGGCAGCCAGATGCCGATGCCGTAGGAGCCCATCGTGAAGCCGAAGGAAATCATCGCGAGGATGTACATCCGCACATCCTTGAGCGCTGCGCCGAAATCCTTATTCTTCTGGCTCGCATTGCCTTCGCGATCGAAGGCGCTTTGCAGGGCCTGGCGTTCTTCTGGTGAGAGCCACTTTGCATCGGCGGGTCTGTCCGCAAGCATTTTCAGTACGAAGAAGCCGAGAATGCAAGCCGGCAGGCCCTCGACGATGAACATCCATTTCCATCCGGCGAGTCCGAGCAAGCCGTCCAGCTTGAGAAGCCACGCGGACAACGGCCCGCCCACCAACGAAGAAAGCGGCGTCGAGACGGTGAACCAGGCCAGCACCCGCGTGCGATAACTGGCCGGGAACCACACCGCGAGAAAGAAGATGACGCCCGGAAAGAAGCCCGCTTCGCCGATGCCCAGCAGAAGGCGAATCACGTAGAAGCTCTTGGGTCCGACCGCGAGCGCCGTCGCGGCAGCGAAGAAACCCCACGTGATCATGATGCGCGCAAGCCATCGTCGAGCGCCGAAGCGATACATCGCGAGATTGCTCGGCACTTCGCAAAGACAATAGCCCGCGAACATGATGCCCGCGCCCCAGCCAAACTGTGTCGCGGTCAGGCCGAGGTCGCGGTTCATCGTGAGGGCCGCGAAGCCGACACTGGTGCGATCGAGATAATTGAAGAAGTAAGCGAGCGCAAGAAGCGGGATGAAACGCCACGCCGCCTTTTTGACGGCTTGCTGCTCGAGCGTGATGTCGACGGCGGTTTCGGCCGCGATATTCGAAGATAGGGATGTCATGATTCGTCTCCGGAAGAAGCACCGAACGCGCGCCTTCATGCCGGCATGCGCGAAGCGGTGCTCCTTTTTGTGCTGTTTTGCTCAGGCGCTCGCCAGTTCGTTGGCGGAGGGACTGGACGTATCGCGAGAATGGGTCGCCTGATACTTCACGACGCCGGCATCCGCCAATTGCCTGAGGTCTTCCGGCGAGTAACCCAGCTCCATAAGCAGCGCCTGCGTGTCCTGACCCAGCGAAGGTGGACCTGCGCGAAGTTGCAGGCGCTCGCCGCCGAGGGTCAACGGCAGCAATGCCGTTTTCGTCGATACCGGCTGGCCCGCGCCGCTTGCGTCGGATGGCAAGGTGACGTTGGCGAGCCCGTTTGTTGCGAGCAGATGCGGATCGTCGAATAGATCCTGCGGCTTCGTAATCGGTGCGTACGGCAGTCCGCAGCGTTCGAAGATGGCGCTGATCTCGGCTGCGGTGAACGCCTCCATATGCGCGCGAAGCCGCGGCATCAGCCAGTCGCGGGCCTGTACGCGCTGGTTGTTGGTGGCGATGCGCTCATCGGCCTTCAAGTCGTCGAGGCCGAAGGCGTCGCAGAAGAGCGCCCATTGCGTATCAGAGACGACTGCCAGGAAGATCTGTTCGCCGTCCTTGACCGAGAAGACGTCATAGACCGCCCAGGCCGAAATGCGGCTCGGCATCGGCGCGGCGGCCTTTCCGGTGACGGCATACTGCATCATGTGCTGCGCGACGAGGAACACGTTGTTCTCGAACAGGGCACTCTGCACCTCTTGCCCGCAGCCGGTACGCTCGCGTTGCGCCAGCGCCGCCATTGCGCCGATAGCGCCAAACATGCCGCCCATGATGTCGTTGACGCTCGTGCCTGCCCGCAAGGGTCGCCCGTCGGGACCGGTCATGTACGCGAGACCGCCCATCATCTGCACGACTTCATCGAGCGCGGTGCGATGATCGTAGGGACCGGGCAAGAAGCCTTTGTGCGAAACGTAGATCAGACGAGGATTGAGTCTGGACAGGGCCGCATAGCCGAGCCCCAGCTTGTCCACCGTACCGCTCTTGAAGTTCTCGCTGAAGATATCGGCGCCTGCGAGAAGCTTGTGCACGATCTCCACACCTCGCGGGTCTTTCAGATCGACGGCGATGCTTTTCTTGTTCCGGTTGAACGTGCTGAAGAAACCCGCTCCGGAGCCCCGCAGATTGCGGGTGCTGTCACCGGTGATCGGCTCGACCTTGATGACTTCCGCGCCGAGGTCCGCCAGCACCATGCCGCACGTCGGCCCCATCACCATGTGCGTCATTTCCACGACGCGCACGCCGCTGTACGGCAAGGATTGATTCGATTCCGCTTCGCTCATTGCGCCGCTCCCAACAAACAGCCTTCCGGTTGGGGCGCACTGGGTGCGCGCCCATCTGCATACAGGAAGCCCTTCGGCAAACCTGCGTCTTGTACGTGTCCGTAGAGTGCTTCGCCCGGAAGCGCCTGCGCGAGAATCGCCCGCGCCGCAATGAGGCTGTCGATGTCAACGCCCGTGTCGTAACCCATTGCCTCGAGCAGAAACGCGAGATCCTCGGTGACGATGTTTCCCGTTGCCCCGGGCGCGTAGGGACAGCCGCCGAGGCCCGCCTGGCTCGAATCGATCGTGGTGACGCCTGCATCGAGTGCCGCGACGACGTTCGCCAGACCCTGACCGCGCGTGTTGTGAAAGTGAGCGCCGCCTGCCTTCTCGCCGACTTCAGCTTGCAACCGGCGGAACAGGCGACGAACCTGCGCGGGGTTGGCGTAACCGCTCGTATCGGATAGGCCGATCTCGTCGACTCCGCACTCGGCCATCGCAAGGCACATGCGCATGGTCTGGTCGTCGGTCACGGTGCCCGCGATCGTGCAGCCGAATGCGACCGATACACCCGCTTCAATTTCGATCCCGGGAAAGCGCTCATCGCGCAACGCGACGATGTTGCGCACCTCCTCGATCAACTGCGCGGTGGATTTGCGGACATTGGCCAACGCATGTTCATCGGTTACCGATACAGGCAACGTGACTTTATGCACGCCGGCTTCGAACGCGCTCTGCGAGCCGCGCAAGTTCGGCGCCAATACGGCGACACGAAGGTCTGGAATGGACAAAGCGTAAGCGACGACTTCGCGGATATCGGCCATTTGCGGCAACAGCTTCGGGGGAACAAACGAGCCCACTTCGATCTCCCTAAGCCCCGCTGCGGCCAGGGCGGAGATCCATCTGAGTTTCGCCGGCGTCGACATGACGCTTTTGATGCTCTGCAAGCCGTCGCGTGGCCCGACTTCGCTAATCAATATTCGATGACGTGTAGCGCTCATTTCGCTCCTTAGTTCTGTCAGATAGACCTAGGTTTCATTAGAGAGAACTATAGGCGCGTACCGAGGGCCCTAAAAGAGGGGTTAACCCAAATTTTTAGAACTTTAGTTCTGTTAGATAGAACTGTATAGTTATGAAACCTTGATGAGGAGGCTTAGATGACAGAAGGGGCGCCGCACGAAGGTCGGCCGATTGGCAAAGGTGAAGTGTCCGGTGGCGTTGCCGTACTGGACCGGGCGTTCGCCATACTCAATGCGTTCGGGCCGACCGACGACCGGCTGACGCTCACCGAGCTGTCACGCCGGACCGAGCTCTATAAAAGCACGGTTTTGAGGCTGCTCGGCGCTTTGGAGCACGGCGGATTCATCCGAAAACTGAGTGACGGGCAGTATGCAATCGGTCATCAGCCATTACGGCTCGCGACGCTCTATCAACGGTCGTTTCAGGTGGGGCCTGTCGTGGAACCCTTGCTGCAACAGTTGAGCCGGGATCTTGGCGAGACGGCAAGTTTCTACGTGCGCCAGGGCGATCATCGCCTTGTGTTGTATCGCGTGGAACCTAGCCGCAGCGTGCGGGTATCGATTCGCGTCGGAGAGGAGTTCGCGATCGACAAAGGCGCTTCCGGCAAGGTATTGCTCGCTTTCACGGAGACGGAGGATATGCGCTGGCAAGAGGTCCGGGAACGGCTATGGGCCGTCTCGTTCGGCGAGAGGGATCCGGAAACAGCATCGGCTTCGGTGCCCGTGTTCGATTCAACCGGGGAGTTACAAGGCGCGTTGACCCTTTCTGGACCCAAAGGCCGTTTCGATGCCCCGGCGGTCATCGATGCTGCCTTGGCGGCATTGCTCGATAGCGCTCGGCGCGCAACGATTGCGTTGGGCGGCAAAGGATCGAGATATGACGCGAGCATAGCGAGTTTCGCGAAAACGCCTGCGGCTACCGACGGAAGCAACAACGTCGACCGGACGGGGCGTTGAAATTCTTGTGGTCAAAGGAAGCGGTAACGGTCGGTCTCTGAAGGAGGTCGGTGCGAGAATTGCTGCCCGCTGAGGCATGGCATGCGCCGACGCTTCGACGGCCGCCTTCAGTGATTGCTCGAGTTCTTCCGACGCCGAGGACGAAGTGCTATGACCAACGGAATGGCTGACCTCTTCAGGCGTCTTTCGACAGGCGTCTATGTGATCGGCGTGGCTGACGGCACATTAAGGAACGCGTGATTTTCCTGACGGAGCTTCGCGACGACGCCGCGTGGGATTACCCCACCGGCGCAAACACTGTGCATCCAGGAGGGATGTTCTCGACGCATGCGGACAACGCTGCAACAACGTGAAGGCTTCAGGAGTGGGGCGCACGGTCGACTATGATGTGATTCTCAAAACCGCCATCACAACAGTCGACGTCGTTATTCACATGGCGGACCGTGAGGTGAAGGAGATCTGTCCCGCCCCACGTGAACCATTCGTGCAGTCCTCACGCCATTCGAAGCTCTTCCGTAACAGTAAGTCGAGCGATTCCGATCGATGTCACAATTGGGCGCCGGCTAACGCGGGTCAAAGGTCCACGACTCCACCGCCTCCAAGCGAAAACCGGCTTCCGCATGCCTGCGATACGCGCGAACTCGCTTCGACTAGGCGCGCGATAGCCGTGTCTCTGATCGCCGACACTTCAACGCTCGCGCCAATCAAGGTCAGGCAGGCAACTGCTTCTTCCTGCACGTCGAGAATTGGCGCGCTTATCGCGGCGAGGCCCGGGATGAGGACCGACTCCGCTTCGTCATATCCTCGTCGACGAACCGTTGCCAGACGCTCAAGCAGATCTGACGGCGGCTTTTCGTGATTCTTTGATACAGCCAGTTCGATCAGATGATCTCTTATCTGAGACGGCATGAAGGCGAGCATCGCACGCCCCGTTGCCGAGTTCGTCAATTGGAATGTCGATCCGACAGACAGCGTCGTAATGAAAGGAACAAAACTGCGCTCCCAACGGACGATGGTTGGACCACGATCACCAAGGACATTGAGCAGGGTAGGCAGACCTGTCTCGGCGACCAGTTGCGGCATGGCTTCGCCGGCAAGCCGCAAAGGATCGAGACGTCCGAGCGCGGACGCGCCGATGCGAATCGCAGCAGGACCCAGGTCGTAAAGTCCGGTGACTTCGTCCTGAACCGCCAAACCGCTTGCAGTCAGACTGGCGAGATAACGATGCGCAAGGCTGTTCGGCATACCTGCCGCACGCGCTAGCTCTCGTAGTGGCGCAGCCTTTCCAGCGGCGACGAGCGCAAGAAGCATTTCCGTCGCCTTGTCCGCCGACTGGATGCGCCGCCGCCCGCTGCCGCCGTCGGCGGATCCGGCAGACAATTCTTGCCTGGATGGCGTCGAGGGCTGCGCAACTCGTCTTTTCGTTGGGGGCAATGCGGTTATTTCCTTGATTCAGATCGTCGATTGATTCGCAGAGCGAGCCCGCGGCCTATGGAAAAACGAAGAGACCCAGGGCGCGGACCGGCTTCGTCAAGCGCCAGCGTGACGTGGGTAATCACACTCGGGCGCGGTTAACTCTACCATTTGCATCACGCTGTCTGGTGCGGTCGATGCCGCCCCCCTTCAGGGTACGCCCGCGTGCGCATTCGCCCTTCACCTGACAGAAGGCCGCCCCCCGCGCCGCCCGCTCTCCGCGGAACGGCAGTTTTCCGCGTTTCTTTTTGCTCCGACTCAAACCCTTCGATCACGGTGAAACGACCGGCTGACGCGTCTCTCGAACATTATCCTATAGACAACGGGTTATCCCTATTTGCAACGTCCAATGACCGAGCTTACCGTTCGGGCAATGGGACTTCCCGCCCCTTCGCATCGATCAGGAGCGCGCGTTTCGTGCGGGAAGCATCGATTTTGCAATCTGCCGCCTGAGAGAAATCGTGCTTGAAAAAAGAGAGTTTTATATCGATGGACGCTGGGACGGAACACGAACGGCACGGACGCTTTCCGTGATCGATCCATCGACCGGACAGCCCTTCGCAATCATTTCGGCCGGCGATGAATCCGACATCGATCGTGCCGTCGATGCTGCGCGCCGGGCCTTCGCCGACTGGTCGCGCACCGCGCCAGAGGAGCGCCTCGCGCTCGTGGAGAAGCTCCTTGCGATCTACAAGCGTCGCGCGCCCGAGATGGCCAAGTTGATCAGCCTGGAAATGGGTGCGCCCATCGACCTTGCCGCGAACGATCACGTCGGCGCAGGCGCTTTCCACATCGAAAACTTCATCACCGCATTTCGCGACTTTCGGTTCGAACGCCCGCTGGGAGCGCACGCGCCCAATGACCGCATCCTGATGGAACCGATCGGCGTAGCGGGCCTCATCACGCCGTGGAACTGGCCGATGAACCAGGTCGCGCTGAAGGTCGTGCCCGCATTGCTCGCGGGCTGCACCGCGGTGCTCAAGCCATCGGAAATCGCGCCGTTGTCGTCGCTGCTCTTCGCGGAATACGTCGATGAAGCGGGCTTCCCGAACGGTGTCTTCAACCTCGTCAATGGCGATGGCGCGCAAGCGGGCGCACGGCTCTCATCCCATCCGGATGTGGACATGATCAGTTTCACCGGTTCGACGCGCGCGGGCATCGCCATTTCGATCGCGGCGGCGCAGACCCTCAAGCGTGTATCGCTGGAACTCGGCGGCAAAGGCGCGAATCTCGTCTTCGCGGATGCGGATGCAGGCGCGGTGAAGCGCGGCGTGCTCCATTGCTTCAAGAACACGGGACAAAGCTGCAACGCGCCGACGCGCATGCTGGTCGAGCGGTCGATCTACGAGCGCGTGGTCGAGGAAGCGCGCGAGATCGCGGAAAGCGTGGCCGTCGACGTGGCGCATCAGCCGGGCAGGCACATGGGGCCGCTTGCGTCCGAGGCGCAGTTCATGAAAGTCCAGGAGATGATCGAGAAGGGCATCGGCGAAGGCGCGCGACTCGTGGCAGGCGGGCCCGGTCGACCAGGCGGACATGAGGCCGGTTACTTCGTTCGTCCGACGGTCTTCGCCGACGTGAATAACCAGATGGCCATTGCCCGCGAGGAGATCTTCGGCCCCGTGCTCTCGATCATCCCGTTCGATAGCGAGGATGAAGCCATCGCCATTGCCAATGACACGCCCTACGGCCTTGCCAATTACGTGCAATCCACGGATGGCGAGAAGCGCAATCGCGTCGCCGCGCGGCTGCGTTCCGGCATGGTCGAGATGAACGGCAAGCCGCGTGGAGCCGGATCGCCTTTCGGCGGGATCAAGGCATCGGGTCGCGCGCGTGAAGGTGGCGTGTGGGGTATCGAGGAGTTTCTCGAGGTCAAGGCGATCTCCGGCTGGGCGCATGCCTGAAGACTGCCCGCATCAACACGACTCAAGCAGGAGACAAGAGATGTCCAAAGCATTATCCGGTGTTCGTGTGCTGGATCTGTCGCGCGTGCTTGCCGGACCCTGGGCGAGTCAGACGCTCGCGGATCTGGGAGCAGAAGTCATCAAGATCGAAAGGCCCGGAAGCGGCGACGACACGCGCGGCTGGGGGCCGCCATATTTGAAGGACATCGACGGTCAACCCACGGGCGAAGCCGCCTACTATCTTGCGGCCAATCGCGGCAAGAAGTCCGTGACACTGAACATAGCGCATGCGGAGGGTCAGGCGATCGTCCGCCAGCTTGCTGCGCAGTCCGACGTATTCATCGAGAACTACAAGGTGGGCGATATGGCCCGCTATGGTCTGTCATACGAGGACCTTCGGGAACTCAACCCGCGCCTCGTCTATTGCTCGGTGACGGGCTTCGGACAGACCGGACCGCTCGCCGAGATGGCCGGCTACGACTTCATCGTGCAAGGCATGGGCGGTCTCATGAGCATCACCGGCGAGCGCGACGATTGTCCAGGTGGCGGGCCGCAGAAGGTCGGCGTCGCGTTCGCGGACATCATGACCGGCATGTATTCGACGGTCGCGATACTCGCGGCCATCGCCCAGCGCGCGAACACGGGAGAAGGGCAATACATCGACATGGCGTTACTCGACGTTCAGGTCGCGACGATGGCGAACATGAATTTGAACTACCTCGTCTCCGGGACGACGCCGCGCCGGCAAGGCAATGCGCACGCGAACATCGTGCCGTATCAGGTGTTCGACGCGAAGGACGGGCAAATGGTGATCGCCGTCGGCAACGACAGTCAGTTCGCGAAGTTCTGCGAGACCGGTGACTGCCTGCATCTCGCGGCCGATCCGAGGTTCGCGACCAACGCCGGACGTGTGGCGCATCGCGATGTGCTCATCCCCCTGCTCGAAGCGATCATGCTCACGCGCACGGTGGACGAGTGGACTGTGCAGCTCAATCGGAAGAGCGTGCCAGCCGGGCCGATCAACACGATCGCGCAGGCGTTCGAGCATCCGCAGGTGAAGCATCGGCAGATGCGGGTGGACATTGCGCATCCGTTGTCGGGCAGTGTGCCGAGCGTGGCCAGTCCGATCCGCATGTCCGCGTCGCCCATGACCTACGACACGCCGCCGCCGACGCTCGGTCAGCACACCGACGAAGTGCTCGCATCGCTCTGCGGGATGCGTGCGGGCGATATCGAGGCGCTACGCAGCCGCGCGATCGTATGAAGCAACGGCACCACTGCAATCGCGAACCGGGCAGGCATTCTTTGCCAGCCGGGTCGCATATCGTTGAATTGGAGAAAGCACAGCATGAATGGCGCTGAGAGTCTTGTTACCACGTTGCTGGAGTCGGGCATCGACACCTGCTTCGCCAATCCCGGAACCAGTGAGATGCACTTCGTTGCGGCACTGGATCAGATCCCGGGCATGCGTTGCGTGCTCGGTCTCCAGGAAAACATCGTGACCGGCATGGCCGATGGTTATTACCGTATCGCCGGCAAGCCCGCGAGCACGCTGCTGCACTGCGGGCCGGGGCTTGCCAACGGTTGGGCGAATCTGCACAACGCGCGTCGGGCCAATAGCGGCATCGTCAATATCGTGGGCGATCAGGCGACTTATCATCAGCCGTTCGATGCACCGCTCACCGCTGATACCGCTGGCCTCGCCAGTGCCGTTTCGCGCTGGGTGCGCACGAGCCGGCACGCGGCCGATGTCGGCAGGGATGCGGCGGCGGCGGTGGCGGCGGCGCGCACCGCGCCTGGACAGATCGCCACGCTCATTCTGCCGTCCGATACGTCGTGGGACGCGGGCGGCGTCGCCGCCCGCGCGATGCCCGTTCCCGCCGCGCCCGCCATCGACCCGCTTGCGGTCGAGACGGCCGCGCGCATCCTGCGGGGCAACCCGAACGTGCTGATTCTGCTCGGCGGACACTGCGCGATGCCGCAAGCGCAGGCATTGGCATGGCGCATCGCGAGCGCGACGGGCGCGACACTCAAGTACGAGTATGTGAATGGACGAGTCGCACGCGGACGTGGCCGCCTGCCTATTGAGCGCCTGCCGTACAACACCGATCAGGCCATCAAGCTGCTTGAGCCGTTCCAGCACATCATTCTGGTCAATGCGAAAGCACCCGTCGCGTTCTTTGCGTACCCCGGCAAGCCTTCCATTCAATATTCGAGCAGCGCGCAGATTCACACCTTGTCGCGCGTCGATCAGGACCCCGTTTCCGCATTGCTGGCGCTCGCGGACGCGCTGGATGCGCCGCCTGCCGCCATGCCCGATGCCGGCCCGCGACCCGAAGCGGTCCGCGGCACACCGACGCAGGAAGGCCTCGCGCAGACGCTGGCCGCGCTGATGCCGGAGAACGCCATCGTGTCCGACGAGAGTATTTCGTTCGGGCGCGGCTTTTACCCGCTCACTCATGGGGCCGCGCCGCACGACTGGCTTCAACTGACGGGCGGCGCCATCGGCGACGGCCTGCCTGTGGCGACCGGCGCAGCGGTGGCGAGCGGTGGATCGAGGCGCGTAATCAGCCTGCAGGCCGACGGCTCGGCCATGTATTCGCTGCAATCCCTATGGACGCAAGCCCGCGAGAAGCTGCCCTGCACGACGATCCTTCTCAGCAACCGGAAATACAACATCCTGATCGGTGAATACCAGAATGTCGGCGCCATCCCGGGTCCGACCGCGATGGGCATGCTCGATCTCTCCAACCCCGATCTCGACTGGGTAAAGCTGGCCAATGGCATGGGCGTGGAGGCGGCGCGCGCAACGACATTGGAAGCTTGCGCGGACCTGATGAAGCAGAGCTTCATGCGGGACGGCCCCTTCCTGATCGAACTGATCATCTGAAATCACGGAGACTTAACATCGTGAGCGATATCACGCATATCGGCTTTCTGGGCCTCGGAAACATGGGTGCCGCGATTGCCCTGCGGCTCATTCATCCAGGCTCGACGCTGCATGTGTTCGACCCGAATCCGGAAGCGGTCAGGCCGCTCGTCGAAGCTGGCGCGATCGCGCATCCGAGTCCGCGCTCGGTGGCGGATGCGGCCACAATCGTCCTGGCCTGTCTGCCTAACAGCGACGTGTGCGAGAGCGTGTTGTTCGGACAGGACGGCGTTGTCGCGGGCAAGGCCGTGCGAACGTACATCGAGATGTCCACGCTGGGGCCGACCGTGGTCTCGTCGAATGCGAAGCGGCTCGCTGCCTCGAACATCGCGACCACCGATGCGCCTGTCAGCGGCGGGCCTGCTGCGGCGCGCGCAGGCACCTTGTCCATCATGCTGTCCGGCAATGACGATGTGGTTGCCACTGCGATGCCGTGGCTCACGCTCATCGCAAAGAAGATCTGCAGGCTTGGCGAACAGCCCGGCCAGGCCCAGGCGATGAAGCTGGTGAACAACATCATGCTCGCAGCCAACATGGCCGTGGCTTCCGAGGCGCTTACCATCGGCGCAAAAGCAGGGCTCGACGCGGACGCCATGATCGAGGTGATCCGGTCGAGCACCGGGCACAGCGCGGCGGCGGACATTCTTGCCCGCTTCGCCATCTGCGGTGCATTCGACTTCGGCGCGCACATGTCGATCGTGGCGAAGGACGTGGAGCTTGCCATTGCTGAAGCAAATGCGCTCGATGTTCCGGTGCCTGTGCTGAACGAAGCGCGAAGCCTCTGGCATGGCGCCATCGAAGAAGGCCGGGGAAGCGACGACTTCACGTCGATACTCAAAATCGTGGAAGCCCGCGGCGGCGTGACGGTTCGTGGCGTACCACGACGATAAGCCTGCGGCCCCGCCTTCATTACATCCATCAACTATTCGAACCTAACGGAGAAAATCTTGAATTCTGCCGACAGCGATAAAGCCGCTTCTCCCGCAATGACCGGCGACACCGCCGAGCTGATTGCGAAACTTGCCTATGCCACCCCGGAGACCGCACCACTGGTGCCGGGGCGCCGCGAGTTCTTCAAATACCGTGATCTTGGCGTCACCGAAGCCACAGGCGGCCGCATGCGCGCGCAACTCACTATTGCTACGGGCGAGATGCAGCAAACAGGATGGCACTACCATCAGTGCGAGTCCCAATTCATCTTCACGCTGCGAGGCTGGGTCGATCTCCTGATCGAGGATGGACGCAAGATTCGCGTAAGCGCAGGCGAATCGCTGCTCATTCCCGGTGGACTCAAGCACAACGAGATCGCCGTCTCGAAAGACTTTGAGCTTCTCGAAGTGTCCGTGCCAGCGAAGATGGGCACGGTGGCGTGCGACCCGCCCGAGGCTTTCGCTTCCCAACGTTGAACGACATGTCGAACGCAGAGGAACTTCAAATGACCAAAGGCTATATCTTCGCCGAAGTGAATATCCACTCCGTCAACGCTGAGTGGAACGAATACAGCAGCAAGGTTCAGGCAACACTCGATGCATACGGCGGTGTGTTCCTGATTCGCGGCGGAACGCAAAACGTGCTGGAAGGAACAACGGATGGCGGCACGATTGTCGTGCTTGAATTCGAAAGCCTCCGACGCGCGGAAGAATGGTATGCATCGACTGCTTATCAGGACATCCTGCCGCTACGACTACGTAATGCGGATGCGCGAGTCATGTGTCTCGCCGGTACGAACTGACCACACACGAACGTTGCGCTAGTTCTATCGACGGACGGAACTCATTGCGCACATAACCGGAGGCAGAATGATCGAAGCGAAAGGCCGACTCGCAGGAAAGGTGGCGTTCATCACCGGCGCGGGCGCGGGCATTGGACGAGCCGCGGCCGAGCGGTTCGCGCTCGAGGGCGCGGCAGTCATCATTGCGGACTTCGATACAGACAGCGGTGAAGCCGTTACCGAAAACATCCTCAGACAAGGCGGCAAGGCGACGTTCGTGCGGACCGATGTCACGAACGAGGATAGCGTGCGCGAAGCCATCGAGTCGGCGGTCGAATTTGGCGGAAGGATCGACGTGCTTTATAACAACGCAGGCGGATCGAGCGCGATCGATGCACGCGTCACCGATTGCCCGGCCGACGAGTTTTGGCGAGCGGTGAAGCTCGATCTCTTCGGCACATGGATCGCCTGCAAGTATGGAATTGCGGCGATGCTTGAGACCGGTGGAGGGTCGGTCATCAATAGCTGCTCCGTGTTTGCGCTCGTCGGCACGCGGGGAAAGGACGCGTACACGGCCGCCAAGGGCGGCATCGCTTCGATTACGCGATCGATGGCCGTCGAGTACGCGCCCCATCGCATCCGCGTCAATGCGCTCGCCCCAGCGGTAACGACGACCCGACGCGTGCTCGGTCTTATCGGAACGCAACCGGGGGTGATGAACAAGACGAGCGAGCGTCAGTTGCTCGGTCTCGTCGAGCCGGAGGAGGTGGCGATGACCGCGCTGTTCCTGGCATCGGACGAATCGAAGAAGACGACAGGGCAGATCTTCGCCATCGACGGTGGCTTTTCAATCTCGTGATTGTCACCAGGCACGACGGTGGCCGTGCCGAAGAAATATCGATCGCGAACGTGCACGTAGAAGCCAATGCGATGTTTGGGAACCGGCGCGGCAACGTCGATATCGCTTGAGCGTTTCGACAAGCGGGCGGAATAAGTAGCGAGACTCCAGCACGTATATATAAGGCGCGGCTTGTTCAACGCAACACTTCATTGTATTAAGTTCGTATGACTAAATAAAATGAAGATAGAATTTTTGAAGCAGACGAAATTTTCACAGATAGTTTGAAAATCAAAACCGAAAAATATAGTCAAGACCGGAGACAGGTATGGCCTTGGTAATTGTTCTTTGTTCGCTGGCGTTTCTGATGCTCGCGGCGTATCGCGGCTACAGCGTCATTCTTTTTGCGCCAATCGCCGCGCTCGGCGCCGTCTTCCTCACAGACCCGGCAGCCGTCGCGCCGGTATTCTCGGGCATCTTCATGGAGAAGATGGTTGGCTTCGTGAAGCTCTACTTTCCAGTGTTTTTGCTTGGCGCGTTATTCGGAAAGTTGATCGAGATATCGGGATTCGCAGCCGCCATTGTCGCTGCCGCCATCCGATACATCGGTCGTTCGCGCGCCAACCTCGTGATCATCACCGTGTGCGCGTTGCTGACCTACGGCGGCGTGTCAGTATTCGTCGTCGTATTCGCGGTTTATCCATTCGCGGCGGAACTCTATCGGCAGAGCAACATTCCGAAGCGGCTCATGCCAGGCGTCATTGCGCTCGGCGCGTTCTGCTTCACCATGGATGCGCTTCCCGGCACGCCGCAGATTCAAAACATCATTCCGTCGACTTTTTTCAAGACCACCGGCTGGGCCGCACCTGCGCTTGGGATGAGCGGTTCTGTATTCATGCTCGTCATCGGCTTGATCTATCTCGAATGGCGGCGAAAGAGCGCGATGGCAAAGGGCGAAGGTTACGGCACGTCGCTCGTCAACGAACCGGAGCGTGTGACGGAGAACATGCTACCTCACCCGGTGCTGGCGATCATGCCGCTGATCCTGGTCGGCGTCTCGAACTATTGCTTCACGAAGTGGATCCCGCTCTGGTATGGGACTTCGTACACAGTGGCGCCGCAGGTGCTGCCAGGCGTGCACGTCCCGGTGACGACTTCAATCAAGACGGTGACCGCTATCTGGTCGGTCGAGGCTGCGCTGATTCTCGGAATCGCACTCGTTGTCTGCACGGCCTTTCGTCGCGTGTCCGCGGGACTTGCGGACGGCAGCCGGGCGGCGGCGGCTGGCGCTTTGCTCGCTGCGATCAACACCGCATCGGAATACGGCTTTGGCGCGGTGATCGCGGCGCTTCCGGGTTTCGTGGTGGTCAGCGACGCGCTAAAGACGATTCCGAATCCGCTCGTCAATGCCGCCGTGTCGGTGAGCACATTGGCCGGCATCACGGGTTCCGCTTCGGGTGGCATGAGCATCGCGCTCGCCGCCACATCCGACCTTCTGATCAAAAACGCACAGGCTGCGCACATCCCGATGGAGGTCCTGCATCGCGTGGTTGCAATGGCGAGTGGCGGCATGGACACGCTGCCGCATAACGGCGCCGTGATCACGTTGCTGGCCGTGACTGGCCTGACGCATCGGCAGTCCTATCGGGAGATCTTCGCAATCACGCTGATCAAGACGCTCGCGGTGGCTTTTGTGATCGCCGTCTACTACGCGACGGGCCTCGTCTGAAGGGGGCGTCTCGCCGCACTCAGTTTCGCTCGCTTCGCCGAAGACTTGCGTTGGCGGTTCCATACGATGTTTCGGTTCATGCCGCTCCAGGTTACTCCTTCAGCGGTCGCGGTAATTCAAATAAGAATTTAACGGAGATCTTTAGATGAAGAAGTCGGCTTTCGTGGCACTCGTATTCAGCGCGGTCAGCGGCATAGCCTGCGCACAGAGTAGCGTCCTGCTGTATGGGATAGTGGATGAGGGATTCCAGTTCAACAACAACGCGGGCGGCAAGCGCCAGTACTACCTCGCAAGCGGCGAACTGAACGGCAGCCGCTGGGGGCTGCGCGGCAGCGAGGATCTGGGCGGAGGATTGAAGGCCATCTTCGTCCTGGAAAATGGCTTCGATGTGAACACGGGGCGACTCGGGCAAGGTGGTCTTGAATTCGGCCGTCAGGCATACGTCGGCGTGTCGGGCGGTGTCGGCACGGTAACGCTTGGACGTCAGTACGACTCGGTCGTCGACTATGTGGGTCCGCTGGAAGCGGGCGATCAGTGGGCCGGATACCTTGGGGCGCATCCCGCAGACAACGATAACTTCAACAACACGAATCGCGTGAACAACGCGATCAAGTTCACCAGTCCGACCCTCGGTGGTTTCAATTTTGGCGGCATGTATAGCCTCGGCGGCGTGGCCGGCGACGCCACACGCAATCAGATATGGTCGCTCGGCGGAGGGTACACGAACGGTCCGCTGATTTTGGGTGCAGCGTACTTGAATGTGCGCAACCCCAATGTCTCATTTTACGGATCGGGCGGGACGGTCGCGCCTGCGACAGCGGGCGTTCCAGGCTCCAACCTCGGCAATTCTCCGGTCATCTCGGGATATGCCTCGGCGCACATGCTGCAGGTGATCGGCGCGGGTGCTTCGTACACCTTCGGTGCGGCGACGATCGGCGCGACCTACTCCAACACGAAATTCAAGGGGCTCGGTGACACGACCTCGGGCCCCGCGCCTTTGACAGGCATCGCCGGAACCGCCACGTTGAACAACGCCGAAGTCAACTTCAGATATCAACTGACTCCCGCGCTGCTGCTTGGCGCCGCATACGTCTTTACCAAGAGCAGCGGAGTGGACGGGGCGAGCGGTGCCAGGTATCACCAGGGCGCGCTGGGCGTCGATTACTTCCTCTCCAAGCGCACGGACGTTTATATGGTGGGCGTCTATCAAAAGGCGAATGGGACCGATTCGACCGGAAACCCGGCGGTGGCGTCGATCAGTCAGATCACACCTTCCAGCACGGATCGACAGGCAGCGCTGCGTTTCGCGATTCGCCACAAGTTCTAAGTGCGATGAGCGGCAGGGGTGAGGCGGGGTCCGGTTCGCCCACCTGCTGAACGTGGCGCAGCGAGGCATGAGCGCGTCTCGCGGCGGTCAAATCCTGAGTGCCCCGCAATCGTGACGCGGGGTAGCCCGTCGAGTTCTCTTGAGGACGCCGCTCCGAGTCTGTACCTCTCCGGCACGAGGGCCGGTATCGCGCATTTCTTCGCAGACCAATCCTTGCCGATTTTCCGCTGCAGAGACTACGGTTCCTTTGTGCCCTCTACCAGTCTGTTCACGTGAAGCGCAATCAACTCGATCGCAAAGGCACGCATCCAGCCCGCGAAACGCCCGACGACGATTACCGAATTCATCTCAAACACGGTATGAATCGAGCCCGAGATATCAATAGACATGCGAATATTGGGCGGGCCAAATTCCTCCTGTTGCTTCCACTTTTCCACTGCGCGGCAGCACGGACGTGCGCTTGGCTTCGATCAGTCTGAATCGGAGCGCAGGCGCTTCATCAGGGTTCAATGAGGAAATGGCCATGGCAAGAATAGGAGTCGACGTCGGCGGCACGTTCACCGATCTGGTCCTCGAGAAAGCGGACAAGAACGATCGCACGAGCGTGTTCGTCCACAAGGTACCGAGCACGCCGCACGACCAGTCGGTGGGCGTGCTGCGCGGCGTGCTCGAGATCTGCGAGCTCGCCGGCGTGAAGCCCGCTGATGTCGCGATGATCGTGCACGGCACGACCGTCGCCACCAACATCACGATCGAGCACAACGGCGCCGAAGTCGGCATGCTGACGACGCGCGGTTTTCGCGACATTCTGCACATCGGTCGGCACAAGCGGCCGCACAACTTCTCGTTGCAGTTCGACGTGCCGTGGCAGTCGCATCCGCTCGTGAAGCGCCGCAATCGCATTGCGATTACCGAGCGCGTCATGCCGCCGACCGGCGAGATCGCCGTGGAGCTGAGCGAGGAAGAAGTGCTCGAAGCGGCGCGCGTGTTCAAGGCGCGTGGCATCGACTCGGTGATCGTGTGCTTCCTGTACTCCTTTCTCAACGATACGCACGAGCGCCGCGCCAAGGCGCTGATCCAGTCGGTGCTGCCGGACGCCTACGTGTCGTGTTCGTCGGAAGTGGTGAATGTGATCCGCGAGTACGAGCGCTTTTCGACGACCGCGATGAACGCCTTCGTTGGTCCGAAGACCGCGCTCTATCTGAACAACCTCGAAGGCAAGCTGCGCGACGCGGGCATCCACGCGCATCTGCGCATCATGCAGTCGAACGGCGGCGTGTCGACGGTCGAGATGTGCGCGCAGCGGCCCGTGTCGATCCTCATGTCGGGACTCGCGGGCGGCGTGATGGGCGGACGATGGGCAGGCGCGATGTCCGATGCGCGCGACGTGATCACGGTCGATATCGGCGGCACGTCGGCGGATTTCAGCACGATTCCCGATGGTCAGGTCAAGATCATGAATCCGCGCGATACCTATGTGGGCGCGTATCCGGTGCTCGCGCCGATGATCGACATGGCGACGATGGGCGCGGGCGGCGGCTCGATCGCGTATATCGACGAGGGTGGCGCGTTTCGCGTGGGACCGCGCTCGGCGGGCGCCGATCCGGGCCCGGCCTGCTACGGGCGCGGCGGCACGGAGCCCACGGTCACCGATGCGCAAGTCGTGCTCGGCCGACTCGACGCCGACCAGTTCCTCGGCGGTGGCGTAAAGATCGATCCGGAGCTCGCGCATCGCGCGATCGAGGAGAAGATCGCGCGGCCGCTCGGCATGAGCGTCAAGGAAGCGGCGCTCGGCATCATCCGCATTCTCAACTCCAACATGTCGCTCGCGATACGCGCGAATTCCGTAGCGAAGGGATTCGATCCGCGCCGTTTCGCGCTGCTGCCGTTCGGCGGCGCGGGTCCGCTCAACGGCGTCGCGCTCGCCGAAGCAGTCAGCGCGCGCGAGGTGATCGTGCCACCCGCGCCGGGCATCACGGCCGCCATCGGCCTGCTCGTCACCGACATGCAATACGAATTCACGCGTTCGGTGATGACGGTGCTCGATAACGTCACCGAGCAGGACATCGACAAGATCAACGGCGTCATTGAAGAACTGACCGCGCAATGCCGTGCCCGCCTCGAAGCGGACGGCGTTCCGGCGCACCGCCAGCACTACGTGCGCGTGGCGGAATGCCGCTATCACGGCCAGGGCTTCGAGTTGCGTGCCGACATTCCCGACGGTGCGATCGGCCTCGCGAACGTGAAGCGTATCGAAGCGAACTTTCACGCGCAGCACAAGCGCGACTACGGCTGGGCCTTCGACGACGTCGAAGTGGAGATCGTCACGCTGCGCGTCATCGGCGTGGCGAAGACGCCGGCCTTGCAGTGGCCGCCCTTGTCGACGGGTTCGGTGCGGCCCGACGATCGCGCGCTCATGTTCGTGCGCCGCACGACCTTCGACGACGGCGCGACCTACGACACACCGCGTTACGACCGCAGCCGCCTGCTCGCCGGCAATACGCTCGACGGACCCGCAATCGTCGTGCAGCGCGATTCGACGACGCTCGTGCCGCCGGGTTATCGCGCGCGCGTCGTCTCGAACGGCAATATCCATATCAACCGTCTTGCGGCGTAAGAGGAGAGCAACCATGGACAACGGACGCGTCGACCCCATCACCTTGCAGGTGATCAGCGGGGCGCTGCATACGATCGCGGAAGAGATGGGACACGTGCTGTATCGCATGTCGTTTTCGTCGATCATTCGCGAATCGCAGGACATCGGAGCAGGACTCTTCGATCTGGACTTCAACACGCTGACCGAATCGGAAGGCTCGCCGCTGCATATCGGCTCGATTCCCGCGTATCTGCGAGGCATTTCGCGCTGCCTGCAGGGCGGCACGTGGGAAGAAGGCGATGTCGTCATCCACAATCACCCGTACTATGGATCGAGCCATAGCCCGGATCTCTGCATCGTCGTGCCGATATTCTGGCGCGGCGAACTGGTGGCGTTCGCGGCCAACACGGCGCATCACGTCGATATCGGCGCGGCGACGCCCGGGCTCATCATCGATATCCCCGATGTCTTCGCGGAAGGCATGCTGTTCGCAGGCGTGAAGCTCTACGAGCGCGGCAGGCGCAACGAGGGGCTCTGGCAATTCATCGGCTACAACAGCCGCACCGCGCGTCAGACGAAGGACGACATCGACGCACAGATCGCCTCGGCCCAGCTCGGCGCGCGGCGCATGCAGGAGCTGCTCGACGAATACGGCCGCGACACGGTGTTCGGCGCCGCCGATCAGTTGATGGACTACACCGAAACGATGATGCGCAACCGTATCGCGGAGATTCCCGACGGCGATTACACCGCCGAAGGCTTCCTCGATGACGACGGGCTCAATCGCGACAAGCGTCTGCCGATCAAGGTGTGCGTGAAGGTGCGTGGCGACGGCGTCGAAGTCGATCTGACCGGCTCCGCCGATCAGGTGCCGACGGGCTTCAACGTGCCGTTCGAGGGATCGACGAAGCCGGCCTGCTATTGCGCTTTCCGCGCGCTCCTGACCGACACGGCGCTGATGGACGTGAAACTGCCGCCGAACGAAGGCTCGTTCCGGCCGATCAGCGTGACCGCGCCCGAGGGCTCCATCTTCAATCCGATTTTCCCGGCTGCGGCGGAAGCGCGCTTCACGCAGTGCAACCGCATGATCGACCTGATCATCAAGGCGCTGTCGCCCGTGCTGCCCGAGCGCACGACGGCGGGCAATTCGGCGACGCTGTCCTTCGCAGCCTACTCGGGCATTCGTCCGACGGGCGATTACTGGGTGTTTCTCGAAGTGAACGAGGGCGCGTACGGCGGGCGCCCCAGGTCGGATGGCCCCGACTGCATCGACAACCTGATGGCCAACACGCGCAACAATCCCATCGAAGATCTCGGCATGCATCTGCCGATGGTATGCGACCGCTACGAGTTGCGCGACGATGTGCTGCCGGGCGCGGGGAAGTATCGTGGTGGCATCGGTGTCGTGAAGACGCAGCGCCTGCTCGAGGGCGGCACGCTCACGCACGAATCGGAGCGTCATGAGGACGTGCCCTGGGGCGCGTTCGGCGGAGGCGAGGGTCAGGTGGGGAAGGTCGAGATTGTGGCGCGCGAAGGCAGCGTGAAACCGATGCCCGCGAAGTTCTCCAACGTCGCGCTCGAAGCAGGCGAAGCGATGGCGTATTACGCGCCGTGCGGTGGCGGGTATGGCGATCCACTGGACAGACCCGCGCAGCAGGTCCTCGACGACGTGCTCGACGACTTCTGCACGATCGACCATGCACGCGATGCCTATGGCGTCGTGATTACCGCCGGACTCACCCTCGATTTCGCGGCGACCGAGGCGCTGCGCGGAAAGATTCGTAGCTAACGCATCAGATCGCGAGCCGGATTCTCCGGCTCGCCGCTGCCTTCCTGGTTTCGATTTCCGAAATTAACACTTAGTTATGCGTATCAACGTGTATTCGTTGATACGATCAATCGCGCGTGCGCAAAGAGAGACATGATGAAACGAGAAGACGCCGTATCGCAGAGATTCTGGGCCCCGCCGCCCGTCGACGTCCGCGACGTGAGCCGCGCAAGCTGGACGGCCTTTTTTGCGTGTTTTTTCGCAGTGTATGACTTCATCCTGTTCGGCACATTGTTGCCCGAG
Source organism: Caballeronia jiangsuensis (assembly GCF_046030135.1). NCBI lineage: Bacteria > Pseudomonadati > Pseudomonadota > Betaproteobacteria > Burkholderiales > Burkholderiaceae > Caballeronia > Caballeronia jiangsuensis. The sequence goes on from NZ_JAQQDB010000006.1 coordinate 79,752, forward strand.
ATTGGCCTGCATTATCAATGGAGCGAGGCGCAGCAGGCGGAGATCGCAACGCTGGTGGCGATCGGCTCGGCGGTCGTAGCGTTTCTCGTCGGCCCGATCGTCGATCGCTTCGGGCGGCGCACCGGCATGATCACGACGGTCGCGGGCGCCGCGCTCTGCTCCGGACTCACCGCGGCGGCCGGCAACGCGGGGCAGGCCGTACTCGTGCTCGTGCGTTCGCTGGCGGGACTCGGCTACGCCGAGCAGACGGTCAATGCGACCTACCTGAACGAGATGTACGCGGCCCTCGACGATCCGCGCATGGACCGCCGCAAAGGCTTCTTCTTCAGCCTCGTACAGGGCGGCTGGCCGATCGGTGCGCTGGTCGCGGCCGGGCTCACCGCTGTGTTGCTGCCTCTCGTCGGCTGGCAGGGCTGCTTCGTTTTCGCGGCGTTCCCGGCTGTCGCGATTCTGTTCATGACGCGGCGGCTCAAGGAGAGCCCGCAGTTTCTGCTGCACCGGCGCATCGTCGATGCGGCGCGCGCCGGAGATACGGCGCAAGCGCGAGAACTCGCGCGGGCGCATGGCCTCGACTATGAGAAACACGGTGGAGGAATCGGCGCGGCGTTTCGCGGACGGGCGCTGCGCTCGACGCTGGTTCTGGGGCTGAGCTTCATGCTCAACTGGTCGACGATTCAGGTCTTCAGCGTTCTCGGCACGACCGTCATCACCAAGGTTCACGCGTTATCGTTTCAGAGTTCGCTGGTCGTGCTCGTGCTGTCGAACGTGGTCGGCTATCTGGGCTATGTCGCGCACGGTTACATCGGCGACCGGCTGGGGCGGCGCAATACCATCGTCGCCGGATGGATGCTCGGTGCTCTTTCGTTTCTCGCGATGCTCTGCGCGCCGAGCGATTTCGCCGTGGTCGTCGCACTTTACAGCCTGGGGCTCTTCTTCCTGATCGGGCCGTATGCCGCGGCGCTGTTCTTCATCGGCGAAAGCTATCCGACGTCCATTCGCGCGACGGGTGGCGCAATCGTCACCGCGATGGGACCCGTCGGCGCGGTCATCGCGAGCGCGGGCGTCACCGCGCTGCTCGCGCACGGTGGCTCGTGGAAGGAGGGCGCGCTGTATTTCGGGGCGCTGCCGTGCTTCGCATCCGCGCTGCTGATGATGTTCGCGCGCAAGGGCGGCGAGGTGGCGGACAAATGAGGCGCGTGAGGACCATGACAAGAATCGCCGCCGCGCTCGTCGTGGCGTGGCAGGCACAGGCGGCACACGCGCAGTCGTCGGTCCAGTTGTACGGACTGGTCGATGCGTGGATGGGCTCATCGAAACCGCTGGGCAGCGCGCAGGCATGGACGGTCGGCGGTGGCGGCATGTCGACGTCGTACTGGGGGATGCGCGGCGCGGACGATCTGGGCGGCGGATGGCACGCGAGCTTCACGCTGGAAGACTTTTTCCGGCCACAGAACGGGCGCGCGGGCAGCTTCGACGGCGAACCGTTCTTCGGACGCAGCGCGGAGGTTTCGATCGGCGGCCCTTACGGATCGATCCACCTCGGGCGCGTCGTCTCGCCCTATTTCGTGACGGCGGTGCTGTTCAATCCGTTCATCGACTCTTACACGTTCTCGCCGACTGTACTGCACACGTATCTCGGCGTGAACGGGCAGGGACTCATCGGCGGATATGCCTGGAACAACGCGGCGCTGTATCGCACGCCGGTCCTGTCGGGCTTCAGCGCAGATGCGATCTACGCGCTCGGCAATCAACCGGGCAACGCGCACAAATGGGGCGGATCGGCCGGGTATGCAGGCGGCATCTTCTCCGTGAATGTTGCGTTCCAGAGCCAGCCCTTCGACACGACACCCGGCGATCTCAATGCGATCGCGCCAGGCTATTCGCGACAGACTGCCGTGATGGTCGCCGCGTTGTGCGATCTGAACGTGGTGCGCTTCTACGGCCAGTATCAGCGCTTATCCAACGACATAAGCGGCGCGGACACGACGGTCAATGGCGTACAGATCGGCCTTGCCGTGCCGATCGGTGACGGCAAGGCGCTCGCATCGTATATGCATTCGAAGTCCTCGGGCGCGTCACAGGCGAGCCGCAGCACGCTCGCAGTCGGCTTCGACTACAACGTGTCGAGACGAACGGACCTCTACGCCGCTGTGCTCGCGGATCGCGCGAGCGCGCTGTCCTCGGGCATGACTTACGGCGTGGGAATTCGCAGCCGATTCTGATTCGCGATGGTTGATGCCATCCTGGCCCGGGCCTGTCCCGGGCTTTTTTGTGCGTGCATGGAGGGCTGGTTATTAGTACCACAATCGCTATTAAACACGGCTAAAACGGAATTGGACGAGCATTAATGACGATCCTATAGTTTTCTTGCCGACACACAAGGCACAAGCGTCCCAGAGTAACTATCGGAGAGTGAAGAGATGAATGCAGGACTGAACGAAATGTTGGCGCAAGCCTTCGCGGAATCAACGAAGCTCTATCAGGAGCGCGGTTTTCAGCGGCGCGTGGGCTTCGGTAAGAAGCCCGCGCTGATCAACGTCGATCTCGCGAACGCCTGGACGCGACCGGGCAATCCGTTCACGTGCGAGCACATCGACGACCAGATCATTCCCGGCGTGCAGCGTCTGCTTGCCGCATGCCGCGCGAACGGTCATCCGGTCGTTCACGTGACGACGTGCTATCAGGTCACCGACCGCAAGAATCCGCATACCGACATGGGCCTCTGGCACAACAAGATTCCCGTCGATGTGGTCGCTCAATCGGACGAGAACCTCTGGGCCATCGATTCGCGTATCGCGCCGATCGAAGGCGAGCAGGTGCTGATCAAGAAGCGCGCGAGCTCGTTTCACGGGACGTACCTCGCGGGCTTTCTGCGCGCAGCGGGCGTCGACACGATTCTCGTGACCGGCGTGACGGCCTCGGCCTGCGTACGCACGACACTGTGCGATGGACTGGCCGAAGGCTTCCGCACGATCGCGGTGCGTGAATGCATCGGCGACCGGGTGCCGGGTGCGGTCGAATGGAACCTGTTCGACATCGATGCGAAGTTCGCGGATGTCGAATCGGTCGATCGCTGCGTGGACTATCTGCAATCGGTGAAGGGCTGAGTGTTGCGCGGGCCGCTGGCGGCCCGCGTTGCTCCACATGCGGTTTCGAACGGGAACGAGATGACCGACGACTCCCGAGGGGTCGTCGCTTCGCCATTTATTGCTCATCTTTGGAGAGCGCAATGAACGAAGGTGCATTACAAGCCGCAGTTTTGACGGAGGATGCCGTGCCGCATTCGTCCGCGATGGCGAACGCCACGTATCGCCGCATTACGTGGCGGCTGATTCCGTTTCTCTTCGTTTGCTACGTGGCGGCGTATCTGGACCGCATCAATATCGGTTTCGCGCAGATCCAGATGCGCAGCGACCTCGGCTTCAGCGACGCGGTGTACGGACTCGGAGCCGGCATCTTCTTCGCCGGATATTTTCTTTTCGAGGTGCCGAGCAATCTCATCCTCGAACGCATCGGCGCGCGCAAGACGCTGATCCGGATCATGCTGCTCTGGGGGCTCACTTCAGCGGGCATGATGTTCGTGAAATCGCCCACGGCGTTCTATGTGATGCGCTTCATGCTCGGCGTCTTCGAGGCGGGCTTCTTTCCGGGCATGATTTTCTATCTCACGTGCTGGTATCCGGCCGCGCGACGCGGCCGCGTGATGGCGCTCTTTCTCACCGCGGTGGCGATGGCAGGCGTGCTGGGCGGGCCGGTGTCAGGATGGGCACTGAACCGGCTCGACGGTGTGCATGGGCTGCAAGGCTGGCAATGGCTCTTTCTGGTGGAGGGATTGCCCTCGTGCCTGCTTGGCATCGCCGCGTTCTTCTATCTCGACGACAATCCGCGCGAGGCACGCTGGCTGTCCGATGCCGAGAAGGCGGTCGTGCTGCACGAGCTCGACCAGGAGCGTGACGCGTCGTCTCTCTTCGAGCGACACGGCTTTGGCGGCGCGCTGAGAAGCGGCCGGATCTATGCGCTCGCGCTCGTCTGGTTCACGTTCATCTGCGGCGTGTATGCGATCAGCTTCTGGCTGCCGGCCCTGATCAGGGGTGCGGGCGTCAACGATGCGTACTCGATCGGTATGCTCTCCGCGATTCCCTACGGCGTCGCCGCGCTCACGATGGTGCTTGTCAGTCGCCATTCCGATCGGACGCGCGAACGGCGCTGGCATACGGCAGGTTGTGCCCTGATCGGCGCAGCCGCGCTGTCGGCCATTGCGGGCACGGGTTCCGATCTGTGGCTCGCGCTCGCGTGCATCAGCGTGGCGACGGCCTGCATCTTCACTTTGCAGCCGCTGTTCTGGGCGATCGTCACCGACTTCCTCGCAGGCACGCGCGCGGCAGCGGGCACGATCGCGTTCGTCAACAGCCTGGGTCTGCTTGGCGGCTTTGCGAGCCCGAGTATGCTCGGCTTTGTGAAGACGGTCACGGGAAGCCTGAACAACGGCCTGTTCGTCGTATCGGCATTGGTCGTCGTTGGCGCGCTGATCACGCTGGGCTCGGCCGGACGACCGGTAAGATAGGGCACTTGTCCGGACCGCGAGGACCTCGCGTCCGGCCCGACAGACGCTGAAGGGTCCACGACGCGACATGCGAATCGACGTTCATCATATCCGAGCCTTCCTGGCGGTCGCCGACGCGCTGCAGTTCAATGTCGCGGCGGAGCGGCTCCACATGACGCAGCCGGCGTTGAGCCGCATCATCAAGGCGCTGGAGGAATCGGTGGGCGCGGCGTTGCTCACGCGCACGACGCGGCGCGTCGAGTTGACGGATGCGGGCCGCGTGTTCGCGGAGCACTGTCAGCTCGCACTCACGCATATCGATCAGGCGATCACGCTCGCGCGACGCGCGGAGGCGGGCAACATCGGGCATTTGCGCATCGCCTACATGGACTTCGCGATCAACGGCACGTTGCCCGCCATCATCGAGGCGTTCGGCAAGAAGTTTCCGTCGATCAACATCGATCTCGTGCATATGCCAAGCACGGTGCAGAAAGAAGCGATGCTCGATTCGACCATCGACGTCGGCTTCATGATCGGGCCATTCGCGGCGCCCGGCGTCGAAACGCGGGTGTTCGGCCGGGAACCGATGGTCGCGCTCCTGCCGAGCGCGCATCCGCTGGCGCAGAAGAAAGCGCTGAAACTCACCGACCTCGCGAACGAGCGCTTCGTGCTCGGCACGCCGCATTCGTGGGAAGCGTTTCGCCATCACTTCTTCTCAATCTGCCATCGGGCGGGCTTTGCTCCTGCGATCGCTCAGGAGGCATCGACAAGCGACGGCATCATCGGCCTTGTCGCCGCGAATACGGGCGTGAGCATTTATCCCGAGTGCATTCGCAACATTCAGCGCAGCGGATTGTGCATCCGGCCGCTCTCGGACAAGGACACGGCGATCGATATGGTCGTCTGCTGGCGCGGCGACACGCGCAACCCGTCCGTCGACACTTTCATTGGTGAGTTGAAGGCTGCTCGCTTTGGCCTCAGATGAAAAACGCACCCAGCGGCACAAAAAGCGTCAACGCCGCCGTCCACTTCAAGAGATCCTTGAACGTTCTCTCATCTCCATGCAACTCCGCCAGAACAAGTCCGCCGCCCAGATGAAACGGACTCGCTGTAATCACGACGATGCTCGTCGCCGAGAGCGCTAACTGGATCGACGCAAGCAACGCGGACGGTTCGTTCGCCAGCGAGTGCGTCACCACCGGAATGACCAACCCGAGCACGACCACCGACGAAGCCTCGAAATTCGCCATCAACGTGCCGAGGTACGTCATGCCTACGCGGACCAGCGATTGCTGTTCCAGATTTTGCAGCAGCTCGCCGGTCGCCTTCAATACGCCGACGTGTTCGAGCATGCCGATATAAATCAGAATGCCCGAGATCATCACGACCATGCTCCACGGCAGATCGGCGATGACCTTGCGCGGGTCCGCCCGAACCGCCATGTTGAGCAGAACGCCCATGGAAAACGCGCTAAGGCCGACATCGTGGTGTGTCAGCACCAGCGCGACAAAACCGAGCAACGCGGCGAGCGCGGCCCATTGCTGCCAGGTCAGCGCGAGTCGCGAGGAGTCCGCTCCCGAAGCGCTTTCCGACGCGGTGTAGCCTCTCCTGCCGCGCGCGATCAGTTCGGCTCCGCCAAACGCGAAGAACGCCATGAGCGCGAAGGTGAAATTGATCGCGAGCTGACAGAAGAAAAAGTGCATGGGAAGCAGCGTCACGCCGCCCTTGGCCGCTTGCGCGGCGACCACCTTGGCCCACGGATTCAACGGCGACAATCCGCCGATACACCCGCCCTGAATGGTCACAATGCCCATCAACGACGGGCGGATTTTCTCGCGCCGCGCAATCTCCAGCGCAACCGGTAACGTGATGACGAGCGCGGCGATCGGCAACGCGCCCAGTGCGCAGATACAGGCGGTAAGGGCACACGTCGTCCACGGCAGCAGCCATGGCCGCCCGCGAGACATCGCGGCAGCCTGATGCACGATCAGTTCCGCAAGTCCGCTATCGCGCACGAGATTCCACAGATACATCACGCCGAGAATCAGCATGACGAGATCGGTCGGGAAGGATGCGAATATCCGCTTTTGCGGAACGCTCGCGAGCACCGCCAGCAAGAAGCTCGCGGGAATCGCAACCAGCCCTAGATTGATGCCGCGCCACAGGCTGATCGCAAATACGACCACCAGCAGGACAAGCGCAACGATATGGATGTTGGTCATACCGGTGTCTCCCCTCGATTTGTTTTTCGACGCGGGAACGTTCGGCGCATTGATGCGCACGCGGACTCACGCCGGCGGGAACGAAAATGCTGCGATGTTCTGGGTCAGACATGTGGCTCAGTTGTTGTATTAGCTTGTATCAATACATTGTGATGCATGCTATCGCCGTGCTTTCGCACCTGTCAAGTGGTGGAATCGCCGACGCCTTGCGAGCCGCCGCCCGGTGCCAATCACGGATCGACGCGGGTTGACATCGGTAAAGCACGTCGTTACTATCCGCCTATCTTGTCTTAATACAAGATAAGACAATCAAGGTGTAGTTTTCAGCGACGATATCCGTAGGGAGATTGCGAATGCTGCTCGACGATGAAGAGACCGCCATGCTCAATGGAGAGCAAGGCAAGGTCCTGCAAATGGCCATGCGCCATCAGATACAGGTCGGCGAATTCTTCGGTGCGCGTGATTTCGTGCCGGTCACTCAGGCGCACATCATGGCCGATACCGAGAGTCTCGGACAGGCGGGCGTCATGTGGCTGGAGCGGCTTTCCGAATTCGGCGATGGCCGTCACACCGTGCGTATTCCGACCATCACCGATCCGCGTGGCACCGATTTTTCGAAGGCCAGCGATCTCGGTCAGCGCGACTGGATGGTCGAGCTCGAACGCCGCACGATTCACGCGTTCGAGCGCCTGGGCGTCAGCATGACCGACACCTGCATCAACTATCAGACCGTGCTTGCGGCCACGCGCGGCGAACACGTCGCGTTCGGCGATACCGGCGTCGTGATCTATTCGAACTCGGTGAGCGGCGCGCGCACGAATTTCGAAGGCGGCCCGTCTGCGTTGTCCGCTGGCCTCACGGGACGCACGCCGCGTTATGGCTTTCATCTCGATGAGAAACGTCGCGCGACAAAGCGTTTTCGCGTCGATTTCACGCCGCGCACGCTCAACGAATGGGGCGCCCTCGGCGGCGTGATCGGCCGTCTCGCGGGCAATTACTGGGAAGTGCCGGTGATCGAAGGCATCGAGGCCGCGCCGACTTCCGACGACCTCAAGCACTTCGGCGCGGCGATGGCGAGTTACGGATCGATCGCGCTGTTTCATATCATCGGCATTACGCCGGAAGCATCGCGGCTCGAAGATGTCGGCGGCGATGCGTTGCCGGTGCATCATCGTATCGGACGCGCGGAAATCGAAGCGCTGACCGCGAGTTATGCAGTCGCGAAGCAAGTGGACGTCGTGGTTTTTTCCGCGCCGCAACTGAGTCTTTACGAACTGCGCGCGCTCGCTGATCTCTGCGATGGCCGCACCTTCAAGGTGCCGATGCTCGCGATCACGAGCCCGCAAGTCGCGCCCGATGCCGAGCGGTTCGGTTATACGCGCCGCATCGAAAATGCGGGCGGCACGGTGCTCGCGGGCATGTGCTTTTATCAGTCGTATGCGCGCGAGATGTCCGAGGCGAAGGGCTGGAAAACGCTCGCCACCAACAGCGCGAAGCTGGTGAATATTCTCGGCGGATACGGCTATACACCGATGCTGGCATCGATGCAGGCATGCATCGACGCAGCCGTGACAGGAGAACTCGCATGAACGAAATCGTGCTTGTCGCGCGTCACGCGCTCGGCAATAAAGTGTCGGCGGAAGCGCTGGTTGCAAGCGACGGCTTCTCCGCCCGCTACGATCTGAACCGTCTGGAAGGCGTCTTTTCGCGGCCGTCGCACAAGCTCGTGGGGCAATCGTATATCGGCCGGGTACTCGTGCTCGATACGGCGAAAGGGGGCGTAGCCAGCGCGTGGATGTTGCACGAGATGCAGTCGCGCAACATGGCGCCGGCGGCAATCGTGTTCAACACGGTGAACCCGATTCTCGCGCAAGGCGCGGCCCTCGGCGATATCTCGATGATCGCAGGTTTCGATTGCGACGTGACGGCCGTCGTGCCGCATGGCGCGTTCGTCGAGATCGATCCTGCAACGAAAACGCTGCGCGTGTTGCGCGCGGCAGCGGGCGAACCTGCTTCGGCGACGTTCGCGCAAGGGCAGCAGGGCACGTCGACGGTGCATGTAAAACCTGCGCATCGTTAAACGAGCCAGCGTCGCACGGTCACGCCGCGTGATCGTGCGATGCCGCGCCGTTCACGTTCTTGATCGACGAGCCGACCGGCAACGGTCCTTGCACGCTCAGCGTGAATTCGTAGTTCTCCGGACGAATATGAAACGACGTGCGTTCCAGCAGCATGCCGTTTCCATCGAACGATTCGCGGTCCATCACGAGCAGTGCGGCACGCGGCGATAGCCCGAGCGCGCGCCCGACCGACGTACCCGCCGAACACGCGCGAATGCGAATCTGCGCCTGAGCTACGGGCATCGCGAGCAGATTTTCGAGCAGCACGTAGATAGGGTTGCGGTTCGCCTGCTCCCAGGTGAGCCCGCTTGCCTGCGGCGGCAGATACGACACGACGAGCGCGATCGGCTCGCCGTCGACGAGATAGAGCCGCTTGAGGCGAAAACAATCACTTTCGCCATCGTCTTTCCCGAATGCCTGCCGCAACGGTTCCGGCGTGCTCACGGGTCCGAACTCCAGCAGCTTCGTCTTCGGCTCCACGCCTTGTGCAACCAGGGCATCGTAGAAGCCGCGCATCGGCTTCAGATCATGGACGAACTTGTTGCGCGAGACGAAGGTGCCTTTGCCTTGCTTGCTGACGACATACCCGTCCGCAAGCAACTGCGCGATGGCCTGCCGCACGGTCACGCGACTTACGTCGAAACGTTGCGTCAGCTCGCTTTCGGCGGGAAGTTTGCTATCGGTCGCGAAGGTGCCTGCGTCGATCTCCGCGCGGAGACGATCCGCAATCTGGATATAAAGCGCGGTGGCGCTGTCGCGATTGAGCAGCGGTTCATTCGTCGTTTTGCCGCGTTTCGGAGCGGCGGCGCGTTTGCTGGAATTGCCTTGCATGGATTGCCTTTGAGCTAGCGTCGTGTGTCCGCGACAAGACACGTGACACACATGTATTCGGATAATAAGACATGCTCATACAAGTTGCAATCGCTAGGGCTTTCCACGGCTGACGCATGACGATGAAATCCGTAAACTCGCGCTACGCCCAGACCGGCCATTAGTCATAAGGCAGCGCGATCATGACTTTGCAACAGTTGGAGACTTTCTTCTGGACCGTGAAGCTCGGCAGCTTTGCTGCCGCCGCCGAGCGCCTGTATGCGACGCAATCCGCTGTGTCCATGCGCGTGCGCGAACTCGAACGCACGCTGGGCGTCGAGTTGTTCGACCGCACGCATCGCACGGCGCGGCTCACGCCGAAGGGCCGCGAACTGATGGATTATGCGAGCCGCATTCTCGATCTCTCGACCGAACTGGAGCATCGGATCGGCGCGCCCGAAGCGGTGTCGGGCACGGTGCGCTTCGGCGTGGCGGAAGTCGTCACCACGACATGGCTGCCACGTCTCATCACCACGATTGCGGAACGCTATCCGAATGTGCGTCTGGAAATCGAAGAAGCGCTGACTGCGGAATTGATGGCGAGTCTGCATCAGGCCGAACTGGAGCTCGTGCTCGCGCCGGGGCATACGCGCACACCGGAGCTATCGACACTCTCGCTCGGCACCGTTGATTTTCAGTGGATGGCAAGTCCCGCGCTGGGCCTCGACGCGCGCACGTACAAGCCTCACGAACTGGCCGAGTATCCGATCATCGGCATGAAGCAATCGTCGTTTCATTACGCCGCGCTTGAGGACTGGTTCCTCACGGAACATGTGCGATGCCGCTATCTCGCGCGCTGCAAAAGCGTGGCCGTTGCGGCGTCGATGACGATTGCGGGCATGGGCGTTTCGTATCTGCCGGTGCGCTCGTACAGGCAGGAGATCGATCAGAACAAGCTCGCTATCGTGCACGTGGAAAATCCGTTGGAGCCGGTCGAATTCATCGCGGCATGTCCCGCCGGGCATTCTTATTCGCTCGCTCGCGCGATTGCGGAACTGGCTCGCGAAGTCAGCGATTTCGAGTGCATCAGGACCACGGCTTCGTCGCGATGAATGGTGCGGCGCGCCATGACACATCAAGTTTCCTGATGTTTTTTCGCGCAAATTACTCGTTTGAGTTCATGTGCCGTCACGCCTAACCTTTTCTTCAAGCACAGCGCGCGTTCCCACACGACCCGCACCGACTGTTGCTGCGAGATAAGGAGAGAGACACATGGAAACGGTCCTCATGCGAGAGGAGGCGGTTGCTCGTCCGGACGACGAACGGCAGAAGAAACTGTGCGTCACGCTGAAGTCCATTACCTCGCTGGCCGACGACATCAACGCATTCGAATTCGTGAGCGCCGATGACGAGCCCTTGCCCGCGTTCACGGCGGGTTCGCATATCGACGTACACCTTCCCGACGCAACCATTCGACAATATTCGCTCTGCAATTCGCCTGACGAACGACATCGCTATGTGGTCGCCGTGCTGCGCGATCCGACGGGGCGCGGCGGGTCGGTCGCGATGCACGACACCTTGCGAGCGGGCCATAAGCTCTTTATTTCAGCGCCACGCAATCACTTCGCGCTATCGAAGTCGGCGCGCAGGCATGTGTTTATCGCGGGCGGAATCGGCATCACGCCGGTCATGGCGATGATCGCGGAAGTGCGAAAGCGCGACGAACCGTTCCATCTCTTCTATTGCGCGCGCACCTCGCAACGTGCCGCGTTTCTCGATCGCCTGAAGACGCTCATCGAGCGCGGCGATGTCTCGCTGCACTTCGATCACGGCGATCCGCGCAATGGACTCGATCTCGTATCGACGCTCGAACGACGGGCTGCCGATACGCATCTCTACTACTGCGGCCCCGGCCGTTTCATGGACGCGATCGAAGCCGCCAGTGCGCATTGGCCCGCGGGCACGCGTCATTGCGAACGCTTTTCCGCAAGCGGCGCGATCAAGGAAAGCGAGGCAGCGACCGAAACCGAGACACCCTTCGATATCGAACTGCGGCGCTCGCAAAAAATCCTCACGGTGCCACCGGGCGAATCCATCGTCGATGTCATGCGCGCAAACGGCGTGGAAGTCGATACGTCGTGTTGCGAAGGTTATTGCGGCACGTGCATGACGCGCTATCTCGCGGGCGAACCGCTGCATCGCGACACCGTGCTCGACGACGAGGACCGCGAGGAATTCGTCATGATCTGCTGCTCGCGTTCGAAGTCGCCGAAGCTGGTGCTCGATCTTTGAAGCGCCTTTTCAAGCGGTTTCAGTAAGTACACGCGGAGCGACTGGTTCCGCTCGACTCAACGTTCCACACTCATCGAGAAAGAGGATGCACGTCATGAGCACATTCGAATATGTGAAGGATTGCTGGTATCCGATCGGCTTTTCGTCGGAGTTTGCTATCGGCCAGTTGCAGGGGCATAAGATCGTCAATCGTCCCATTGTGATGTGGCGAGCCGAGAGCGGCGATGTCGTCGCGTTCGACGATCGCTGCTGCCACAAGCGCTTTCCGCTTTCACAAAGCCGGCTGCTCGATAACGGTCAGCTCGAATGCGCATATCACGGCTTGTGCTACGACGCGGCGGGCCAATGCGTGGCGATTCCGTCCGCACCTGACAAGCCGATTCCACCGCAAGCGCGCCTGAGCGTCGTGCCCGTGCGCGAACAGGACGGCGTGGTCTGGATCTGGCCGGGCAACATCGCGGCTTCGCAGCGCTGTGAGCCGCCGCGCACGCCCGAGGTCACCGATGCGGAGAACCTGTCGATCGGCTCGCCCGAACCGCTTTACGTGCCCGCGAATTACTTGTTGCTGATCGAAAATCTGCTGGACATCACGCACTTTTATCCGCTGCACGACGGCAATATCGGCGATAAGGAAAACAGCAAGATTCCGGTGGACCTCGAAGAAGGCGACAACGAAGGCTATACATTCGTGCGTACGACGCGCCACGTGCATGGCTATCGGCAGCCGCCGTATCTGAAGGAATGGTTTCTGTATGACGAAGTAGAGCGCGTTCACACACATTGCATGGTCACGCCCGGACTCACGCGCGTGGTGATGCGCGTCGCGCCCGAGGGAGAACTCGGCACGGACAAGGAACGCGGGTATACGCTTCTGCATCTCCACTTGCCGGTCGATGAACGCAATCTCGTGTGGCGCTGGAACGTGTCATGCAAGAACTGGCACACCACGTTGAGCGATGCGAACATGCCCACCGCGAAGAAGGTCGCGGAGATGTTCCCTGAGGTCGTCGCGCAGGATCAATGGGCGCTGGAGCGGCAGCAACGGATGATGGAATACCCGGACGATGGCTATTCCGAACTCTTTCTCAAGACCGACAAGGCATTGCGCCGCGCCCGTCAGATTCTCGTCGGTCTGCAGCGCAAGGAGCGCGAGCTTCAGATCAGCTTGGCAGGACAGAATGCGCCGGCGAACGAATCTGCGATGGCGTAAATCCTTGAGGTCACTGCCGCCTTTACCCGCGATCCCGCGTGAAAGGCCTGCAAAAAAGGCCTGAAAACAAGGCGCCATACGAGAGAGCATCGACCCCGGTTCAGGAGACACACGATGGAAACCCATGATTCCCCGCCGCTGGCGGTGAGGCCTCAAGCCGTCCCCGATCATCCGGACGAAGGCAAGACCCTGTTGCAGCGAGCGGTGTCTTCCTGCGTGTATCTGTTCGAACGCGTGATGCCTGATCCGTTCGTCATCGTCATTCTGCTCACGGCGATGGTTGCGTGCCTCGCGCTCGTCTTCGCACCGAAGGGCACGCCCGAAGTGATCCTGACCGGCTGGTACAAAGGCATTTTCGGCATCTTCACCTTCGCGTTCCAGATGGTGCTCGTGCTCGTCACAGGCTATGCGCTCGCGAGCGCGCCGCTCATCAAATCGGGCTTGCGCAGCGTGAGCAAGCTCGCGGTGGGGCCGGTTTCCGCCGTGCTGCTCGTGTTCGGCGTCGGGGCTGTCGCGACCTTCCTGAACTGGGGCTTCGGCCTGGTCGTCGGCGCATTGTTGTCCAAACAGGTCGCGCGGCAAGTGCGCGTGGACTTCGCATGGCTCGTGGCCGCCGCGTATAGCTCATGGGTGCTGTGGGCGTTCACCGGCATGTCGAGTTCGATAGCGCTCTCTATCGCGTCGCCGGGCAATCCGCTCAATATCGTCGAGCAACATACGCACTCGGCGGTGCCGCTCGCGCATACGGTGTTCGCGGGATGGAACCTGCTCGCGGGCATCGCTGCAATGGTGCTGATTCCGGTCGTTTTCATCCTCATGCGTCCCGCCGATAAAGACGTGATCGCCGCCGACGCCGCATTGCTCGAAGCGGAAGACAAGAAGGTCGACGATACGGCCGATTCGCGCGCCGGGACTTTCGCGGGCCGGCTCGAACGCTCGCGCACCTGCGCCCTCCTTTTCGTGCTCGCGGGCGTGGGCTACCTGGCAATCCAGTAGACGCGTCACGGCGTGAGCCTGGACATCAACACGGTCATCTTTATCTTTCTGCTCGCAGGATTGTGTCTGCACGGCAGTCCGCGGCGGTATGTCGGCGCGGTGACGGAGGCCCCGAAGGTCACGGGGCCGATGTTGCTGCAGTATCCGTTCTATGGCGGAATCATGGGCATCATGAGCGCGACCGCACTCGATGAAACCGTCGCGCATGCCTACATTCACGTTGCTTCGAGCACGACCTTGCCGTTCCTGAGCTATCTCGCATCGGGCGTGATTACGTTGTTCATTCCGAGCGGCGGCGGTCACTGGGCGGTGCAGGGGCCGTTCACGATCCCCGCCGCCATGCAGCTCGGCGCGTCCTTGCCGGGCACGTCGATGGCGATTGCCGCGGGCGAAATGGCAGGCAGTCTGTTGCAGCCGTTCTGGGCGATTCCAGTCGTCGCCATTGCGGGCGTCGGCGTGCAGCGCGTGCTGGGCTTCACGCTGGTTATCTTCCTGACGGCGGGATCGCTGCTCGGCTTCGTGTATCTGTTCGTCGTGCCGGTGTGGGCGGGCACGTAGTCCGGCTATTTCACTGATCGTTCGACGATGCCCGCGCGCTTCACACCCGCGCGGGCATCGGCATTATTAGCATTCGATGGGATGCCTATCAACTTCGTCGAGATGGCGCGCTCGTATCGGACAGATGAGCCCGTGCGTCCTATAATATAGGACTCTACATTCAAAATGTGGTTTACACGATGCTCGGTCCGTCGCAGAATGTGGACGAACAAGAGGGCTGCGAGCAGAGAGCGCGAATCAAATGGAGACGCACGTCATGCAATCAGGCACATCGGGTAAAGCGCACGAGGCATCGGCACGAACGATCTTGCGCGTCACGAGCGGCAATTTCCTGGAGATGTACGACTTCTCCGTCTACGGTTTCTACGCGCTTTCGATCTCCCAGGCGCTCTTTCCGCGCGGCAACGAATTCGTCTCGCTGATGCTGTCGTTCGCTACATTCGGCGTCGGCTTTCTGATGCGGCCGATCGGTGCGCTCGTGCTCGGCTCCTACATCGACCGGCGCGGACGGCGTGCGGGCCTCCTGCTTACGCTCGCGCTGATGTCAGTCGGCATGTTGATGATCACCTTCGTGCCAGGCTACGACACAATCGGCATCGCCGCGCCGATCATTGTCGTGGTGGGGCGCTTGTTGCAGGGCTTTTCCGCGGGCGCGGAACTCGGCGGCGTGTCGGTGTATCTCGCGGAAATCGCGCCGCCGGGACGACGCGGCTTCTTCGTCAGCTGGCAATCGGCGAGCCAGCAGGCGGCGGTCGTATTCGCAGCGGTGCTCGGCGTGGGCCTGCGCTTCACGCTCACGGCCGAACAGATGAATAGCTGGGGCTGGCGCATTCCGTTCATGATCGGCTGTCTTATCATTCCCGTGCTTTTCCTGATTCGCCGCCGTCTGCGAGAAACGAAAGAGTTCGAATCGCGCGCGCGGCATCCGACGAGCAAGGAGATCTTTGCGTCGCTGCGAGACAACGCGCGTCTCATCGGCGGGGCGATCATGCTGGTGACGCTCACAGCCGTCATGTTCAATCTCATCACCGCATACACGCCGACATACGGCTCGCGCGTGCTTCACCTGCCCGCCATCGATTCCTTCCTCGTGACGATGGCTGTCGGCATCATCAACTTCACGATGCTGCCTATCGTCGGCGCGATTTCGGACAGGGTGGGGCGGCGGGCCGTGCTCACCGTATGCGCAGTGCTCGTGATTCTGACTGCCTATCCCGCGATGTTATGGCTCGTGCAGGCGCCCAGTTTCACGCGCTTGCTCGCCGTGGAGATGTGGTACGCGATGATCTACGGCTCGTATCAGGCAGGCATGGTGGTCGCGCTTACGGAGATCATGCCCGCGAGCATTCGCGGCACGGGCTTCTCGCTCGTATGGAGTCTCGCGCAGGCCATCTTCGGCGGCTTCACGCCGTTCATTTGTACCGCGTTGATTCAGGTCACGCAGAATCGGGCGGTGCCTGCGTTGTGGCTCTCGTTCGCCGCGCTGATCGCGTTGTTCGCGACCTTCCGCATGTTCGCGCGGCCTTCCGGTGAGCCCCGGACCGCGTTGCCTTGAGCCGACACAGCGCATTCACGCATTGCTTGGCCGTTCGAACTCACTCGTCTCCAGCGCGAGTTCGGCCACGGCCGCGACGATGGGATCCGTCGTCGTATGCCGATGCAGCGCGACGAACTGCACCGGACCGATCTGCGGTGCGGTATCGATGACGCGCAGCTTGCCCGCCGCGATTTCCGCGTGATACGACGCGCGCGGCAAGAGGCTCACGCCCAGACAAGATACGGTCAACTCCGCGAGCACGCGCACGTTATTGCACGAGATGACCGGACGATAATCGGCGTTCGCATCGCGGAACCATCGTTCGATGACCGGATAGTGATGCGATTGCGACGACAAGCCCAGCACAGGCCACGTCGCTAGCTCGGCGGGCGATAGCTTGCGCGCGGGCACGGCAAGCGCGGGCGAGCACATCCAGACGAATTCGTCGTAGCCGAGCGAAATGGCTCGAAGCCCGCTTTGCACGACTGGGCCCGTCACGAGCGCGAGATCGAGATCGCCGATGCGCAGCTTGTCGACGAGCGTCGCCGTCAGACCCATATCGAGCACGACCGCGAGATTCGGATAGCGCTCGCGCAATGCGCCCATCAACTTCGGCAGCCACGTAATCGCGACGAGCCCCACGACGCCGAGTCGCACCGTGCCCGTGAGCGCGTCCTTATCGCCGATACGATGCCTCACGCGCGATGCAAGCGCGACGATCTCGCGCGCCGATACAACGAGGTCTTGCCCCTTCGCCGTGAGCCGCGCGCGATGCTGGCTGCGATCGAACAGATCGACGCCGAGCGAGCGTTCAAGCTCGCGAATGCGCGCGGAAACGGTCGATTGCGTCGCGTTGAGCGTTTGCGCGGCGGCCGCGAAACTGCCCGTATCCACGATGCGCAGAAAGGTCTCCAGTTGTCGAATGTCCATTGCTCTTCATGGCGGTTGGGCGGCATCACTTCATCGCTTATTTCGATGATGCGCGATCGGAAAGTCTCGCTATCCGGCGCGGCGCGCACGCCCTAGACTGGCTTGCATCGCGGCATAAAACACACGACATTGCGCCGCAAAAAAAAGGAGCCTCGGAGATGACGGATCAAACGATGATACTGGAAGAAGACGCCGCGCACGATCTCGGCGAGCCGGTACGCATGACGCCTTTCACCGGCAAGATTGCGTGGACGCGTGACAGCCTCGCGCCCGGAGACGGCATCGTGAAGATCGACGATGCGTGCCGCCGCGAACTCGATGAAGTCGTGGCGACGCTGCGTGCGAATCCGCTGCCGACGCCGCTTCTGCGTCCGGACGACTTTTCGCTCGAAAGCTGCCGCGCGATGATGCGCGAGGCGGCGCAATTGCTGAGCGACGGGCCGGGCTTCGTGATCGTCGATCGCTTGCCGATGGAACTGTGGAGCAAGGAAGAAGCGACGGCGGTGTATTGGCTGCTCGCGCAGATGGTCTCGCGTCCCGTCGCGCAGAGCTGGGACGGCAAGATGATTTATGACGTGCGCGATCTCGGCAAGCCGCCCGGCAACGGCGTGCGGCCGGACATCACCAACGCGGAACAGAACTTTCATACGGACAATAGCTATAACGTCTGCCCGCCGGATTACGTCGCGCTGTTGTGCCTGCATCCCGCCAAGGAAGGCGGCGTGAGCAGTATCGTCAGTTTCTATACCGTCTACAACCAGATGATCGAGCGTTATCCGCATTTGCTTGAGCGCTTGCATCGGCCGTATCTGTTCGATCGGCAACGCGAGCACGCACCCGGCGATTCGACTATCATCAGTCATCCTCTATTTTGCAAAGAAGCGGACGGTGTCGTGTGCAGGCTTTCGCATCGTCATGTGATCAACGGCTATCGGATGGCGCAGCGGGAGATGGACGAGGAGACCCTCGAAGCACTGGAAACGCTCGAAGCCGTCATGCGCGAACCGCAATGGGCGCGTGAGTTTTTCTTCGAGCCAGGCCAGATTCAGATCGTCGATAACTTGCGTTGTGGACATCGACGCACGAACTTCGTCGATTTCGATGAAGAGCATCGCAAGCGGCATCTCGTGCGTCTGTGGCTTCGCGATGCACGCCGGCGGTTCTATAACGGCTGAGTATCGTAGAAGCCTTTGGCAAGGCGCGCCGCGAGCGCCTTGCGATCCACCTTGCCGACCGCCGTCTCAGGCAACGATTCGACGAACACCACGTCGTGCGGCACGTAGATGCGTGAAAGGCGCTTGCGTACGGCGTCCTTCACGCGTTCGGCATGTGTCGCGGTAAGGTCTCTCGGCACGACGAACGCAACCGGCACTTCACCGAGATCGCGATCCGCGCGGCCCACGACACAGCACGCAGCGACATTTCCTTCCGCCACGATCACGCTCTCGATCAGCAACGGCGAAATGTTTTCGCCGCCGCGGATGATCACGTCCTTGATGCGGCCTGTCACGTAGAGATAGCCATCGTCGTCGAAGCGGCCGAGATCGCCGGTGCGCAGCCATCCATCGACGATCGTGCGCGAGGTTTCATAGGCGGCGCCCAGATAGCCTGTCATGAGATTCGGCCCTGCAATGCAGATTTCACCTTCGACATTCGGTGTATCGATCATCGTGTCGTCGGCGGCGCGCAGCCTGACCGTCTGTCCCGGCACGACCTTGCCGACCGAACCCACGCGTCGCGCGTTCGGCGGATTGAGCGTGCTCGTACATGTCGCTTCCGATAAACCATAGGAAATCACGAGCGGACATCCGAGCTTCGCTTCCACTTCGCGGTGCAAGGCTTCCATGATCGGCGCGGAACCGCAGCGCGCCATGCGCAGCGTTGCGAGCGAGTCGGCGTCGAAGTGCTGCGCCAGCATGCGCGAATACATCGTAGGCACGCCGGTGATGATGGTCGGCCTGAAGCGCGTCATCAAATCGGGCATGTCTTCCGCACGAAAACGCGGGCAAAACACGACGCTCGCGCCCGCGAGCAATGGCGCGAACAACTGATTGTTCACGCCATTCGTGTGATAGATCGGCATGACATGAAGCAGCCTGTCGTCGCTCGCTAAGGCGCTTTGTTCGAGTACGCCGAGTGCATTGTTCAGCAGCGCGGCCTGAGTGAGTTGCACGACTTTCGGACGTCCCGTGCTGCCCGAAGTGAAGAGCAGAAGGGCAGGGCAATCGGCGGCGACATCGACAGGCGGCCAGTACGACGGTTCCGTCAGACGCGCGAAGTCGATGATGGTCGTATGCGAAGGAATGGCAAGTTCGCTCACGAGAGATGTGTTGTCGTCGTCATGCACGAGAAAGCGTGCACCTGTCTCGACGAGACGCGCGCTCACTTCGTCCGGTGCGAGCTTCGGTTCGAACACGCACGGACACAGTCCCGCGCGAATCGCTGCGAGCAACAACACAACGGCATCGAGCGAGCGCGACATCGTGATAGCGACGACATCGCCGGGGCGCGCGTGGCGGCCCGACAAGTGCGCCGCGACGCTGCCGGTCTCGCGTGCGAGTTCGGCATACGTCAGCGAACGCGTGCCATCGCCGATTGCGGGAAGGTTCTGCACATTGCGCACATGCCAGTACTGTTCGAAGGCTTGCGCGAGACTCGTCGGTCTGACATCGAAATGCAATGCGGTGGCCGTCGTCACTGTGTCGTTCTCGTTACCTGAGTCGAACGGCTGCATCGCGCTCGAATTGCCCGTGCGGGTCGAGTGATTCGAGCGCTTCACGTTCGCGCGATGTCGGCGGCGCGGTGGGCTCGGCGTCGCTTGCATCGAACGTGAAGCCGGTGCGTTCGCGCACTTCATCGAGGCTCGATTCCGGATGCCACGATTGCAATGCAAGCTTGCCGTCGCGCTTCACGAATACGGCGATGGGCGTGACCACGCCATGCATGCCGCCCCACGATGTCACGAAGTCGAGCTTCGCGACGAGCGTGCGTTTCGAATGCTCGGTGCGCCACGTGCAGGCGCGTCTGGCCGTCGGCAGCATGACCGCGCCGCCGCCGCCGCCCGGCAGTCGCACTTTCGGATGCGCCCATTCGCCGATGCACGAGTTGTTCGCGCAGCCTGCGCCGTCGAGTTGCGCCGCGCCGAGGAACGTGAGATCCATGCGGCCGCGCGTGCAAAGATCGTAGAAATCCTCGTTGGCGAAGATCGATGCCGAGCCTTCCGCAAGCAATGGGTCGGAGCTC
This sequence comes from Caballeronia jiangsuensis, assembly GCF_046030135.1. Taxonomy (NCBI): domain Bacteria; kingdom Pseudomonadati; phylum Pseudomonadota; class Betaproteobacteria; order Burkholderiales; family Burkholderiaceae; genus Caballeronia; species Caballeronia jiangsuensis. The sequence continues at coordinate 100,213 of NZ_JAQQDB010000006.1, forward strand.
GAAATCGGAATGGAAGAGGGCGACGGATCGACGCCGCCGGCCACGTTGATATACACGAAGTCCCAGTCATAAGCGCGCTTTGCGAGCAGACATGCGAGCATCGGCGGCGTGGAGTTCACGCCGCTGAACGTGATCTCGTCCGGCCGGATGAAGCGCGCGAGATTCGTGACGATGTAGGAGAAGCCGCTCCATTGTTCAGCCATGTCGATGAACCTCCGCTTCGGGCGCGGCATCGATATGGCGTGCGAGCGCTTCGGGGCCTTCTTGAAGATACGCATCTACCGCCGGATAGTCGATCGCATATGATGGCCAGCACGAGCCCGGCCATGCGCCGTTCTTCACGATCGCGTAGTTTTGCACCATGAAATAAGGGACGATCGTGAGTTCGGGCTGATCGGCGAAGCGCATATCGCTGAGTTCTTCGGCCACGACGAGCACGCTTTTGGCGGCGCGGCTCATGATTCGGTCCCAGTGATACGTGCCGGCCACGCGCACGTTGCCATCGCGATCCACGCTCGATGCATGAATCACGGCGAAGTCCGGCGAAATTGCGGGAATCACGTAGGTTTTCTGGCCGCTGCCATAGGGATCGTCGAGACATTTCCAGTCGTTGATCCGCACGAGATCGCTGCCGTGCAAGCCGCCGCACGGCATGAACGGCACGCCGAAGGCAGCCGCGCGCAGTCCCGCGGTGAGGCTCGCGCATGCGTGTTCTTCGAGCTTCAGATGACCCTTCTCGACCGCGCGCCGATACCATGGCGCAAGCCCGAAATTGCCTTCCATCGCGACGATGCCGCAACGCGCGCGCGAGGCCACGCCCGCGCGGCAAAGTATGTCGATGTCATAGCCCGGCGACTGCTTGATGATTTCGATGTCGCGCTTCTCTTGCCGGATCAGTTCGCGCACGAACGCGAACGGCCCGCGATGCAGAAAGCTGCCGCCCAGGCCCAATGACGCGCCATTGGGTACGAGCGCGGCCAGTTCGGCGAGCGAGACCTGTTTGTCCTTGCTTGCGAATCCCGAACTCATACGAGATGTCTCCTAAGCCTTCTTCGACGACGCCAGATACGCTTCGATGCGCTTGTGAATGCCCGGCGCAGACGCCGATCGAACGAGCGCGGCGAGGTCGGTATCGGCCTCTTCGGTGTCCAGCGCGCGTCGCAACATGGCGCGGCTCTCGGCGGGCAACGCGCGCGCGCGTTCCACCGCTTCGGCGACGACTTCCGCGTACTGCTCCGGACCCGCCACGCGTTCGATAAACCCGTTCGCGCAGGCACGTTCGACATCGAACGTGGCGGCTGTTTCGAGAATGCGCTGCGCCTCACGCGTGCCGACGATTCGCGCGAATCGCGCCGAACCCAGCACGAGTCCGAACTTCAGCCCCGGCATGCGAAACGTCGAACCGGGCGCGGCCACGCGCAGATTGCACGCCGCAATCAGATCGACACCCGCGCCGAAATTTCTGCCATGCGCGAGCGCCACGGTGAAGCACGACGCGCTCGCAATCTTGTTCAGCAACGTTTCGATGCGGATAAAACGCAGCACAAGATCGCCTTCGCTTTGCGCATGCACGTCGCTCATGTCGAATCCCGCGCTAAAGCATCGGCCTTCGCCTTGCAGCGTGACGAGCGATATTTTTGCGGCATCGGCAGCGTCGAAAGCCTGAATCAGTTCTTCCACGATACTCGCGGATAACGCATTCAGCTTGTCCGGCCGATTGAGCGTGATCGACCAATGCGTCGGCATTTTCTCGACGATGATGCCGCTCATGCCTCGACCTCCGAGCGCTTCAGCAGCTCGGCGTTGTGTTCACCGAGTCCCGGCGGACGCAGGCGAATGTCAGGCGTTTTACCGGAGAATTTGACGGGCGATGCGAACGTCTTCGTCTGCACGCCGTTGGGCAATTCGAGCGGCTGCACCCATTCCATATGCTCGACTTGCGTGTCCTTCAACACTTGCGAATACGTGTTGATCGGCGCGCACGGCACGCCCGCCGCACGAAAGCGCTCGATCCAGAGTTCGGCGTCGTCGGCGGCGAAGATCGCCTCCAGCGTGTCGCGCAATTCGACCTGATGCTGCGCGCGCAGCGTGGTCGTCGCATAACGCGAGTCCGCCTTGAGATCGTCACGTTGCACGACCTTGCACACCGATTCCCACAGCGCGTTATTGCCTGCAGCCATGCCGAAATACGTGTCCCGCGCCTTGAACGCCTGATAGGGCGCGTTACGCGGATGCGCCGAGCCGAGCTTCTGCGGATCGCGCCCCGTGCCGAAGTATTCGGACGTCTGCAATGCGGCGATGGCGAGGGTCGCGCCGAGCATCGGCACGTCGATATGCGTGCCTTCGCCCGTTGCCGCAACACCGCGCAGCGCCGATGTCACCGAGAACGCGGCATACAGGCCAGCGGAGAAATCCGCGAGCGGTACGCCGCACTTGACCGGCGCACCATCGGGTTCGCCCGTGATGCTCATGATGCCGCTCATCGCTTGCACGGTCAGATCGAAACCGCCTTCCTGCGAACGCGGCCCGGTCTGACCATACGCGGAGATCGAGCAATAGACGATGGATGGTTTCATCGCGCGAATGTCTTCGTAACCGAGCCCGAGGCGATGCATCACGCCGGGACGATTGTTCTCGATGACGACATCGGCTGTCTGAATCAACGACTTCGCCTGAAGGATGTCCTCGGGGTTTTTCAGATCGAGCGTGACCGAGCGCTTGTTGCGGTTGAGCGACGCGAAATTCTCGCTATAGCCATCGGAAATGGGTGGCCACGCACGCAACGTATCGCCGCCGTTCGGATGCTCGACCTTGATGACGTCCGCGCCCATGTCCGCGAGCAGCATTCCGCAATACGGCCCCGCCGCGACGTTGCAGAACTCGATGACCCTGATTCCTTGAAGTGGCTGATCCATGTGTTTTCCCTGGCGATCCCGTTGGCATGCGGCGGCGCTCGTGCGCGTCGATTCGATTGTGGCGCGATCTTCCGGGCGTGTAAACCAAAAAATGATATACGCATCCTATAAAATAGGATGGTGTGGCAGAGTACCGTGAACACGCACCGGGGAGATTGCCGGATCGATACGCGGCTCTTGCCGCTACGCGCGGTGTAGAATGAACTTTTAATCCTAAATCTTAGGACAATGGACAAGACGTTGCTGAAGGGCCTGATGCTGCTGGAGGCGCTCGCCGATCAGAATGGCAAGCCCGTCACGATCCCGGTGCTGGCCGAGCAGGTCGGGCTCACGAAGAGCAACACGCACCGCACGTTGCAAACGCTCGCGCACGCAGGCTATGCAACGCGCGATGAAACCACGGGCAACTATCGGAGCACGTTCAAACTCTTTGAGCTGGGTGCGAAGCAGATGGCGCAGATCGACGTGCGGCAGTTCGCGGCCGTGCATATGCGTGCGCTGGTCGATCTCACGCAAGAGACGGTGCACCTGTCGATTCTCGATGGCGCCTCGGTCGTGTATGTCGACAAGATCGAGAGCGCGCAGCCCGTGCGTGCGTATTCCGTGCTCGGCGGCCATGCGCCTGCGTATTGCGTTGCGACGGGCAAGATTCTTCTCGCGCATCAGACGCAGGAATTCCTCGCGCGGCATCTGGTCGATCTCTCCGCGCATACGAAGGCCACCATCACGGATCTGCAGGCGCTCAAGGTCGAGCTCGCGCGCGCGGCGGCCAATGGCTATGCGATCAATCGTGGCGAATGGCGGGACAGTGTGGGCGGTGTTGCCGCGCCGATCTTCGATGCGTTCGGCCTTCCGGCTGCGGCCATCGGAATCTCGGGGCCGTTGGAGCGCCTGAGCGTCAAGCGCATGAAGGAATTCGCGCCGGCGGTTCAGGATGCGGCGCTGAACATCTCGCGGGCCATGGGATATCGCAAGTGAAGTGAGCGATGCTGGCGCCGGGGCATTTGCCCTGGCGCCGGATGTTCGCTGCGTTGGGCGGATGCGGGTCGTTTCCTACAACAATTCGGCCGAATCGCTCTGGGTCACGTGGCTGGCTTGTTTGTTGAGCGGCGCCATTGCATCCGCGATGGCGCTGGCCGCTCCACGCAAGTGCAGCGGCACGCGCGTACCCGGCTCCAGATGCAGACGCAAGGGCATCGGCGTTTCGACGCGATCGAGATAGAGCACCTGATTGCCGTCGAGGATCGTCAGGTTGCAGGTTTCGCCCACTGCGTCCACGAGTTCCTGCAGGACCGTGTGAGGTTGCGAGCGCAAGGTGGAATGGCGCAGCACGTCGAGCGCGAGCGCGGCCGAGCGCGCGCCCACCGTGTACCGCTTGCCGAGCGGTTCGCGATAGACGAGATCGGCCTCGAAGAGCATTGACAGGATGCGGAACACCGTCGGCTTGGGCAGCTTGCAGGCGTGGGTCACGTCGTCGAGGGAAACGGGCTTGTTCGCATGCGCCACGTATTCGAGTACGGCAAACGCCCTCAACGCGGTCGATTCCGGCTTCTGTGGGTCAACGTTCAGCATTGCGCGTCGCAAGATTCCTCGAAGCGGCCATTGTACGTGAGCACCCCTTCACGCCGCCTGCGGCAGCTTCAGGATCGCGCGCGCTTCCTCGGGCGTCGCGGGTACGCGATCGAAGCGCTCGCAAGCGTCGACGATCTTGCCGACGAGTTCCGCGTTGCTCGACGCGAGCCGCGTCTGCACCGCATCGCGGAGGTCAGCAATGCGGCGCGCTGCAGTCCCAAGGCGGCTGAACGCTTTACCGATAGTGCGATCACGCTGACCCACATTCAGCATGTCCGCGATCTGCGCGTTCCAGACCATCGCATCAATCGAACGCCAAGCGGCGAACCTGCTTCGGTAGTGCCGACACGCCGAGATTCTCCAGGAAACTCTCGCGCAGCGCGAGCGCTGCCGGACTCAACGACCTTCCGGTCGGCTCGACGAAGCCCACGGTGCGCTCGACAGGCGGTTCGTCAAGCGGAATGAAGCGCAGCATGTCCCGATGTCGCTGCTGCGCGAGATAAGGCAGTACGGTGAGACCGACTTCACCCTCGACGGCCGAGAGCAGGGCGGTGGTGTTGGCGATGAAGATCTCCATCTGTCCAATCGCATCGAGCAGGGATGCCGGCAATGCGCGCATCGTACCGTTGCCGATGAGTTGATACCCAGACAGATCCTTCCACTTGATCTTCCGATGCCGGAAGAGCGGATGGCCCGCCTTCACCACGACGCACATCACATCGGACAGAAGCGGTGTGAAGCTCAGCTCCGGCTCTCCCTTGGGCTCGCCTGCGATGCCGAAGTCGATCACGCCCGAGCGCACCCGGTCGTGGATATAGTCCGCGGTACCGTCTTCCACATGCAATTCGATGCCGGGATAGCGCTGCGCGAAGCGGCTGATCGCGCGCGGCAGCATTTCGTGCGCGATGGATGGCACCGCGGCCACGCGCACGCGCCCATGCCGCACCCGGACGACGTCGACGGCCGAGCCGATCACGCGCTCGTAATGCTCGACCAGCTTGCGCGCCTCGCCGTAGAGCATGGTGCCGAAGGGTGTGGGCGACGCGTGACTGCCCTTCTCGAAGAGCGCGGCGCCCAGCGCGCTTTCCAGCTCCTTGATGGACAGCGACAGCGCGGGCTGGCTCCGAAACACGGCGGCGGCGGCAGCCTTGAAGCCGCGATACTCGACCACGGCCACGAAATGACGCAGTTGGGTGATCTTGACGTCGGGGAGGCGGTCCATTTATCGATAAGAGAAGCAAATAAAATCATAAAAATATTTGGCTTTGATTATCTTAGCCCGATTTTTAGAATCGCTTCAAGTCAATGGAAAAAGCGAGATCGGGTATGACGTCGCAGACCTTTTTGAATTACATCGATGGACGCTGGCAGGCCGGCGATGAGTTCATCGACAACCGGAGTCCGTCGGACACCGAGGACGTGATCGGCCGCTACGCGCAGGCCACGCTAGCGCAGGCGCGCGAGGCGATCGAAGCGGCGCGCATGGCTCAACCGCGCTGGGCGGCGAACGGTCTCGAAGCGCGTCACGACGTGCTGCGCGCGATCGGCGATGAACTGATCGCGCGCCGCGACGAACTGGGCCGGCTGCTGTCGCGCGAAGAGGGCAAGACGCTTGCCGAAGGCATCGGCGAAGTCGCGCGGTCGGGACAGTTCTTTCGCTACTTCGCCGCGGAAGTGCTGCGTCAGCTCGGCGGCAAGGCCGATTCCGTCCGTCCCGGCGTCGAAATCGATATCCAGCGCGAGCCGCTCGGCGTCGTCGGTATCGTCACGCCCTGGAATTTCCCGATGGCCACCGCGAGCTGGAAGATCGCGCCCGCGCTCGCGTTCGGCAACGCGGTGGTGTTCAAGCCGGCCAATCTGACGCCGGCGAGCGCCTGGGCGCTGACCGAGATCATCAGCCGCCAGGCGCTGCCCGCCGGCACGTTCAACCTGGTGATGGGACCGGGCGAGGCGATCGGCCGCGCGCTCGCGGATTCGCCGGACGTGGACGGCATCACCTTCACCGGTTCGCTCGAGACGGGCCGGCGCCTGGCCGCCGCCGCGGCGCCGCAGCTCATCAGGCTGCAGATGGAAATGGGCAGCAAGAACGCACTCGTCGTGCTCGACGATGCCGATCTCGATCTCGCCGTCGATTGCGCTTTCAACGGCGCTTACTCCGGCACCGGACAGAAGTGCACGGCTTCGTCGCGCCTCGTCGTGACGCCCGGCATCCGTGCGGCGTTCGTCGAACGGCTCGCGCAGCGTCTGCGTGACGTGCGCGTCGGACGGTCGCTGGACGACGGGGTGCAGATGGGGCCGGTGGTCGACCAGCGTCAGCTCGAATCGAACCTTCGATACGTCGCGCTGGGCCGACAGGAGGGCGCGCGGCTCGTGTGCGGCGGCGAGGCATTGGCCCGGCCGGAGCGCGCGTGGTGCATGTCGCCCGCACTGTTCGACGAAGGCCGCAACGACATGCAGATCAATCGCGATGAGATCTTCGGGCCGATCGCATGCGTGATTCCCGTGCGCGACTACGAGGAAGCGCTGGCGGTTGCGAACAACACGCCCTTCGGGCTCACGGCGGGCATCGTCACGCAGTCGCTGCGGCACGCGACGCATTTCCGCCGCCACGCGAAAACCGGCTGCGTGATGGTCAATCTGCCGACCGCGGGCACGGACTATCACGTGCCCTTCGGCGGCCGCAAGGCGTCGAGTCACGGTCCGCGCGAGCAGGGGCCGCACGCGGCGGAGTTCTACACGACGCTCAAGACCGCCTACACACGGGCATGAACGGACAAGGAAAGATGATGAGCCTGCACGACTCGCTGGTGGTGATCGACGGCACGCAGTATTCGAACTGGAACCGGCAGATTTTCGAGGAGATGCGCGAAGGTGGCGTGGCGGCGGTGAACGCCACCATCGTCTACTGGGAAAACGCGCGTGAGACGCTGTCGCGCATTGCCGAATGGAACGCGCGCTTTGAGCGCCATGCCGATCTCGTGATGCCGGCACGCACTATGAACGACGTGCTCGTCGCGAAGCGCAGCGGCAGGATCGCGATTCTCTACGGGCTGCAGAACTGCTCGCCGATCGAGGACGACATCGGTCTCGTCGAGGTGTTCCGCGATCTGGGCGTGCGCACGATGCAACTGACCTACAACAATCAGAGCCTGCTCGCGACGGGCTGCTATGAAGCCTGCGACGGCGGCGTCACGCGCTTCGGGCGCGCGGTGATCGAGGAGATGAACCGCGTCGGCATGATCGTCGACATGTCGCACAGCGCGGAGCGTTCGACGCTCGAGACGATCGCGCTGTCGAAGCGGCCGATCGTCATCAGTCACGCGAACCCCTCCTTCTTTCATGCGGCGAAGCGCAACAAGTCGGATGCGGTGCTGCGCGCGCTGGCGGAGCGGGGCGGTCTCGTCGGTTTCAGCCTCTATCCGTTTCACCTGAAGAACGGCAGCCGCTGCACGACGGGCGAGTTCACCGACATGGTGGCGCGCACGGTGGACATGATCGGCGTCGACCACGTGGGCATCGGCAGCGACCTGTGTCAGGCACAGCCATACAGCGTGCTCGAATGGATGCGCAACGGCCGCTGGAGCAAGCAGACGGATTACGGCGAAGGCAGCGCGGAGCACGCCGCGTGGCCCGACCCCGTGAACTGGTTCCGCTCGAACGCGGACTTTCCAAAGCTCACCGAGGCGCTCGCCCGCGCGGGATTCTCCGATGCCGAGGTGGCGAAGATCATGGGCGGCAACTGGATGCGCATTCTGTGCGACGCCGAGCGGCGCGACTAGCGCGCGGTGCGTTGCACGAGACTACATCGCACGAGACTACTATTCGAACTGGAGGAGACATGGAAATAGATACCACGCCCGCGCTTGCGGCCAGACGCGATGAGCGGGAAGTTCATGCGCGCAGCATCGACTGGCCCATCTTTCTCATCAGCGGCGGCTTCTTCGTGCTGTTCCTGGTGGCGGCGCTGTGCAACCTCTCGTGGCTCTCGACGGTCGTCGATACCGCCTTCGGCTGGGCGACGCGCGTCTTCGGCTTCTACTGGCAGGTGCTGACGCTCGCGACCTTCGCGGTCAGTCTCGCGATCGCCTTCTCGAAGCTCGGCCGCGTGAAGCTGGGCGGCGCCGCGCAGGTTCCGTCGAACTCGACGTTCAACTGGGTCGTCATCATCATGTGCGCGCTGCTGGCCGGCGGCGGCGCATTCTGGGCCGCCGCCGAGCCGCTCATGCATTTCATGAGCCCTCCGCCGTTCTTCGGCGCGGCGCCGCGCACACAGGCAGGGGCCGTGGCGGCGCTCGCCCAGTCTTTCCTGCACTGGGGCTTTCTCGCGTGGGCCGTGCTCGGCAGCCTGCTCGCGATCGTGCTGATGCATCTGCACTTCGACCGCGGCTTGCCGCTCGCGCCGCGCACGCTGCTCTATCCGCTCTTCGGAGCGCGCGCGCTCAAGGGCCCGATCGCGACGCTCGCCGACGCCACCTCGATCATCGCGGTGGCGGCCGGCACCATCGGCCCGATCGGCTTTCTCGGGCTGCAGATCGCCTATGTGCTGCATTCGGTCTGGGCCGTGCCCGACACCGTCGTGACACAGGCGCTCGTGATTCTCGCGGTGACCGTGATTTTCACGTCGGCCTGCATCGCGGGTCTGGAAGGGCTGCGCTTCGTCTGCAAGATCCACGTGTGGCTCATGCTCGGGCTGGCGGCCTATCTTTACGTCTTCGGGCCGACGGCCTTTCTGACGAGCGTGTTCTTCCAGGCGTTCGCGACGCATGTCGTCGATTTCGTCCAGACCGCGATGTATCGCGGCGACGACAAGTGGCTCAATGCCTGGACGCTCTTCTACTGGGGCTGGTTCATCGGTTATGCGCCGATGATGGCGATCTACGTCGCGAAGGTGTCGCGCGGCCGCACCATTCGCGAGCTGGTCGTGCTGCTTTCCATCGCAGCGCCCGTGATCACGATGCTGTGGTTCACGCTGGTGGGCGGCGCGGGCATCGGCATCGAGCTTGCCTCACCGGGTAGCGTCGTTTCGCACGGAAGCCTGCCCGAGGCGCTGTTGCTCGGCGTGGCGCAGGCGCTGCCGTTGCGCAACCTGATCTCGGCGCTGTTCCTGTTTCTCAGCTTCTTTTCGGTCGTGACCAACGGCGGCTCGATGGCGTATACGATCGCCATGGCGATGTCGGGTGATCGCGGTGAGCCGCGTCACTGGCTCAAGATTTTCTGGGCCATCGGCATGGGGCTGGTGGGCGCGGTGCTGATCACGATGGGCTCAGGCGGCGTCAGCGCGCTGCAGTCGTTCATCGTCATCACGGCGGTGCCGGTGTCGATCCTGATTCTGCCCTCGCTTTGGGACGCCGTGCGCATTGCCCGGACGATGGCGATCGAGCAAGGAGTCGACCGATGAACGATGAGGCCATCATGAATGACGACAGCGTGAACATCATGCAGAACACGCATCCGGCGCTGCGCAGCGCCGACGTCACGAACCGCACCGAACGTCTCGGCGCGATGCACGGCACGCGGCTGAGCTTCGTGCGGGCGCTCGTCAGGCGCATGGCGCGCGACCAGTGGCGGGTTCGCGTCGCGCACATGGAGCTGGACGACGAGGGCTACGGCGTCTGCATCTATTCGATCGAAGCCTACGGCGAGCGCTACAGCCAGGTAATTTTCTCGCAGCATCTCGACGCGGCGGAGCGCACGGATCGCGTGATCGCGCAGAAGTGGGACATCACGTCCGCACTCATCTGCGGCGTGCCGCAGCCGGGCGACCTCGAGCGATTGCGCGCCAATGTGCCGTTGCAGGAGGCGGGCCGGCTCGATGCGAACGATCTCGTGCTGTGCCGTGCCAACAAGAGCGTGCGCAACTTCGACCATGTGGTGAGCTGTCTCGCCGAGGGGCGTCAGCCGGATTCATCCGTCTTCGAGCGGGTCGGCTACCTGGTTCGCACGACGGCCGTGTATGGCAACGGCAAGTTCGGTATCGCGGACTATCCGCGGATTGCCGGCACTCGAGCGTTTCGCTCGGGCTTTTCGGCGCAGATGTGCGCCGTGTATGTGCTGCGGGACTTCAGCGTGCGTCTCGCCGAACACGTCGCGGTGCGCCGTAATCCACGCATCGCCGTGAAGCTCGCGCGCAGTTGCCGGCGCTATCTCGGCGTCGGCAACGCCACCGGGCTTGGCATGGCGCCGTTCCTCATACGGCATCCGCTTCAGCTCGATCAATGGGTGCGCGGACGGGAGACCGCGCTAGCACGCGTGCTGGCCGTCGAGTCCGTCGATGCCCCTGCGACGACACGCGCGCAAGCCCTGCTGGCCCGTGCGGCGCGTCACATCGCGCAGGTGCACACGGACCATCCGCGCGAGGCCGCGCGCAACGCGGTGATCGTCGGCGAGCTGCCGATCATCCAGGATGCGCTGCGGCGCCTTGCCGCGACGCCTGAAGCATTCCACTGGGATATGTTGCTGGCGTGGACCGGCGAGCGGGTGTCGAGCGCCGCGCAGGAGGTGCTGGTGGCCGTCCTGCTGGAACTCTATCCAGAACTCGTCGATTCGATCGATTGCGGCGCGCCCGTCGACGATACCTTGCGCCTCGATTCCGATATGCGTACGGGCGAGTTGCGCCAGCTCGTTGAGGACGACTATCGATGGGCGTTGCAGCAGCCCTCTGCGCTCCGCGACGATACGCATTTCTTCTGGTATCGCTCGGCGGAAAAAGAGGAGCCGCGTCTGGGCGTACGAGACCGTGAGCCGGGCTCGGAGCGTGAACTGCCACTCGATATCGCGCGCCAGGTCGGACGGCTTCACGCGGCCCTGCACGCGCTGCGCGACGACGACATGAGCGTCGCGGAGTTCGTCGCGATGCATCCGGAGCACCGCGCGATCGTGCGCCGCGTGCAGACCCTGATTGGCCGGCCATACGGCGAGATCCGCGAGAACCTGCTGGCGGCGGACACCCTGCCGATCGACCTGATGCGTGCCAAGCTCGCGATGTTCGGTGCGAGCAAGTTCGATCCCAAGTCGAACCTCTGGGTGCGCGTCACATTGTTCCAGGGCGCGCCGACACTCGATGAGCTCGCGGCAGACATGGCCGATGACTGGATTTTTCCGTGCGTGCCGGACAGCAACGAAAGAGGAATTGGACAAGCATGAAGACGGCGATGAATGAGTTGACGTCGCTGTGCCGCGCGGCGCTGGAAGGCAGCGGATGGGCGCAGGGCGATTACGAGGATGCAGCGGATGCGGCCGTATGGCTTCAGGCTGTAGGCTTTGGCGGTCTCGAAGCGCTTGATGGCATGCTCGGCGCGCAGGCGCGCGAGCAATACACCGTCAAGGGCGCGGCCTGTGGCGAACATCCGGCACGGCAAGCGCCCGGTCTCGCCGGATGCGTGCTGGCGTTCGAGCTTGCATGGGCGAGGGCGACGAAAGAAGGAATCGGCGTGGTGCGCGTTTCGGGTGCACTTGCGCCGCGTCTCGCGCTGCATGGTCTTAAGACGATGAGCGGGCGCTCGCGCCGCTTCGATCTTTCGTGGCGGGACGCGGCCGGCTGTCATTTCGCTTGGACGGATGGGCGCGGCCTTTACCCCACCTATCTGGGCTGCAACGCGCGCTCCGGTGCGGTTACTGGGGAGATCGTTGTATGCTGCCGCACGAGCGAAGCGATTCCTTCGCCGATCGACGTAGAACCCGGCCTCTCGCACGAGGTTGATCCGGAAGAGCTTGAAGCGCGGCATCACGGAGCGATCTGGAATGGCGTCGATGTAGAGCCCGCGCAACTGGCGCGGCTAGTCGACTGGAAGCGCCGCGTGCTAGTGGCCGAGAGCGAGGCGTCGCGCACGCATGGGGCAGGAGGTTCCGATGACGGCTTCTGACCGAAACGCGCGGGGGGCGGGCAGCATCAGGCAGATTCACACCGGACTACCGGAGCGCGCCGAGTCGCTCTTCTCCTGGGCGGTCGCGGCGAACGGAACACTCTATACCGCACAAATTCCCGTGAGCGCGGACGGCGCGCTTGTGAGCGGCGGCATCGAGGCACAGACGGAGCAGGTGTTCGCAAACCTGTTCCGGACGCTCGAGGCCGCGGGCGCTACGGCCGGCGACGTCGCTCAGGTGCTCATCTACGTGACGGACCGGGCGTGGCTTCCTTTCGTTAACGCGGTCTGGCTGCGGCATTTTCGGGCGCCGTTTCCAAATCGTGCGTCGTTCGTCGTGGCCGGTCTCGCGCGCGAAGAGATGCTAATCGAGATCGTTGCGTACGCAGGCGTGGGGAACAATGCCTGACTAGATGCGTTGCTGCGGTGTCGATGTGATGAGGGCTGGCTCGGCCAATTCCAGACGTTCACCGTCGAGAGACTGCAGACATTCAAACGGCAGACCGCAGGCGTCGACGAGCCGGCCCGCAATGGCACCTTCGTCAACGCCTAACGACATCGGTGACGCGGTACAGAAGTCGCTTTCCTGCCGTCCAACCGTTGTCAGGTCCCGCTGCCAGCAAACGCGTGATACTCCCAGACTTCAGTTTCCGCACGTGCATGATGTATGGTTTGTAGCCCACAAAAATGCGCCTTGCCTACGAGCCATCTGCTTGCTACGGTATGTAGTAGGTTTGGTTGCCCAGATTAATTGCGTTTCACCTTGACGCCCTGGCCTGGCAAGCAGGTTGCAGTCGTCACCAGAGTCTGTCCATGGATACGCTCGCATCGTGGCTGCGCCCCCTCGGGCTTGACCAGTACGTGCCATTGTTCGAATCCCATGGCATTGACCTGCATTCGCTGCCACTTCTCTCGGAGGAAGATCTAGTCAAACTCGGCGTGCTGCTCGGGCACCGCAGGCTTTTATTAAAAGCTATTTGCACGCTTGACAACGACAGGCACGTTGTGGCGTCGACAATGCAATCGGCCCAGGATGCCGGGCGCCGACAACTCACTGTACTGTTCTGCGACCTTGTCGGCTCGACGGAACTCGCGCGGCGGCTCGACGCGGAGATGCTAAGGGACCTGATGCACGCTTACCAACGCGCATGCGGGGATATTGTTTCCCGCTATGCCGGTCACGTGGCGCAATACCTCGGCGACGGCATAGTCGTGTACTTCGGTTTTCCCCAGGCGCATGAGGATGACGCGGAGCGCGCCGTGCGCGCTGCGCTCGAAATGGTAGCCGTCGTCAGCAAAGTGCCTGCTTCAACTCCGTTGAGAGTGCATGTTGGCATCGCAACCGGTTCGGTCGTTGTCGGCGACAGCGGCGCGTGGGACGCTCTGCGATCGAATGCGGCCGTGGGCGAAACCCCCAACCTTGCCGCGCGTCTGACCGCGCTTGCCGACCCAGATCAAATTGTGATTTCTTCGGGCACATGTCGGTTGCTCGGAAATGCCTTCAGGATCGAGGATCTCGGTGAGCACGCGCTGAAAGGCATCACCGAACCCGTAAAGGCATATCTCGTCAGGGATCTGACACGTAGTGAAAGCCGGTTCGACGCGAACCGAAAAAGCCGCTATACACCTTTTGTTGGTCGCGAGTCCGAAGTTGCTTTACTTCTGTCCCGCTGGGACAACGCGCACGAAGGCGAAGGTCAGGTCGTATTACTGACCGGGGAACCCGGCATCGGGAAAAGTCGCATTGCACACGTGCTCAGTCGACATCTCGCTGACACACATCATCTGCGGCAGTTCTATCAATGTTCTCCCTATCACAACGGTTCGGCCTTCTATCCGCTTGTCGAACCGTTCGAGCGCGCTTTTGGATTTGAGCGCGATGATACGCCAGAGCAGAAGCTCGATAGGCTGGAAGCGTCACTGAATCTCGACTTCGACGAGTTGCCGCTCGTCGCACCTTTTTTTGCCGCGCTACTGTCGCTGCCGACCGATCGTTATCCGACGCAGATGCTCGCACCGCCAAAGCACAGGGAGAAGACGATAGCCGCATTGGTCGAGCAGATGCTGCGTTTGGCGAAACGCCAGCCCATCCTGATGATCTGCGAAGACGCACAGTGGGCCGACCCAGCGACACTCGAGACGATGGCGTTGATGGTCGAGCGGATACGTGAAGCACCCGTCCTCCTCATCGTAACCTGTCGCCCCGAATTCGTGCCACCTTGGACGGGACACGGCAACGTGACGCTGCTGCATCTGAACCGCCTGTCGAGACGGCAGGGAGAGGCGATCACTGATCAACTCGTCAGCGGAAAGCCATTGCCCGGGGAATTGCTCGACCAGATTCTCGAACGTACCGACGGGGTGCCACTATTCGTCGAGGAGCTGACACAGGCGGTGCTCGAGTCCGGTATCCTGCGCGATGCTGGCGACCATTGGGAACTGCCGGGACCGCTGCCGCCGCCAGCGATTCCAACAACGATTCAGGACTCGTTGATGGCACGCCTCGATCGTCTCGGAACATGCAAAGAAGTCGCTCAGATCGGCGCGTGCATCGGCCGCGAGTTCGATCGCGGACTGCTCGCGGCGATCAGCCCGACGAACGAGGCTGATTTGCAGGAGTCACTCGACCGCCTCGTCGACAGCGGACTGGTCTTCAGGCATGGCAGCGGTGGGGAAGCCGTGTACATGTTCAAGCATGCGCTCGTGCGCGATGTCGCCTACGACGGGCTACTGATGAGCCGGCGAAAGCAGATTCATGCGGCGATTGCACGCGCGCTGGCCACCGAACTCAAGGACCGGACGAAGACCCGGCCCGAACTGCTTGCGTTGCACCTGACACGCGCGGACCTGGTCGATCTCGCACTGCCGCAGTGGCGTACGGCTGCGCGGTCGGCGATCACGAAGAACCGTCATCGCGAAGCCCTGGAATATGTCGATGCAGGCCTTGCACTGATCGATCGGGCCGCTATCGAGCACCGTGCGGACCACGAAGTGGGACTCCTTGTTACGGGCGCCGCCTGTCATTGGGTGCTTACAGGCTATGCGTGCAAACAGGCTTCGGCGTTGTGGGCACGTGTCGAAGCGTTGGTCGATCAGGTGACTGATCCACGGCTCTCGATCCTCGCGCTGTCGGGCATCAACATCTGTGCGTATGCTGGTGCGGATACCCGAAAGGCGCTCGCCACCGCGGAACGGCTGATCTTGCTGGGCGAGAGTACACAGGACATCGACAGCAAGCTCGTCGCGTTCTCGTGCGTCGGACCCATTCTCCACCAACAGGGTCAATTCGAGCGTTGCACCAGATTGCTCGAATTTGTCATCGACTCGTACCGACCAGACCGGCAAAGCGGTTTCGGCCGGCTCAACGACTCGAAGGTGACTGCATGCAACTGGCTCAGTTATTGCCATCTGGCTGGTGGCCGCTTCGATCAGGCGAAGCACTATGCGCGACTGGCCGTCGACCATGCGACGGATATTGCGCAGCCGTTTGTGCTGTCACAGGCACTGAGCGTCGCGGCACGGGCCTTCGCGGAAACCGGTGATGAAGAGACGACGTTCGACCTGTGCGATCGCTGTATCGAACTGTGCGACACGCAGAACCTTCCGTTTTGGAAAGGCTGGGCAATGGTGTACGAGGGAGTCGCGCTCGAGCGGCGCGGAAAACATCAGCAGGCTGAGGCGCGCCTCGCGCAAGCAATCGAACATCTCGCTGCAGGCGGTGGCCGCAGCGATCTGGGATACATGTACGCATGCAGGGCGCAAGCGCTCGCAAATCTGGGCCGTTTCGATGATGCGCGGCGCGACATCGAGACGGGTTGCGCCGAATGCATCAGCACTGGACAAATGATCTCATTGATCGAGCTGGCCTACTCCCGTGCCGTGACCGAACTGCTTGATCCCGGATCTGACGCCCGCGTCGCGGAACACTGGTTCAACGTTGCCCTGACCGACGCGCGCTCGCTTGGTCTGACACTCGTCGAACTGCGTGCGGCGATGTCCCTGGCCAGCTTGTGGAAAGCCGACGGAAAATGCCGCCAAGCACAGGTCGTGCTCGGGCGCGTTGTTAGCGCCTGCACCGAGGGGCGGGACTGCCAGGACGTTACGGCCGCGATCGCACTGCTCGACAGTCTCGATGATGTTGACCGGAAAACGTGAATCCGATATAGGGTCTGGCCGATTCGCGCCGGTCGAGCGCCCCAGGATCCATTGGATCGCAGCTAGAGTTGGGACACTTGGGCCGTCGATCGCTGGCGTGATCCTCTACCTGACCTACTGGTTTCCTTCACGTTATCGGGCCAGGATCATATCGATCTTTCTGATGGGCATTCCTGTGTCCGGCTGGATCGGTGGCCCGCTGGCCGGATGGATCATGCACGACCTTTCTGGATTGCATGGCTTGCGCGGATGGCAACTATTGTTCATTTATGAGGGGCTGCCCGCCATCGCGCTGGGGATCACAGCTTATTTCTTCCTGACGAACGGCGTTGCGCAAGCGAAGTGGCTATCGGATTCGGAAAAGGCAATCGTGCTTGCCGACGTGCAAGCCGAGCATGTCAGCAAGTCGGAATCCGGGGGGCGGGTCGTTGCGGATGCTCTTCCGCAATCCACGATTCTACGCAGCGGTCTTTGCGTATTTCTCCATCACGTGCGCGACGGTCGCGATGAGCCTGTGGGTACCCACGCTCATCAAAGGTCTGGCAGTGAATGATCTTCGCACGATTGGATGGCTATCCGCCGTTCCTTATGTTGCCGCGACGGTGGGTCTATGGGCGATTGGGCGGCATTCGGACTATCGACTCGAACGGCGTTACCACGTTGCGATGTCGCTTGTGGCGTCAGCGGTGGGATTCATTCTGCTTGGATTCACAGGCGGAAGCGTCGGCTGGACGATCGCGCTGCTGGCGCTCGCGGCGACCGGACTGTATGGCGCGATTCCCGTATTCTGGGCGATTCCCACCAGTTATTTTTCCAGGTCGAATGCTCCAGGCGGAATCGCCTTGATTAGCAGTCTCGGGTGTCTCGGCGGCTTTCTCAGCACGGCAATTATCGGTTGGGTGAAGAGCCTCACTGGAAGCCTGGATGTCGCGATGGGTGCGGTCGGACTGCTGATGATCGTCGCCTCGGTGGGATTGTTGGCGGCGTTTCCGGCGAGGCTGATCCAGCCTGTGCGCACCGACGCTTCCTGAATCCACGGCAATCCTCCGCAAATCTGACTACGACGACGTGCACATCACGCGCAATGCGAAGCGAACACGATCTATCGCCCATATCGATTCTGTTTTTCTGTTTCTACAACCATGACCGATCATCCCAGTCTTGACCTCGCGACTTTTGCTGCTCAATTGCGCTTCGACGTGATCCCGTCGCACGTGGTGGAGCGCGCTGTAAACCTCTACGTGGATTGGCTTGGCTCCGCGCTGGCGGGTAAAGGCGCGCGTCCCGTCGAAACGATTGCCGTCTTCGCTCGCCGCGCAGCCTTGGGCGGCGGGACGGACGAGGGTGGCGCGGCCGAAGTGCTGATCGACCGCACGCGCTCCACGCCCTATTTCGCAGCCATGGTGAATGGCGCTGCGTCGCATTTTGCGGAGCAGGATGACGTGCATAACGGCTCCGTGTTCCATCCGGCAACCGTCGTTTTTCCCGTTGCGTTGGCGCTTGCGCAAGCTCGCGGTGCTTCGGGCCGCGACCTGATTACGGCGGCGATTGCGGGCTACGAAACGGGCATCCGCGTTGGCGAGTTTCTCGGCCGATCTCATTACAAAGTGTTCCATACGACGGGCACTGCCGGGACGGTGGCGGCGGCGGCCACGGCAGGCCGACTGCTTGGCCTGTCGCCGCAACAGATGCTGGATGCGTTCGGTTCGGCCGGCACACAGGCTAGTGGCTTATGGGAGTTCCTGCGCGACGCCGCCGATTCGAAACAACTTCATACAGCAATGGCGGCCGCCAATGGTCTGATGGCCGCCGAGCTCGCAGCTGACGGATTCAGAGGGGCGACACGTATCTTGGAGGGAGCGCAGGGCATGGCCGCGGGTATGTCGAGCGATGCCGACCCGGCGCGGCTTGTCGATCGGCTCGGCGAGCGGTGGGCGACTGCGGAAACGTCGTTCAAATATCACGCATCGTGCCGCCATTCACATCCTGCCGCCGATGCGCTGCTTGCGGTTACCGGGCGCGAGCGATTGCTGGCTTCCGATATCGCGCGTGTCACCGCGCATGTGCATCAGGGCGCGCTCGACGTTCTCGGAGCGGTGGTTGTGCCGCGCACCGTCCATCAGGCGAAGTTCAATATGGGAACGTGCTTGGACTTGTCGCGTTGCATGGGTACGCCGGAGTCAACGAGTTCGAAGGCAGCTTCGACGCGGAGTCAGTGGCGGCGTTTCGCGACAAGGTAGAAATGGTTTTCGACGACGAAGTGGACCGCGCGTATCCGGCCCGGTGGATCGGCAAGGTGACTGTCGTTACCCACGATGGCCGACACTACGCCGGGCGGATCGATGAACCAAAGGGCGATCCGGGCAACACGCTATCGCGTGATGAAATTGCTGAGAAGGTCCGCCGGCTTGCTGCATTTTCGGGAGCGGCATCGGATGACGAAGTGTCTGATCTTCTCAATGGAGCGTGGCAGGTCACGTCGTGCGACGTAATGGGACCGGTCTTTAGTTGTTTCCGCGGATGAGCGTGACGGGGCCGCATTCGTACCACGGTATGTCGAGCAGCAGCCAATATCTAACCGGGTGACAAGTGGCCAATTTGGATGATATGAGTTACATCAGAGCGGCGGCGGCCTCGGCGGCAAATGCAGACGACGCCTCGATTTGGCGATGGTTCGCATTGCTCGTTGAGGAGCGCAGGATCCGCTGGTGCCTTCGCGATGATCATTGGCTCGTGAGCATTGACAACAGACACGTCGCTACGGAGAACAGCTTTGATAGGGCCATCCGGATTGCGAGAGAGGCCATATCAAAATCGGAGCAATGCTGTCGCGAAGACCAAGGCGACGAAATGGGGGCGGGTACTGGCGCTCGCCGGCAGTCGAAGAGGACGTTCACCATGGTTGTTCGGTCGCCCTCGCGTTAGAAAAATTTGTCAGCAGAAATCGACGCTGCCGCCGTCTGTGTAGTTGCCGTACAGCGTGATGATGCTCTGGCCTGGGTAGAGAACGCCTATTGGCCTATCGCAACCTAGTTTGCAGTTCTGGCAGTCATTAGTTTTGTCGCCACATTCTTCGCGTCAGAAACAAAAGGAATAAGCCTGGGCGACTGAGACAACTGTTTCAATGCAGAAATGCTTGAAAATGGTGGAAAAGCGGCAAACCGCGAATTGGGTCGGAACTGTTGCCAGGAACTTCTTGGCAGGGGCGACCTCTTGTCTTGCCGGCCCCTTGCCGCCATTCGGCTTGCCGCGAAAGTATCGGCCGTTTCACTGAACGATGGGCCTATCTGGTTGCGGAGATCGCCGGACAAGCAGCGATCGACGTGTTGCTCGGCCCAACTGACTGATCCCGCGCGTCGGGGGTTCGTGAATGTTGACGTCGGGCTCTGTTCGGTCATGAGGCGCCAACGACGCTCAGTCTGTGATGTCCGACGCAACATTGGCTATTTCTTCATCAACGTGTGTCGCGGAAGGCTGATCGTAAATATGCATCCGACGCCCGGAACATCGCGCACGCTCAGAATGCCATCATTCAGTTCGACGCTTCGACGTGCTATCGACAATCCGAGCCCTAGCCCGGATTTGTCGGCTCCGAACTGGGTGAATGGCAGAAACATCTGTTCTGCCTTGCCTGGCGGCAAACCACCGCCATGATCCTTCACATCAATAAGTATCTTGTCGGCGATGGCATACGCGCTCGTTCGGAGTTTGGTTGGGTAAATTTAAAGGCGTTTTGTATGAGATTGCCGAGCGCTGAATAAAGGAGGTCACGGTTTCCGCTGACAGCGAGCTGGGGATCGACTGACGTCACGACAAATTTGCACCCGCGTAGCTGTGCGGCCAGATTTGCCGCGTGCTTTGTTTCGTTTATGAAGTCAGAAACTGAAAACAGCGCCCATTTAGCACTATCACCTGCGGGAACGCGGGCGTCGTCGATTGAACGCTCAATGAGCTTCTCCAAGCCCGTCAGGCTCCGCTCCAATACGGCGCCCGTAGCGCCAAACAAGGGCAAATTTCCAGCTTTTGCAGCAGCAAACGCAAGGGTCGCCGTGTGCAGGAAGTTGCGAAGTTCATGGGCGAAAGACCCCATGCGCTCGCCTTCATCAAGTGCATTTTGAGTAGCTATCTTGAAATCGCGTTGGTAACTGAACTCGGTGACAGCATCGGCGATCGCGTTGTCCAGGCAGCGGTTCAGCGTGCGGAACTCGTCGATCGAAAACGGGGCATCGCGTTCATGTGCGAGGTCAGTAATGGCCTGACAAAGGTCTCCATAATCATGGACGACCTGGTCAACCGTGTATCCCAACGTCAGCAATTCGTGTCCATGACGGGCCGCTGCCTCCCCAATCTCCGAACGGCCTGAATTACCTCCTGGCGAGCCTGACACAATGAGGCTTTCTGACGGGCGTTCAGTTTGCTCGATTTTCAGCGTTTCAATCAGCTGTTCAAGAAACAGCGGAACGCCGTTTTCGAGTTGAAGCGCGGACGCACCACGTGCCGGCCGCAGCGCCACTTTGGACCTGCAGCGCACGATCAGTTCATCGCGGTTATTTGCTAGAAACGTATGAAGCATGGCGCCTCCTGCACGATGCATGCCGTAAGCCAAACTACTCCCGAAGCTCGCTGTCCTCCGCCTGGAAGTCGAACCGTGCGCGTTCGAACATTTGATTCCCATCGGCCAGTCAAACCAACCGCGAATCGGCATAACGGAGAAGCGACATAAATGGTGCGAAGCAAAAAAGACGCCTATGTCTAATCGACCTGCACACAGATGCTGGTCGTCTCCGTGAGCCAACTCCTACGATGTCCTTGATATGGACCGTCTCGCGCGCCTGGACAGACGGTGGGCGGTAAATTAAGTCGTATTAGCGACGCCTTATCGACTGAAAGCGCGACGCATCATGTTACCGTGCCAGTGTGGATTAAATTGCCAACTCAGAGCCTGATATGAGCCGTCTGGTGGTCGTATCAAACCGCACTTCCGATCCTCGCAAATCTGCGGCAGGAGGCCTCGCCGTCGCCCTGCGGGAAAGTCTTGAACAAACTGGCGGAGTATGGTTCGGCTGGAGTGGCAAACTAAGCGACGACACGGAGGGAGGGGCTGCCGACCGGCATGGACTTGAGATTCATACAAGCGGCAACGTGACACTGGCAACGCTCGATCTGACCCGCGACGAGCACGACACCTATTACGTTGGATACTCCAACGGCGTGCTTTGGCCGGTGTGCCACTATCGCCTCGATCTCGCGAAATTCGACACGCGCTTCGCTGAGGGGTACCGACGCGTGAACCGGTTGTTCGCGCGCAAGTTGCTCACGATGTTGAAGCCAGATGACATCCTGTGGGTGCATGACTATCATCTGATCCCGCTGGCCGCAGAATTGCGTGCGGCCGGCTGCAACCATCGCATCGGCTTTTTCCTGCACATTCCGATGCCGCCCCCACTGATCATGGCGGCGATCCCCGAGCACGAGTGGCTCATGCGGTCGCTCTTCGCATACGATCTCGTCGGCTTCCAGGCGCAGTCCGATGTCACGCACTTTTCGCACTATGTCGAATCCGAGGCTCGGGCCGTCCGCGTGGGTCCGAATCACCTCCGTGCTTTCAATCGCACGTTACAAGTAGGGGCCTTTCCGATCGGCATCGACGTCGAGGAATTTGCACGCCTTGCGAGGGCCAAGGAAGGGCGCGAGATGTTTGCGCGCATGCGTGACGAATACTCGCGGCGGCGCTTGCTTCTCGGCGTTGACCGACTCGATTATTCGAAAGGATTACCGCAAAGGATTCACGCTTTCCGGCAATTGCTGGAGCGCTACCCGGAAAATCGTGACAGCGCTACGCTGATTCAAATCGCGTCGCCGAGCCGCGAGGACGTCGGGGCGTACGATGATCTTCGCCGTGAAATGGACAGCCTGTGCGGCGAGATTAACGGTGACTTTGGAGAATTGGACTGGATGCCGGTCAGGTACATTCATCGCAATGTAGCCCGAAAACGACTGCCGGGACTCTATCGCGCGAGTCGTGTCGCGCTGGTGACGCCGTTGCGCGATGGCATGAACCTGGTGGCGAAGGAGTTTATCGCTGCTCAGGACCCGGCTGACCCGGGCATGCTGGTGCTTTCGCGTTTCGCCGGCGCGGCCGAGCAGCTGACGGAAGCGCTGCTCGTCAACCCCTATGACACGCAGGGCACAGCAGACGCTATCCAGCGCGCATTGGTCATGCCGCTCGATGAGCGCATCAATCGACATACCGCACTCGCGGACCGGGTCCGCAAAGAGAATGTTCGCTGGTGGTCCGAGTCGTTCTTGAAGGCGCTCGCCGAGACGGAGATGGCTTCGGGGAAGACTTGAACGAATCTATCCGCGGGTCGCCGGGTCTTTTCAAATATCAATCAAATCGCGCTGAGTTTCGCGCCGCAAAAAAGCGCATCATCAGGACTCGACCTGTGAATATTCGAAACGTGTGACGGCACCATGACGGGCGCGCACGCAGGGTCGGCACAACCTCAGCGAGGCAAGACATGGACGTTCGCATCACCGAAGACCAAATCCGCTCGTGCGCATATCAACTTTGGACCGAAGCGGGGTGTCCGGAAGGTCGGGCTGACGAATTCTGGCAGCGTGCCCAGTTGCAACTCGGCGTTATTGAAAAGCCGACTCAATCCGATCTCGTCGAGGATTCGGACGAATTCGCTGCCGCGCCAGCAGCGCCGTCGTCACCGTGATTGCCGCGGTGGCTCACTGGAGGGAGGGCTGATGACAGTTCAAAACTCAACATACAGGGATTGCAACATCAGCGTCGATGTGATCGGTCCTGACGCTCGCGGTGCTTACTCGGGAACGTTCGTTATCACGCATGAGGTGGGTGACGCTGACGACGACAGACAGTTCACGCCTGCCTGGCGGACCGCCGTATTCTCGGAAGCGGAAGCGCTCACCCGGCTCACACGGCTGGCCGAAGACGTCATCGATGGGAAGAGAGATGGTTCGGAAATTAGCACCTGAATTCTTCGAATCACTCTTTTCCGCGAGCGAGCAATCATCGCGTACGCATGCAGTCGGCATCGAGTTCGACCTGTACGGGAACAACGTCGAACGGGCAAAACTTATGGCGGCACTTCGCCTGACTTCCCTGAAAGCTCATCCCAATGTCTGAACTTGTCGACGTTAGACAGCGGTTCGATCTGGGAGGGAATAATAATCCGTCCGTCGGGAATGCCACGTGCGCTTGATGTAGGGCACACCATCGAGAAGACAATGCGCAAACCGACAGCACCTCGGCTTCTCCTGGCTGATGACAACACTGTAGTGCTTAACGCGAGCGCGGCTGCTCTGATACTGCACGGTTTCGAAGTTCACACGGTCATCGACGGATTATCTGCCTTGACCGCTATTCAGCACTGGCATCCAGACATTGCCTTACTCGATATCGAAATGCCACTGATGGATGGGCGCACCGTAGCTCGAAACGTTCGAGCCATGGTGTTAGAAACGCAACCCTTGCTGATCGCGTTGACGGCCTTGACGTCCCTCGCGGATCGGTTAGCGTCGATTCAAGCAGGTTTCAATTATCACTTCACTAAGCCTGTTCAGTTCGAGGCGCTCCTGCGAACGCTGGACTTTCATCTTGACCCGTCGCTCAAGCACTTTCGGCCGACCGACGGTACAACGTGAATACTTGCTGGGCATATATTCGAGTGATGTAGCAGATTAGCACTCGTGGCATGAAAGGGCTCTGCGGCGCCGTCCGATCGCCACTGAGCAGAGTCGTCGGACGGTTCGGTAAGGATGGAATGCAGCATGTGTATGACGGCCAACCCGACGCGGCCCTTGCGGGCCGCTCTTCCGGATTTTTAGGCGCAACGCCACGAGTCAGGCAGCTTGACCCGCCCCGAGTTCAGCACCCGTGACCGGGTCGCTGCTAGCGTCGGAAGCCGTGCGTGCCGCCATGGCTTGCAGTGTTTCCACATCCGCCGAAGTCACCGTTACCGTCGCCAATCCATCGCCGCCATCCACAGCGGGTCGGGGATCGTCGACGAACGTCCACTCCGGTCCCTCATTCCACGGGCCACGCGTTGCTGACTCTTCGCCTTGCGACATCTTGTAGTAGACGCCGGTGAATTCCGGGAAGCCGGGAAGTTTGCCTTGCGGAAAGTTCGGCTGTATCGAATGAAGGGCTTTTTCGAATGACTTTTGATGCGCGATCTCTCGCGTCATTAGAAAGCCCAGCGTTTCGCGAATGCCCGGATCGTCAGTTACGTTGATGAGTCGCTCATAAACAATCTTGGCGCGTGCTTCGGCCGCTATGTTGGAACGCAGGTCGGCGGTCGGTTCGCCGATCGTATCGACGTACGCAGCCGTCCACGGCGTGCCGGCCGAGTTGATCAGCGCGGGTCCGCCACCATAAAGCAGGGACGTGGTGTGCGAATCGTTGCCGCCGCCAGTCATCGAGCGATAAAGTTCTGCCTCGCTTTCGACCGCTTCGGCCAACTGGCCGTTTGCACCCTTGTTCAGCATCGCGATAATCGAACCAATGATTTCCAGGTGGCTCAATTCTTCGGTTGCAATGTCGAACAGGAGATCCTTACGGCCCGGATCGTCCTCACCCACTGCCTGCGTAAAGTAACGGCACGCAGCGCCGAGTTCGCCTTGCGGTCCCCCGAACTGTTCCAGCAGCAGGTTTGCAAGACCGGGATTGGGCGCCGCGACGCGCACCGTATATTGAAGGCGCTTGTTATGAATGAACATGACTTTTTCCTTTGGAGAAGAGCTTTCGCCATACGCGCGACGTTGCGCATTTGGTGAGCGTTTCTCGCGAGTGACGCTCTTTCGCCGAGCGGTCCCGCGCCAGAATTGACGCGGCACGCCTTCTCATGAAGGCGCTCAGTTCTCAAAGCGAATATCGCTTTGGCGTGGTTACTTCAGGTTGCTGACGGGGTTTGTGGGGAAGAGATGACTTCATCTCGCGATGAAATGTGAGCACCGGAGGTCAGTTATGGATTTACCTTGCGCTTTTTGGGTTTGGCGGGCGTAAGCGCTGCGGTCCAGAAATCGACCACACCGCGCTTTGCTGCGGCGTTCGCGCGACCTCGCGCCGAGCCAATCACCGTGTTCGCGCCGCTTAACCACATGCTCATAAACGGATTCTTTTTCGTCCAGGGATTCTTCATGGATGCTCCTGTGAGCAGGCGAGCGCCCTCCAGGCTGTCGGGCAATCGCCTTGTCTTTGATTTAGGCAGATTTCGTCGGCGTCTTGATCATCGATTCATTCGCGCTTGGCACGCCACGCGGAAGTTCCGACTCCGCCGGCTCAAGTCCAGCTGCGCTCGCGCCAACACGCTCGACCTCGACATCCGTGCCACGCAGGGTCTCGTTGATGGTTTCCGTGTGTTCCGTTGCCTCGCGGCCCACGACGACCTCTTCAATCACGTGTGCGGTTTTTGCCACCACGGCGTGCTCAGCCGTTTCACGAATTTCCACCGAGCCTTCCTTCAGGTCCTCTGCCGTGGCAATGCGATCCACCGGCCGCCGCTCGATCGTCGCGTGTGCTTCGCGCAGATTCACGCTCTCGGAAACAGGCGTTTCCGTGGAACGGGAATAGACCCGCACGCCGCCGGTTTCCACTTCGCGCTTGCCTACGTCGAGCGATTCACGCGTCACTGCGAACGCTTTGCGATCTGCGATGACCTCATCGGGGGTGTAAGCCTTGGCTGTCGCGTCGAAGCCTGTGTAACCATTACTTTTCCATTGCGCGGCTCGCTCATCGACATCTACGGCCCCTGCCTCATGCATTGTCGAACGAACCATCCCGACGTGCGCTTCATCGGCCACCGTGACGGTCAGCAAGGCGCCACCGCGCCGGACGGCTTCCTGATAATGGCCCACTTCTTCTGGCCGATCGTCGGCGCCGAACATATTGCTGAAGAAGTGCTCGATCTTGCCGAATACGCCGGCTTCTTCGGTCGTTACGGTCAACGGTCGAGCGTCGGCTAGAGCAACGTCACCGGGCGCGCCGGCTTGATCAGCGGCATGCATTTCCATGTCGGTACGATTCAGGCCACTCGCGACCAGACGGGAGACAGCGGTCTCGGCGTCCTGAAACGAGTCGAATACACCTACGATTACTTGAGTCATGTGAAACTCCGAATGAGATTGAGCAGCCTGACGTGCGGCCAGGAAATAAAATCTATACAGCGGGATTTGAAACGGAATCGCCTGCGCCAGAGGACGGTATCGCGGGGTCCGCAATCCAGTCTCCCGCTGATCCGACTCGTCTTTCAACGACGACTTGCTGACGCTGCACCTCTGCAACGTGAACGTCGGTCTCGGTAGAGACGACGGTCGTTATACGTACCTCTTCTTTGAGCAACAGCTTCAATTCGGTCACGGGCACGTACTCGAAGACGGGCACGATCAAGGTGTCGCCCTCTTGGTGCGGGGCGAACTGGGCGTCGACGAATCTATTGACTGCAACGCGTTCTACCTGCACCGTACGGCTGTGCAAGAGGACGGGAAGCTCGTGTAGCTCGGTATGAGTGACGGTTCGAACCCGAAGCGCGCCGGTCTCCTGTTCGCGAGCCGTAAGGGCAAGCCGTTCCTCGCTCGCGATTAAAGTAGTCGGTCCGCCTTCGAGATTCGGCGTCGGTTCATCGTTACCGCTCATGCCCGTCCTCCGACTCGCAAAGTTGTATCGCGCTCAGTGCGCAGGACGGCTGCCCGGTACGGTGCGTCGCGGTGAGCGCACGGCGTCGTCCTTGTATGCAGCACCACCGGCGTCCTCGAACGGCGGCTGATGGCGAAAGCCCGCAACGCCGGACACGATTGCGATGATCGCGCCGACCACGAGCGCAGCAAACGAGAACCATGATGCACGGGCGACGCCGCGCGCTGCAGTGTCTGCGGCCTGGCGTGTGTCGGCTTCAGCTTGCGGACTGGAGGCCATGGCCGTCGCCGAGGCCACCGCGCCCTGGACCTGCTCCTTGAGCGAGCTCATCATCGTTCCACTGGCTGCGGACGGACCCGCTGCCGCGGTCACCGTTGCGCCTGTCGACGCAATACTGCCCGCGGCATTGACGGCGCTTCCTACCAGCGACGTTGCGCCGTAAGCCATAACGATGATCATCACCGCCCAGGCGAGGAGGCCGTGAAGCCAGCCCAGTACCGGCGCGCAACGGCCGGCGAAGTATGAACCGATGAACACTGCGATCACCGTCATCACGATCATGTAAGCGCCCGATCCGAAGGCGAATCCGCGCGCGGGATCGGGCTGAGTAAGCGGCGACAGGACAGACGCTCCAATTGCAGTCCCGAGCACCGTGAGGATCAGATAAGCGATGAGGGAGAGGATGACCCCGGCGATGACGGCACCCCAGGAGATACGGGGAAGACCGTCTTGTGTAGTGAGCAGGCGCATTTTGAAATCCGTGAAGTTAGGAAAACGAAAAAAAATGATGTTCTTGGAAATTGGTGTTGTGGTGTATAGCGCAAGGGCTATTCCCAGGTGGGTCGGACGACGGCCCGAACCCTTATCTGCAAGTTACGCCGCTTGTGCGAATGCAAATAGGGGGTATCCGCTCCATGCGTGAGAATCGAAAGAATTTATTGCCCACTACGAAAAGGCCAGCGTTGCACTGGAGCAAGTTCGAGTTGAGGGATGATTCAAAAGTTTGAAACGGCGGACAGCCACGCCAGGTCGCGAAGGGGCGCGCTTGCGTTGCTTTCCGAGTTCAACAAACAAAAGCCCGCTCGGAAGCGGGCCTTTGCTTGTCGTTGCAGAGACTAGTCCCGAAGCAGCGGGACTGCAGATGCTTAGTGCTTTTGATTCGGCTTGTTCATCGATTGCATGGCCGTATCGCCGCCGGTCTTCATGGCATTGCTCGCGGCCGAGACATTCGACTGGGTTTCCTTCGCCAGGGAATCAGCCGCGTTCGCTGTCGCCTCGACCGAGGCCGTGGTCGCTTGCTTCAAGTTCGTCTCCAAGGCCACAGCAGCCTTTTCCGACGCCTCGGATGCGTGATCAACCGCAGTCTTGAAGATCTCGTTCATGTGACCGCCATATGAGGCAAACTGGCTTTGCGCCTCACGCGCCACCTGCTCGCCTGTTGCCGAGACAATCGCAAAAAAATGCCGACTATACGATGCTGCCTTTTCCGGAACTTGCGTAAGCAATTTCGATTGCCATTCGTTCACGTCGCTGGCATTTTCAGGCGCTGGCCTGGTTACACCCTCGTTTTCGGAAATGAGCGTTCTAATGGTTTGCACATTAAGTTGCGTTAGCTTTTGAAAGCCGTCCATATACTTATCGGTCAAGCTCATCCACGCCTGGAATTTAGCTTTTTGAAATGCTGCCATTTGCTGCGGAGGAAGAAAGAACATAAATTACTCCATTTAATTTTTAGACGGGTTTGGAATTTCGGGAGAGGTGAAAAATGCGTTGCTGCATTGCACGGTGAAATTCATCCTACAGCATTAAATTCAAGCGTCAAGCCTTATTTCATTTATGCAAGAATGCAATTTGCGGTTCGTATTTTTTACGTCGCCCTTTTTTATTCCTAAGCTGGATAATTTGAAAAAGGTATAAACGACCCAATTATTATTTTGACGCGCTGCCTATTTGGCCCGCGCGTTTGCGGGCCATCTATCGTGAGTCGGCGACGGCCTCGAAGAATCGCATCATCTCTCGCGCAGCGTTCGGTCCCCGGGCGTCCGTGTGAGTGGCGTTGGGATCGCCACCCGACCAGGCGTGACCAAGCCCGTGGATCAGCCACTGTTCGCCGAAGACCTCCCCGCCGCCGCTACGTCGATACGTGTTGCGGGTATAGGGATAGCCTTGCTCCACTTGTCCGAGTTCGGTGGTAACCGATGCGTATGCCTCATCCGTGCCGAGCATCAGGCTCCGATGCATCTGCATCAGCCCCTGGGCGTTCAGCGGATGCACCGTGGTGTCCTGATCACCGTGAAAGACGATGAGGGGCACCGCACGACAAACGCCCATCGCGTCTCGTGCGGCGCTCAGCTGGGCGGCGCAGGTTCCCGTCCTCATTGCGGTCATCGCCGAAAATGCTTCGTCGGCGACACCGAACGCCAAGCCTGAATGAATCCCGGCGGCCGAGTAAAGGTCGGGATGAGTGACCGCAAGGTTCACTGCCATCGCCGCGCCGGCCGACATTCCGGCAATGAAAACGCGGGTCGGGTCGATCGCGTAGGATGCCATCACCTCGCGCGTAATTCCCGCGATGATCGAGGCTTCGCCTGAATCGCGGACCTGATCTGCCGGCCGAAACCAATTCCAGCACCTGAACATGTTGGCACTCGTTCCCTGCTCGGGATAAACGACGATACAGCCGCCACTTTCAGCGGCCCGATTCATTCCGGTGCCGAGTGCAAAGTCATCGGCGTCCTGGCTGGCGCCATGAAGCATGACGATAAGGGAGGTGGGTGCGCCGCGGTAATTCGCCGGAACGTAGACCTTGAAGTCGTGGACGCCCGTCGGGTGGGAAAACCGACCTGAGAGCCATTGCGGACCCGGTTGAAGCGCGCGAGTGGTTTTCTTTTGAGCTTCCGGTGAGCACGAATCGAAATCCGCAGCTTTGACCACGTCGTTGGCGACGCGAGAAACAAACAAGCCTATTAAGGGAGACGATGAACTGTCGAAAGAGGGGTGACCCGAATTGTGCATTACGGCTGTTGCGTTGATATTTTTCATTGGACTCTTTTATTCGGACTGATTTGCGCGATTGCCGAGTATCGATCTAACAATGGCCCGCCACCGGTCGGTGCCCGGAAACTCGAATGTATTTTTCTCGCCGAGGACAAATGCGGTGAATCCTTGGAAACCAGGTTGGACGCGTGGCTGTTGGGAAGGTCGGGCTCGGAAGCAAATATCGTTGGCGATCAATTCGCTTTCGTAATGGCGTTGATCCCGGATTTAGAACTTCGATTTCAGGTTCATCGTACCCGCGTTTACCCTTGGCGCGAAGGCGAATAAAGATATTTACGAGTTTAGGTACCACAAGGCATCGACATTCCGATGGGAGGTGGCAACACGGTCATCGTTTCCGGCGGCCGTCCCTGCCGTCGGCCGAGTGGCGCTCCAAAAGCGCAGCTAGGCAGCCAAGACGAAACGTACCCGCTTCCTTCCACGGATTGAGCGTTGCCGATCCGCATTGAACCACTCTATATCGAGCAGCAGCCAACCTCTGATCAGGCGGCAAGTGCCTAATTTGGATGATGTGAAGTACATCAGAGCGGCGGCGTCGGCGGCAAAAGGCCATAGATGCCTCGATTCGGCGATGGCTCGCATTGCTCATCGAGGAGCGTAGGATCCCCCTGGTGCCTTAGCGCTGAACATTGGCTCGTGAGCATTGACAACAGGCACGTCGCGACGGATAGCAGCTTTGATAAGGCGATCCGGATTACGAGAGAGACCATACTAAAATCTGGAGCGGAGCCGTCGCAGGACACAAGCGACAACAGGGCGGCCTGTACTGCGGCTCGCCGACGGAACAAGCGGCATTTCAGCATGGTTGTTCGACCGCCCTCGTGTCAGAAAAAATTTACGGCGCTGGCGGGTTCAGGCCGCACGTCGCCAGGCCCCCAGCGAACACCAGAAAATCCGCGCGAGTGAAGGGCCGTTGAGCATTGCAATCGGCCGTTGCTTTCGCGGCAAACCGAATGGCGGCAAGGGGTCGATTTCGCCTGTTGGTCGAGGGACGAACCGCAGTTCGGCATGACTGTGGTATCGACGGCCAGTGCTGAATGTCGACCGGTCATCCCGGCCGCGATCAGCGAACGTCCGCAAAGGCCGAAGCTCTCACGTCGGTCATCCGACAGGGCTCGGCCAAGAGGCGAACCTCAGTATTGATCCGCAGATGACTGGTAAGGGGTGTCTGGCGGACAAATTGGCTGCACAGGCTTCCAACTCGCCTTTCTCGTTCGTCGTTCAAAGTGGCGCACTGAAGCAGCCACGATCTAGGCAGCCGGATTTGCGCCACAAGGGCCGGGATCATTGACACTGGCAGCGCGCAGGCCATCAAAATCAAGAATAACGATTTCCCCGAATTTCAGATCGACAATACCCTGACTCTCAAGGTTCTTGAGTAGTTGGTTCGTCGTCTGCCGAGTAAGCGAAACCATTGAAGCCAAGGTATCTTGCGAGAGCATTATCTTGCTGTGTTCCGCATTAATCCCGCCGTAGCCACCAGCGATCAGCAATAAGCGACTTGCTAGGCGCTGAGCGGCGGGCAACAGTATTATGGCTTCGCTGGTCTCAAAAGAGATCCGGATTTTTTGCGCCATCAACAAGCCAAAATTCCGCCAGTAAGCAGGATGAACTCTAAGCAGGCTTTCCAACGCGGGACCGGGTACGTGAAGCACGAGAGTCTTACGCATGGCTGACACATCGTGCGGGCGAGGCAGCCCATCGAACATCGAGACTTCGCCGATCCAGGCGGTCGGCCCAACGACGGCGAGCAACGCTTCTTTTCCATCCGCGCCGACGGTGCCAATCGACAATGCACCATCAAGAATTGCGTACAGGCCGAACGACTGTTCGCCGCGCCGATAAAGCTGTTGCCCCTTCTCTAATCGGAGCAGGTCAGAGCGAGCGACAAGATAGTCCTGAAGCTCGATCGGCAAATCCTTGAACCACGGTGTTGTTGCAAGTTGTGGTCGATAGCGCTGCGCATCGGAAGTCATAGAGTGCGAATCTGTCGGGTAGCTGATAGATATTAGCCGGTTTCGACGGCATGATCGGGGCTCATATCTGACGACGCGGGAAGGTCATCGCGGGCGTCAGCCCTTCGAGCGGCGCAAGTGGCAGCGATGGAAATAGCCTGGGCCTGCCGCCCCACGCGAGCTGAAAGAATGACTCCTTCGAGGTACACAGTCGTGGAACATAAACACATTCCGGGTCTTGTCGATGTCATCAAGGTGGATCAGCCTGCTGACATCCTTCAAATCGCACGTGACGACACGCTTGACCGCGTTTTTGGCTCTGGCAAGCCATTGCTCAACAGTCTGTTGGTCCGCCGCATACTTGGGGTGCTGTCCTACAATGGACACCGATTCCCAACGATGAGCGCGAGAAAGGCAATCGGACGAGAAATTCAACAGGACGCGTTGTGGAAGAAACTCAACACGGCCGCACCGAATATCCGTGCGGCCCCCGCCGATTTGGAGCCATTGGCAGCGTGGATTCGCGAGTCGAACCCCGATGTCGCGGTCGGGCCGCTCGTGCAGCAGATCATCGGCCGCTTATTCAGCCCCACGTTCGAAGCTGACGACAATACCTGGGCCGCTGCGGAAGTGATTGCTGCGTCGCTAGCGCCGGGTAATGCGGTGCGCAATTTGGCTTCGAAAGTGACGGGCAAGGTGACGCGCGCCAAGGCGTTGCTCGCTTCGATGGTCGGTGGAGACCTTGCAGGCGTCCATGCGGTCAGTGTAGCAATACACAATGTCGTAAGAGGCCTGAATCAAATGCGCTGTCTTTATCTCGACACCTCGGTGCGGCAGACACTCGCGCCCGAGATGGCCAGCGAACGCTGCCTTTTTGCTCCGGGCGTGGTCCTTCGTCAAGCGACATCGAATGGAACGGTGGGTGGCTGCCCCTACACCGCGGGTACGCTGCTGTTGTTGGAGCTGGAGAAAGCTCGGCAGGCGAGCGGTGACGAATCGATGATTTTCCTTGCCGATACTTGGAGTCGGTGCCCGGCCGAGCAATGGGTACCGGCGATGCTGGAAGGTGTATGGAGGCGAGTCACAAACGCTTAAGGACAATAGGATCCAGTTCCTTTGCCTCATAGCTGGTGTGTACACGTTGAGCAAGCATATCGGAGGCAGAGATTCTCGTGGCCCATCGGCCGTTGGTCTTCGGGGAGAGGAAGCTTTGCCCCAAACTCGCGAGAGACTGCGGCGACTCAATATCAAGGAGACCGTTTTGGCGAACAACGGTCACCGACGCGGACGACTTGAAGGCTTTCAAGGCCGGCGAGCGTGCGCTTGCCGGCCAATCAGCGACACCCAGCCGCGCTTGAGATCAAGCTGCCAAGGGGCCGCACTCTACTCGAAGGCAGTCATCGGAGTCAGGAAAAAAGAAGCGGCCCCCAGCATCTGATCGCCTAAGTCAGGTCGGCGTCCCACCTAACGCGTGCTTTGTCTGGGGAGGTCGTCGTTTCGCTACACTGCGCACTTTCGCTAACGATCTGCTAGGAGAAGGCGCATGGACCGCATGGTGGCGATGGAGACCTTCGTAACAGTTGTCGATGCGGGTTCGTTTTCTGCCGCCGCACGCCGCTTGAAGCTCGGCCAGCCAGCCGTCTCAAAGGCGGTGGCACAACTAGAAGAACGTCTAGGCGCCCGTCTGCTGCTGCGATCGACGCGTGGCCTCGCGCCGACGGATGCCGGTCAGCGTTTCTACGATCACGCACTGAGGGCCATCGATGAGGCCGATCAGGCCGAGCAGGCTGTGCGCGAGTCGTCGGAAGGCTTGTCGGGACGATTGCGCATCGGCGCTGCCGTTACGTTCGCCCGGCTGCATGTCTTGCCAGCCCTCAAGTCTTTTCTGGATCAGCACCCCAATCTGAGCATCGACATCGTACTTGACGATCGATCCGTCGATTTGCTTGGAGAGGGCGTCGATGTCGCATTGCGTATGGGCACGCTGGACGATTCGACCATGACCGCGCGTCGCATCTCCAGCGCGCGGCGGTTCGTCGTCGGCACACCATCATATTTCGCCGAAGCCGGCATTCCTCAAACACCTGTCGACCTTAACCGGCATCAGGCAGTCGTTTACTCTCTGCGAGGCGGCGGTGAATCGTGGTTGTTCAGCCGCAGTGACGGCTCCGACTCGACCGTGACCTTGTCCGGCCGGATAAGCGTGAACGCGGCTGAAGGCATGCGCACGGCGGTACTCGGGCACATGGGCCTTGCCGTCGCTTCGGAATGGATGTTCGCCCCCGAACTCGCAAACGGCACGGTTCAGGCCGTCCTGACTGACTGGACGTTGCCGCCGATCGACCTGTGGGCGGTTTTCCCGTCCGGTCGCATGGCAACCACGAAGGCGCGTGCCTTCGTTGCGTTTGTCGAGCACCTTCTCAATGAGCGCAACTCTGGCGCAGGCCTCACCGGCTAGACGCTGCGCACCTTTGCCCCCTCGCAGCAGGAATAGGCGCTATTCCCCGCCCGCGGCTACCGGGCGATTCCGCCTCAGCGGAGGATACGCATCAACCAATGCACGAAACATTGGCTCCGATGCAGCAGTCCCTTCCGGCTCATCAAGCCGGAGGACCGCTTCAAAACCTACTGTTGAGGAAAAGCATGACCCAAGCTCTGAAAGGCAAACTCGCGCTCGTGACGGGCGCTTCGCGTGGAATCGGCGCAGCTATTGCGGCGCGTCTTGCGCGCGACGGCGCATCCGTCATCGTTCACTACGCATCGAGTGCCGCGCGGGCCGAAGCCGTCGTCAAGAAAATCCGCGATGCCGGCGGCGAGGCTGAGGCTGTCGGCGCCAATCTGTCGCAGCCAGAAGGCGTCAAGAGCCTCATTGACTCGCTGTATGGTGCGTTCGGCGGCCGCTTCGAAGGGCGGCTCGATATTCTCGTCAACAACGCTGGCACAGTCGAATATGGGCCGTTCCTCGATTCGTCGGACACGTCGTACGACACGCACTTCAACCTGAATGTGCGCGCGCCGATCGAACTGGCAAAAGACGCGGCAGCGCGCATGGTCGCGGCAGGCTGGGGGCGCATCATCAACGTGGGCTCGGCTTTCGGCGAAGCCGCGCCCTTGCCTGGCGTGACGCTCTACATCGCCTCGAAATTCGCCCTCAGAGGCTTTACGCGCGGGCTATCGCGTGAACTCGGGAAATTCGGCGTGACCGTGAATGCCGTGCAACCCGGCCCGATCGATACAGAACTCGCTCCGCAACCTGGCACGGAAGACCACGCAACGATGACGAAGCTCGCAAGCGTTGGCCGTTTCGGAAAACCGGAAGAAATCGCGGCGGCCGTGGCTTATCTAGCCAGCCCTGAAGCGGGCTATACGACCGGCGAGAGCCTGACGGTCGACGGCGGATGGATTGCCTGACCCGGGCCGCCAAGCATTTCGCTGACACTGCGGCGGCGCCGTGATCGGTTTAGGGGTGCAACCTACCGAGCGGTGCTAGTCGAGGGAATCGCACGCAGTTGACGGAACCGATGGGGACAGCATCAGGAGCGGATGCGCGTCGCATGTGCGACCGCTTTTGCTTCGATGTCAGTGCTGGTGGTTGACCGCCCGAGGTCAATCGGAGACCCTCGCCGCCGAGGTGATCGGCCCTTACACGAAGCCCTTACCGACGAATGGCCAGGTGCAGCTACAACTCATCATGCTCAATCCGCAATGGCTGCGCACGTTCGCTGCGCTGACCGAACTCGGCAACTTCACGCGCGCGGCGGAACGGCTCGATCTGACGCAGGCGGCCGTCTCTCAACATTTGCACCATCTGGAAGATGCGCTCGGTCTGCTGGTGATACGCCGACCACGTGCCATCGAACTGACGCCTGCCGGGCGCGCGTTGCTCGACTATTGCGAAGCGATGGAACAGGCACGCCGGCGGCTCGATGCGCGCGTGTCCGGTCCTGCAGAAGCTGGAGAGATCGGGTTGATCACGCCGGAAAGCATCGGGCTGGCGTTGTTTCCGTTAATGCTGGATTGGCAGGCGCAGCATCCGCAATGGAAGATTCGCTATTGTTTCGCGCCGGATCCTGAAGTGCTCGACGCGGTGCTGACCAATCGATACGACCTCGGCATCGTCACACTCAAGCCCGATGATACGCGTCTCACCGCGAGCAAATTCATGCAGGAGCCCCTGGAACTTGTCGTGCCAGCGGGTGCAAAAGTGCGTGCGTGGAGCCATCTCGAAACGCTCGGTTTCATCGATCATCCGGATGGGCGGGCGATGGCGAATCGCTTGCTGAGCCGGCGCTTTCGGAAGAACGCAAGCGTCGCGGACCTGCCGCGCAACGGTT
The DNA here is from genome assembly GCF_046030135.1 of Caballeronia jiangsuensis. Classification (NCBI taxonomy): domain Bacteria; kingdom Pseudomonadati; phylum Pseudomonadota; class Betaproteobacteria; order Burkholderiales; family Burkholderiaceae; genus Caballeronia; species Caballeronia jiangsuensis. The sequence goes on from NZ_JAQQDB010000006.1 coordinate 136,726, forward strand.
TCAGCAACCAGATCGCACTCATCCTCGAATTCGTGGCGCGCGGGCTGGGATTCACGGTCATTCCGCGTTATGCGCGGGCAGCGTTCGCGCAGCAGTACAAGATCGAAGTGGTGGAGTGCGGGTCGCCCGTGGTCGAGACTTTATGGCTCATCCATCGCGCGGAATGGCCGTTACCCGCGCCCTGCGCGCGGGCGGTGAGGTATTTGGAAGAGCGGATGAAGGGGTAGTGCGCGATGATGCTTATTTGACGCCGCCCCGATCTCGCCCATGATGTCGGTCCCGCGTTGCACCGGCGTCCTCGAAAAGTCCGATGGTCTCGTGCAAGCCGCAGTCCAACGACTTGGTGCCGGTGGACCGCTCTGGGTCGGCATGAGGCATTGAAGAGCATCGTTGAAAAGCAACAGCTCGGGGATTTCAAAGCAACAGCCGCCTGAAACAGCCTTGCTGAACGAGCCTTTGAACGGCCACACACGGTAAGGGGCCTGTGTGCCGGGCTAGGCTCAACGCCACCTTCAAAGGGCGACGTTCGCAGCGGCCGGGTTGGTCGCGAACCCATTCGGCCCTGCGGCCTGCTTGAAGCGAGCAGATGACTTTCCTAGGTACGCAATCGTTCCTTCTGCGGCCGGTCGCGCAGGAGCAGTGGCATCAAACGCCGGTTGGCTGTTTGCGCCGCCCACTCGCAATACGCGGCGCTGCCGAGCACCCAGCCCTTCAGGGTCGATTGCATCAGGTTATCGACCTCGCGTTCGTCAGGAGGTTGTGCGCCCAAAGCCTCATATGCCCGGTAGCGCTCGAGCGGCGTATTGCCGAGCGCGCCGTAAAGTGGATGGTCCTTGATAAAGCTATCGACACGCAGCCCGATATGGTGCGTGTAGCTCGACCACCGGTAGCTTCCCGGGTCGGCTACAAGTCGGCTACGCACCGGCGCATGATCGATAGCTTGGCTCGCGAGCAGGAAGTACCGCTCGGGCTCAATCACTGCTGCGCCGTACCCGCCGCCCCATACCGCGCCGCGGCGCCCATGGCGGCGGTTGAAGGTCTCGACATACCGACGGCTTACGGCCTGCATCGTAATGGCCACGCTCGACTGATATGAAGGGGTGACGAGGAACTGTACCGCCTCAGGCATCAGCACCCACGCGTGCACGGCCAGATCGGCGACGCGCGCTGCGTCTGCCAGGCAGGAGAGGAAGTACAGATAGTCTCCTTCGTCCAGGAAGGCGGGGCCGGTGAACCCCTGCAAGATAACGTGCTGTGGTTGTGCCGGGACGTAGTGGCGTGCGAGCCGTGTCATGCTGGATGAACCGGAAATCCGATGTGGAAAAGCGATCTGACAGATATCAGATGCGTGACGGTGCGTAACGTGGATACAGGACGAAATTCTATCGATCACCTGCATATGTTGGCGTCGCGAAAAGACCTTTTTTCTGGCCTCTTTTCGCTGATTTGGCCGGCGCAGCCAGTGTTGCAGAACAGGATGCGCGGAGGATGGGCCGAAGCCTTCGGCCTAAACGCAGTGGACGTCCAGGACATGGGTCACCGCCAGTTCTTGACAGGGGGCGACGGATCAGTGCCCGGAAGGCTCAGCCTCGATCCGCGCCGCCATCCGCCGCGACCGAAGGGCCCGCGCATTCCATCTCTGACTCACCGCAGGCCGCGAAGGCGTTCAGAAAGCGGTCGACGACTTGCCGATCCCGCATGAACGACAGAAATTCTCTCAGGCTGCCGAGCCAGTCCGGATCGATCCGGCTCAGTCGCGCCAGCGCTTCCTTTGCTTCGTCCATCCGTCCCAGTTCGGCGGCAGCGACGACCGTGGAACGCAAACAAGGCGGAAAATCGGGCAGATGCGCGGCGGCGCGTCGCAATTCGGCCGAGGCCTCTTCGCGACGGCCCGTTAGCAGCAGGATGGTACCGAGCGCGGAGCGCGGTCCTGCCGCGCTGAAGGGGGTCGAGCGCGATCGCTGGCTGCAATGCCAGGAGCCCTTCGGCGGCCTCGCCGCTGACCAGCAGCGCTACCGCGGCCATCGTACGTGTGCCGATGGCTGACAGGGTACTGAGCCGCACCGCCAGCCGGGCATTCTCGACCGCCGTATCCCATTGCTTCGAACGGGCGAGCGCATAGGCGAATGCAGCCAAACAAAAGCCGGACCGTGGCTTCAACTCGACCGCCTGGCGCGCGGAATCCAGCGCCCTTCGGCGTTCGGAGGCTCGGTCCTGCCCCTGCGCGACGTGCAGGCGATTCATGAGGATCATGGCGACGAAGGCATGCGCGATCGCGATCCCGGAATCCATCGCAATAGCCCGCAGGAAGTGCCGTTCCGCCTCGTGTTTCTCTTCCTCGCCGCCACGGCCGTAGAGCGCGGCGCCCAGCCGGACGAAGTCATAGGATCTGAGCGCGTGTGCCGGTTTCTGCCGGGCGCGGCGCAATCCTTCTCCCATAACCAGCGTTTCCAGCCGGGCGGCGAGGGCGGCCAATGCCGTCTCTCGTTGGTCCGGCGGGGGCAAGGTCAACTGATCGGCCCACAAGACGCGGTCGTTATCCGCCTCCTCCAGCAGCAGCGAAAGCTGCGCTTCCTCCCCGCTGCGCCGCACCGCGCCCGACAGGCGAAAGCTCTCGGGTGGCAAGGGCTGCGTCACCCGCGTCTGGACCAGAATCGTCTCGGACCGGCTGAAGGTCATCAGCAACTCCGCGCCGAGGGCACGGGCGAAGCGCTGGGCCTCGACATCGTCCGATGCCGGCTCGAGCGCCTCGAATAACAGCAGATCGCCATCCGGCGGCACTGCGATTGAAATCGGCAAAAGGGTCGTGGATGCCGAGGCGGGAACGTCGGCGGCGGCAGTCTCTCGCAGCACAGCCGTCGTCAGCATGTAGCCGCGCCGCGGTACGGTACGCAGCACGGTGGTTGCGCGATCGCCCAGCGCACGCCGCAGATCGCCCACGCATTGCGTCAGACTGTCATCGGTCACGGCGAGGTTGGGCCAAAGGGTGTCGAGCAGTGCCTCACGCGGATGCAACACGCACGGGCGTTCGAGAAGGTAGAGCAGCAGCGCGAACGCCTTCGGGCGCAGCATGATCTCGGCGCCGCGCGCATCGTGCAGCGTACCGCTCGCCGTGTTCAGGGCGAATTCGTCAAACCGGATAACTGCGCGATCATCGGCACCCATGGCTGAGTTGTTCCCGTTCGTCTCGGCAAATCATATCCGAACGCGACCAAGCCGCGATCTCGGCAAAAGTTCGGCTGATGTTCGGGACTTTCATCCCGCCGGAACCTAGCCTTGCTCCATTCGGGAAGGCCGCGCGCGGGCTATCCAGTCATGCTCGGCATCACGAAGTTCAGGGCGCAGTCGAGAGCCTTGCTTACGTGTGCGGCCACATGCCGGGCAAGCTCGGCCGGGATGACCTGAGCCGGTAATTTTCGTACGGAACAACGACGGCTACTCGATCGAAACGTCGCGCTGCACGGGCCTTGCCGTCGCCTACAATGACATCGCCCCCCGCGTTAGGCGGTTGCCTGCAGGCGCCGGGTTGCGATGGCTGGATCAGCGCGCGTGAGCGCCCGTGGGGAGCTGGATGCCGTGATGGACCGCGCAGTGGTTACCGATGCGTATGGTCTCGAAGCTGTCCGTGAACCTGCATGACGCGGTGAAGACGTCATACGAATCCTGACGCCGGCATGCCGGCTTTGCCTTGGAACTCACCATGACGCCCATGTCACGCCGTCAGGCGCTCCAGACCGTTGCCGCGTTCGGCGCGCTGGCGGCGCTCCCCAGCTGGGCCAGCGATGCCCGGGTTAGCCTGCCCATCCCGCCGGAACGCAGGCCGGACGCGCAGGGCGTCATCGCCTTCGACGCCCGCAGCGGCAGCCGCCGCTTCCTGTCGGGCCGGAACACGCCGACCTACGGCTATGACGGCGACTTCCTGGGTCCGGCGCTGCGCGTGCGGCGCGGCCAGGCGGTGACAATCGACTTCACCAACCGCCTGCCCGAGGCGACGACCGTGCACTGGCACGGGCTGATCATCCCTGGCGATGTCGATGGCGGTCCACACCGCCCCGTGGCACCCGGCGAGCGCTGGCGGCCGACGCTGCCGATCGACCAGCCCGCCGCCACGCTCTGGTTCCACCCGCATTTCTATCCGACCACCGCAGCGCAGGTGATCAAGGGCCTGGCCGGCCTGTTGATCGTCGACGACGAAGAGGCGGACCGGCTGGCGCTACCTTCGCGCTGGGGCATCGACGACATTCCGCTGATCATCCAGGATCGCCGCTTTCGCAGCGACGGCGCCTTCTTCGATACGATGAACATCATCACGGCGATCAACGGCTATGTCGGCACCCGGCCGCTGGTCAACGGCGCAAACTATCCCGAGGCACGCACCGCGCGCGGCTGGGTGCGGCTGCGCGTGCTGGACGGGTCCAATGCGCGCAGCTACCGGCTGAGCGCCTCGGACGGTCGCTCGCTCTTCGTCATCGGCTCCGACGGCGGATTGCTGGAGCGTCCGGTGAAAGTGAACGAACTCGTCCTGCACGCGGGCGAGCGCTTCGAACTGATGGTGGATTGCCGCTCCGGCAAGCCGTTCGACCTGGTCGCGCAGCCCGAGGGTGAAGCCGTCATGCGGCTGCCGCCCTTCGATGCGCCGCTGCGCCTGCTGACGATCCGGCCGACGGGGGCGGAAGGAAAGGGCAAGCTTCCCGACGTGCTGGCGAGCTTGCCTTCATTGCCGGCGGAGCCGCCCGCTGTCAGCCAGGCGCTGGTCATGAACATGTTCCGCGATGAGGCCGGCATGATGCCGCTGATGAAGGCCGGGCTGATGATGGGCATGGCGATGCCGGGCCCCGTTGCACCTGAGGTGGTCGCTCGCGTTACCCGGCTGATCGAGGGCGAGCCGGCCTTGCCGATGGCCGAGCAGCTTGCGCTTAACGGCGTCAACGGCAAGCCCTTCGCACTGAAGGAACCGGGCTTCACGGCCGGGCGCGGCGACCTGCTGCGCTGGCGGGTTTCCGAGGGCGACGACAAGATGCTGCATCCGGTGCACATCCATGGCTGCCAGTTCCGCATCCTCTCCGAGAACGGGCGACCGCCGCAGCCGCATCGGGCCGGCTGGAAGGACATCGCACCGATCACAAATGCGGGCGTGAGCGAACTGCTGCTGAGCTTTCCTCACCCGGCCGCTGCCGACGCGCCCTACATGGCGCACTGCCACATCCTGGAACATGAGGACTCCGCCATGATGGCGCAGTTCACGGTGGCGTAGAGCGCGCGGGGCGGTCTGGTTGTCATCCACGACGTCCACCCGGCGCTTCTTGATGTCCGACGGCTTCACGCTGCGGTGGTGCGTGCTGGCGTCGTAGTCGGTGATTTTCGGGGCTTAAGAGCCGTCTGTGCCCAGATCGCCTCACCCGACGTTCGCTAGCATCGGCCGGCTCGACTCCACGCGCACTTCGCATCAGTAGCGGCACGCCGCTGCCACCGTCAGCCTGCCTTCTTCCGCTACGTCGATGAACTATCGCCAGCGGCAAAACGCCATCTCCCGTCCATGCCTCGCAGGTATGGAGACCAGCCTATAAAGTCTTTCTCGCGACGGCCTGCACAGCCTATCTTTCGTGTCCATCGGCGGCGCAACCCTACGCGCCGCCACCGCAAAGACAGGCCGAAAGGAAGACGACATGAATGTCCTCGCAGGAAAGACCGCTGTCGTCACGGGCGCCTCGCGCGGCAGCGGCCGCGCCGCCGCTCTGGCGCTTGCGAGAGCCGGGGCGCAGGTCATCGTTCACGACGGTCGGGGCGCGGGCGAGGCCGAGACCGTCGTGCGCGAGATCCGCGGCATTGGCAGCAGGTCCGGTGCGATCGTCGCAGACCTGACGACGCGTGAGGGACCGTATCGGCTCGCACGGCAGGTCCGCGCTATCGTGGGCGACCGACTCGACATCCTCGTCGCGAACGCGGGAATGTCGACGAGCGACGTCATAGGCGACATGTCCGCCGACGATTTCGATCATCAGATCGCGCTCAACGTCCGCGCGCCGTTTTTTCTCGTCCAGCAGTTGCTTCCCATCATGTGCATGCGAAGCAACGTCACGTTTCTTCTTCTGCCAGCGCGTCAAGCCGCGGGTGGACGTCACGCAGTCGACGCGGCGATCGGCGGCGCCATTCAGACATTGGTCGGGCATTTCGCCTTCGCTCTGGGGGGCCGCGGCATCCGCGTCAACGGAGTCGCGGAAAGCCTCGTAGAGGGGGATAAGCCAGCGTTGGCTGAACAGACACGCGAGGGCGCCGCCAATGACGTTGGCAGCGTCGTCACATTCCTCGCGTCTGACGCGGCGCGCTGGGTCACTGGTGAAGTCGTGCGAGTCAATGACCGAACCACTGGCTGAAGAAAGCTATCGATATTTCATCACATCCAAAAGGAAAAGGATCATGAACCCGTCCGAAAATTGTCGATCCACCCAGTCACCGGAATGGTTTGCAGTCCTCTCGGTTGCCTTGAGCGCGACTGTATTCTGCACGACCGAGTTTCTTCCCGTAGGCCTCCTGCGCTACATCAGCCAAGGACTCGCCGTCAGCGAGGGCGCTGCCGGCATCATGGTCAGCGCGCCCGGGCTGCTGGCCGCCATCGCCGCGCCTGCGGTGACGGTCGCGGTGCGGCGCGTCGATCGCCGGCGCGTGCTTCAGGGCCTGGGCTTCATCCTGGTTGCATCGAACCTGATCGCCATGCTTGCGCCGAATTTCGCTGTCCTCGTTTTCGCGCGCGCGTTATTCGGTATCGGGATTGGGGGATTCTGGGCCATCGGGGCGGGCCTGGGCGCGAGGCTGGTGGCCGAACGGCATGTCGGGCGCGCGACCTCGCTGATATTCGCCGGCGTATCGCTCGGCATGCTGATCGGCGGTCCCGCTGCGCCCTGATCGGAGAGCTTGCCGGCTGGCGCGCGGCATTCGGGGCTACGCTGGCGATGTCGCTCCTCGCGTTGCTTGTACAAATGGCGGTGCTGCCCGAGCTTCGCGTGATACAGCGCATCAGCGGGCGCGACTTGCTGGGCATTCTGGCAAGGCGGCCGGGGCGAGTCGGGCTCGTGGCGATGATGCTCGCGCTATGCGGCCAGTTCACGACCTACACATACGTGACGCCGTTCCTGGCGACGGTCTCGGGGTTCGACGGCAAGACGATCTCGTCGCTGTTGCTCGGCTACACGTTGATCGGCCTGTTCGGCAATTTCATCGGCGGCGCAGGGGCGCAACGCGATGTGCGTACGACCTTGCTCGCTACGATCCTTTTCATCGCGCTCCCGGTGGCGATGCTTCCTGCGCTCGGCATCCATCGCATCTCGGCGATCGCGGCCCTCGCGGTGTGGGGCGTGTCTTACGGTGCGATGCCAGTCGCGTTGCAAATGTGGATGGCGCAAGCCGCTCCTGACATGCGCGAGTGCGGCATGGCGCTGTTCGTCGCGGTCTTCCAGATCTCGATCGCGCTCGGCTCATTCGCAGGCGGTGTGATCGTCGACCGTTACAGATTGTTCGACGCGATGTACTCCGGGGCCGCGCTGTGCGTGCTTGCGATGCTCGCCATCATGCTGTTCGGCCGGTCGGCGCGCACCGCCGCGGGAACAGCCTCTGCGAACTGACCGCCTGAACGAGCGACGATCGTCAAGCCGACCTATGGAGACTGACATGACCAACACATCTTCGGAGCGCAACAAGGCGCTGCTGCTGGAAGCCTTCGACACGCTCTTCAACAAGCGGGACTACGCAGCCGCAAACCGTTTCTGGTCCGAGCACTATATCCAGCACAGCGCGCACATCGCGCCCGGACGCGACGGCCTGTTCGATCTGATCCGCACGTTGCCCGATACCTTGCGCTACGAAAACCAGCTCGTGGTGGCGGAAGGCGACTATGTGATCGCGCATGGTCGCTTCTCCGGCAACGGGCGTGCGGCGGCGTGGATCGCGGCCGACATCGTACGCTTCGAAAACGGCAAGCTGGCCGAGCACTGGGACGTCTTGCAGGAAGAGGCAACCGAATCCCAATCCGTCAGCGGCCTGCCGATGTTCGGCGACCTGTTTCCAGACTGATCCCGCGCGCGGCAGCACGTTGTTAGCCATGCCTGTCACGCATGGGGCGCTGCCTCAAAAGTCTTTTTCAAGCGTGCGCGATGCGCCTACATTGAGCATCAGCAGGCAGCGCATCAGCGGATGCCCCATACGTTCCAGATATGAGTCACCTGACTCTTTTCCGGACTCAAAGGATGACAGCCATGACCCGCCATACCCATCACACAGCACCCACGCAGTACGTCGAAGCGAACGGCATCCGTTTCGCATACCGCCGGTTCGGGAATCCGCAAGGCGTGCCGCTCATCATGAACATTCACTTCACCGGCACGATGGATCACTGGGATCCGGCCGTCAGCGACGGTCTCGCCCAAGGCCGCGAAGTGATCCTGTTCAACAACGCGGGCATCTCCAGCAGCTCGGGCACGGTGCCGGAATCGATCGAGGAAATGGCGGCGAACGCGGCGGCTTTCATCGATGCACTGGAATTGAAACAGGTCGACGTGCTCGGCTTCTCGATGGGCGGTCTTATCGCGCAGCAACTCGCGCTCACGAGACCTCCGCTGGTGCGCAGGCTGATTCTCGTGGGTACCGGCCCGCGCAGCGGTGAAGGCATGGCTTCGCTGACTCCGGAGGCACAGGAGATCTTCGGCGTGAGTTATGACGAGCCCGACCACCTCTGGCTACGCGTGCACTTCGCGCCGTCTGCCGCGAGCCAGACAGCGGGGCGCGCTTTCCTCGAACGGTTTCGTCTGCGCAAGGAAAACCGCGATCCCGAAGCGAACGACAAGGTCGCGCCGGCTCAGCTCGCCGCGCTCGCCAAGTGGGGCGCCGCGCGCGAAAACCCGTATGCCTATCTGGAGGCCATCACGCAGCCGACGCTCGTCGTGAACGGCGACAACGACGTGATCATCTATTCGATCAACTCGTGGATCCTGCAGCAGCACATACCCGATGCCCAACTGATCATCTATCCCGATGCGAATCACGGCTCGCTGTATCAGTATCCCGAGCGCTTCGTCACGCACGTTGCGCAGTTTCTCTCGGAACGCCCGTACGCCTGAGCACAACCGCCGACGTCCTCGCCAATCATCCTCAGGAGTTTGATCATGACCAGTCTGACCGGAAAAACCGCGCTCGTCACGGGCGCTTCACGCGGCATCGGCCGGGCCATCGCCCTGGCACTGGCCAAGGCCGGTGCGCGCGTACTCGTTCATTTCGGTAGCGCTGAAGACGCCGCGGATTCAGTCGTCGAAGCGATTCGCGCCGCGGGCGGCAGCGCAGAAAAGGTCGCGGCCGATCTGCGCGCGGCGGATGGCCCGCACGAGCTTGCAAAACGGGTGCGTGCGCTGGCCGGCGACCGGCTGGATGTCCTGGTCGCGAACGCTGGCATCTCCAAGGCGGCCACCATCGAAGAAACGACCGTCGAAGACTTTGACGACCTCTTCGCGGTCAACGTGCGCGCGCCGTACTTTCTCGTACAGCAATTGCTGCCGATGTTCGGCGACGGCAGCAGCGTCGTGTTGCTGTCGTCGCTCGCGGCACGCAGCGCCGTGAACAATCTGTCCGCTTACGCAGCGACCAAGGGCGCGATCGATACGCTCGTGCGGCACTTCGCATCCGCGCTCGGCGAACGCGGCATTCGTGTCAACGCGATTGCGCCGGGTGTCGTCGAGACGGACATGTCGAACTTCGCGAAAACCGATGCGGGCCGCGACTTCACGCTCGGCATGCAGGCGCTCAAGCGTGTGGCCCAGCCTGACGACATCGCCGGGGCCGCGGTTTTCCTGGCATCCGATTTGGCCCGCTGGGTCACAGGCGATACGCTGCGCGTCGACGGCGGCTCGAAACTCTGACATCTGCGTGATGCGGCCCTCTACGCGCTGAAACTTGCTGAAACGTGCTGATGCCACGGCAGCAGGAGGTCACGCCCATCGTTGCATCGCAGGCCCGGCGGTACAATCGGATGCGCGCGCTGAACCGGTGAATGAAGAGAGCGCCCCGGATTCACGCTCGATCCCGGTTGTCCGCACCTCGTCACGAGGAGGCCCGCATGAACGCGTGCATGCCGCATCACGATGACTTCGCTTTCGGGGCAACGATCGTCGCGCCGCGCCGCCGAGAGGTGTTGCATCGCGGAATCAGAGTCGACATCGGCGAGCGGGCGTTCGACCTGCTCCTCGTTCTGGTGGAGTCGCGTGGTTCCGTTGTGAGCAAGGACGAGATCATCGCGAGCGTGTGGCACGACCGCGTCGTCGAGGACAATACCGTCGAAGCTCAGGTTTCCGCGCTTCGCCGGGCGCTCGGAGACGATCGGGCGGCAATACGTACGGTGACGGGGCGCGGATACCAGTTCACCGCGGAACCGCTCGCGCCAGCGAGGGAATCGGACCAGTCAACTGCCATGCGAGCGGACGGTCCGTTTTTTTCGGGCTCGCGGCTGCCTGCCGCGATCAGTCCTCTCATTGGTCAGGAAGCGGCCGTGCGCGAGATTTGCCGTGGCCTGCAAACGCATCGTCTGGTCACGCTCGTGGGTACCGGCGGTGTGGGAAAGACGCGGCTGGCGCTCGAAGCTGCGCGTCAGGCGGCGCCTCTCTTTGCCGATGGCGCGTTCATGGCCGAACTCGCCGCAACCACATCTGCGGACCATATCCCGACGACCGTCGCCGTCGCGCTCGGTTTTCCCCCGGGCGATGGAACGCCTTCGCTCGACCGGCTCGCGCCGAGCCTGGTGTCGCGGCATCTGCTACTCGTTCTGGACAACTGCGAGCATCTGATCGATGGTGCCGCGAGGATCGCCGAGCGGCTGCTGCATATTGCCCCGCAAGCGACTGTAGTCGCGACGAGCCGCGAGCCGTTGCGCATCGATGGGGAACTGCTTTATCGCGTTCCGTCGCTCGACGTGCCGCCGGACGACGATTGCGACGGCGCGCTCCATTACAGCGCCGTGCGTCTCTTCGACGAGCGCGTGAATTCGCGCGCCGTCAGTCTGGATACACGTGCGGCGTTGCGGCTGAAATCGCAAATTTGCCGACAGCTCGACGGCATTCCGCTCGCGCTGGAACTTGCCGCGGCTTGCGTGCCGGCGTTCGGTCTGCAGGGTGTGGCCGACCGGCTCGGGAATCGCTTCCAGATCCTCACGCACGGCGCGCGCACGGCGCTGCCGAGGCAGCAGACGCTGCGCGCCACGCTCGACTGGAGCTACAGCCTTCTGTCCGATGATCAGCGATCCGTGCTGAATCGGCTGAGCCTTTTCTCGGGAACGTTCACGTTGGCATCCGCGCAGGAAATGGCGAGTTGCGCGGCGCTTTCCCCGGACGCAGTTGTGGCGGCCTTGATGCAGCTCGTCGACAAGTCGCTTGTTTCGGTGGTTCCTGGCAGCGGCTATGTCCGGTATCGGTTGCTGGAATCGACGCGTGCGTACGCGCGGGACGCGCTACGCGAGAGCGGTGCGATGCGTGAATGGTCGAGGCGGCACGCAAGCTACTTCCTCGAAATCTTCCGGGCGGCCGAGCGGCAGACAGAGGTGCGCGCCGATGTCGACTGGAAAAATGGCTATGCGCCGCATCTGAACGACCTTCGCGCCGCGATGCTGTGGGGCTTCAGCGCCGAAGGGGACATGCCGCTGGCAATCGAACTCACGGTCGCCGGCATTCCGTTTCTGATGCATCTGGCGCTGCTTCAAGAGTGTCTCGAGAAAGTGGACGTGGCGCTGGAATGGCTGTCGGTCGAAGGCGGTCCGGTCGACGAGCGGCACATGAAGCTTCATGCGGCGCGAGGGATGTGTCTGCTTTGTCATACCGTCGCAGCCAGCACCAGTGATGCCTTCGAATCAGTCGTGGAAATCGCGGCGCGGGTCGGTAACCCGGATTATCAACTGCTGGGCATGTGGGGGCGCTGGATGTGCCACTACCTGAATGGCGAATACGCGCGGGCCATCCCGCTTGCTCATCGGTTCAGTGACCTCGCATCGACGTCGGCATGCAAATGCGATCAACTCGCAGCCTGTCGTCTGAATGGCATGTCGCATCTATTCGGCGGCGATCTCCAGGGCGCTCTCGTGAACCTGGAACGCGCATCGAATGATCCTTCGCCGCTGACGCGCGCGCAACGGATGCGCTTCCTGTACGACGAGAAGATGCTGTCTCACGCATCGCTCGCACTCACGCTGTGGTTCATGGGGAACGTGGATGAGGCGCGGCAGGCAGCACGACAATCGCTCGATGATGCGCGAGAGTTCGACCATCCCGTCTCGATCTGTTATGCGCTGAGCGAAGCCGTTTGCACGCTGGCCGTATTGTGTGGTGACGATGCCACGCTCGAGGAGGCCGTCGCGTCTCTCGCGGTGGAAACGCGGCGTCACAGTATTTCGACCTGGCGCGCCCGTGCGCGGATGTGGCAAGGACTGCTCGATCTGCGCGCGGGCGACACGGCCGCGTTCGGCCGGACCATCTCCCCGGCGATGACGAACATCGGTTCGAAGCGCTTCTACGTGTCGCTCTCGCCTTACGTCACGGCGCTCGCCGAGTCGTTGTGCAGGCGGGGCATGATTGCCGAGGCGGCCGAGGTCATCGACGCGTCGCTGACACGCGCGGTTCGCACCGACGACCGGTGCGCTCTGCCCGAGCTGTGGAGAGCGAAGGCGGAGATGCTGGTTGCGAGCCGGGGCGACGAGGCGATACCGGCGGCCGAATCGATTCTGTGCGAAGCCCTTCAGATGGCGGGGGAACTCGGCTTCGTCGCGTGGCAGTCGCGTTGCGCGATGAGTCTCGCCAGGCTCCGGCACATGAAAGGCGACGCGCAAGCCGCGCTGGAGGCCATCTTTCCCGCGACGCGGCAGTCCGCGGACGCGGGCGCGACACGGGCCGGCGCAGCGCTTACCGGCGCTGAGGCCAAGCACCGAAGCCGCGCGCACGGGCACTGAGCGCGCGGCATCGGTCATGCCTTCGACGATGAACGCGCCGACACCTTGTCATACCACGCCTGCAGCGCATCGAACCCGGCGGGAATGCCGAGCTTCATGCCGCCCGCCGCGAAGTCGATCGTCACCAGCGTCGTGATGTCCGCCACTGAAAACGCATCGCCCGCGACGAACGGTACTGTCTTGAGCCGGTCATTGAAATCGCCGAAGAAGTTCGCGACGCGCAACTTGCTGCGCTCGACGATTTCGGGAATCTGCTCATATCCATGCGGACCTGACAGCGCCCGGCCTTTCAACCCCGCGACGGCATTCCTGACGCCCTCCATCACTGCCGAGAATCCGTCCAGTTCAGCGCGTCGTTCCCACATCGTGACGAGCGCCTTCGTCGTTGGCGTCGTGCCTAGCAGCGCGGGCGTCTCGGGGTAGGCCTCTTCGACGTAGCGCCAGATTGCCGGGACTTCGCCAATCGCAGTGCCGTCTCGGAGCACGAGCGTGGGAACCTGCCGGCGCGGGTTGATTGCGACGTAGGTATCAGAAAATTGCTCCTTCGCGCCGAGGTCCACCGGTTTGGTTGGAAATTCGATGCCTTTCTCGGCGAGGAAGATACGGACCCTGCGAGAGTTGGGGGAGGCCTTGGATTCGAAGAAGGTGAGATCGGTGTTCATTGTCTGTTATCCAGAAACGTCGCTTATATGGTGTTTTGCCGCTTGAGCAGGAAGGCGAATACGCGCTGAGCGTTCAGCCTGCGGTCTTGCCGCCGTCGACGGTGAGAATCTGCCCCGTGACGAACGCAGCACCTTCATTTGCCAGGTAGAGCACGGCCGCGGCGATGTCGTCGGGCCTGCCGATTCGCGCGAGCGGCACCGTTGCGGCGAGCGCTGCCTTGTTCTCCGGCGTGCTCGTGAAACGGTCCAGCATGCCTGTGTCAGTGGGACCGGGCGCGACAGCATTGACACGAACGCCCGCCGGTGCGGCCTCGAGCGCGGCCGATTTCGTGATGCCTTCCACGGCGTGCTTGCTGCCCGCATACACCGAGGCGAACGCGGCGCCCTCGTGACCATAAGTCGAAGATATGTTGACGATGCTTCCGGCTTTCTGCGCGGTCATCACGCGCAGTTCGTGCTTGAGACTCAGCAACGTGCCGAGCACGTTGGTGTCGAAGGTATCGGCATAACTCTCGGCGGTCTGCTCCATCACCGGCCCCGGCCGGCCTTCCGTGCCGGCATTGTTGACTGCGATGTCGAGCCGGCCAAAGCGGGCAACGGTTTCATCGACTAGGCGACGCACGTCTTCGTCGCGGCGTACGTCGGCCTGTACAAAGAACGCTTCTGCGCCTGATTCGCGGAGTTCTGCCTCGAGCGCCTCACCCTGTGCGACGCGGCGGCCCGACACGACGAGGCGTGCGCCCGAGCGGGCAAACGCAAAAGCGGTTGCGCGGCCGATGCCGGTGAGGGCGCCAGTGATAAGGACTACGGATTGGGTCATTTGTGGCTCCGATAGAGTAGATCATGACAAGTGCAAGTCGCCAGAGCTATGGCGCCCAGGTGCGCGCGTCGAATTCATCACTCGATATGTAGCGCGCGTCGACGGGAAACGAGAAAAACTGGAAGACCGCGATCTGTTCAGGTCCGCCGGAATGCTCTGGCTCCTGCACGCAGATTAGCGGTTAGGCCTTCAGACGAGAAAGACTTTCGAGGCTCGTCTCCATGCCTGAAAAGCATAGGCTTAAAGGCGTGAGGAGCCCGCAAAGCATGAAATGGTTGCACGGCGGGTTGGTACGAACTCACCGTCGCGATCATCCACAGGCACTATCAACTTTGCTGCATCCTGCTCGGGTCGACATCGATGAAGGCGCGATCGCTGCGAATCTCGCGGTGGCGCGCGACTCGCGGGCGATGCGCATGCCTGGTTCGTCTGCCGGCGGGGAACGCGTCGCTATCCGGGAGTTGACCGATGCAGTACGCGTGCCGGTCACGGAGTTGCTTCCGCGCCTCGTCCGAATGTTGCCTCAGATCGCCCACGTTTGATTTGGAAAGAGCGACCGAACGCGTTGCGGCTTTTAAAGCGCCTGAATCTGCACCACCGCACCCGGCTTACCCGATACTAGCGGAGCGATCACAAGATAGCGGCGTCTGTCGCGATCCGTGGCGTCTCCCGGTGCGACGACCTGGCGAATCTGGCCCAGCGCATTGACAATTGCAGCGCCGGCCGGGTTCGTCGTGAAGTTGGCGAGCGGCTCTACGTTGCCGGTGCCGTCGAACTTGTCCGAAAAACCCAGCACGTAGGACTGCTTCGGCTGCAACCCGGTGACGGCAGCCTGGAGAACCTGAACCAGTCCCTGATCGAACAGAGTGACGGTGGTGGGGGCGTTCGCGGCGCCCCCCGGTTTGCCCGTGCCAGCGGGCATTAGCGCGAGATGGATGGTTTGCCCAGCCAATCCGAGCGCTTGTATATTCTGGGTGCCATCGCCGTCCGGCACGGCATTCGGCACATAGGCGACCGCCTGTGGCGCCTGCCCGATCGCTACATTGGCGATGACCTTGTTCGTTAGCGTATCGATGGCAGTCATCATATCGGCGTTCTCGAGGCCAACGTAGACGCGGCTGCCATCGCCTGACGGCCAGATGCCATGCGGCAAGTTGCCGACCGGAATCGTCGCGACCTGCGAGAAATCGTCGGTCCGGAAAACCTTCACCTGATTAAGCCCGCCCACGGTCACGTAGGCAAACATCCCATTTGCGTTGTGTACGATGTTGACGTGATTGGTGATCGGACCGGTGTCGATCGTTGTCAGCAATGCGAAGGGCGGGTGCGCGTCGAACACCTGGGTCTTTCCTATATCCTTCAGCGTGAACCAGACCTGCTTGCCGTCCGGCGTCGCCGCGAGGTCGGGACAGAAGGGGCTTGCCTGCATGACCTTGCCAACAATCTGGTGGTCGGCCACTGAGATCACCTCGATCTCGGGATTGAACGACGAACACACATATCCATACTTGCCGTCCGGAGAAAAGATCTGCATGCCGGGCCCCGCGGGAACGGTGATGCGCATCTTCTCTTCAAAAGTCTTGCCGTCAAGGACGTCGACATAGTTTTCACCGCGCACGGTCACCCAGACTTCCTTGCCGTCCGGCGTGAAGAACGCCTCGTGCGGGGAGCGGCCGACGTAGGTGACATGCCTGATCGCGTTCGTCTGCGTGTCGATGAACGTGACGGAATTGGAACCGATCGACACGACTGCGAGTGTGTGGTGGTCCGGCGAGAAGCCCATGCCGTGCACGAGCACCTGCCCACGGTACAGCGGGCTGAAGCTGGCGGGCGCCGGATCGCCGAGGCGAATGACCCCGACCAGGTGGTTATCCGCAGGGTCGGTCACGGAGACTGTGTTGGAGAACTGCTCGGCCGCATACACGCGGTCATGGTGGCTGACCGGGATGTCCGGATCGGCCAGCAAACCTGGCGCCTGGCCAGCCAGCACGGACCGCGCTGCGGCGAGGGCGAAGACCGCCAGGGCGGTCACGACACTGGACGTGGTTTTCATCGAGACTCCTTCTGCATGTTCATGTGAGCCGTGTCATGAGACATCGAATGCGACGGTGCCGGGGCGGATGCGTGCGCCGGCTGGTCGGGTGCTGTGGCGCGCGCCGGCAGCGGCTGACCCAGCGCGAGCCGCATCGCGACGATTTCCTGCTGTTGCTCGACCACGATCTCCTGGGCAATGCGGCGCAGTTGTTCGTTGTGTCCGTAGCGCAACTCGGCCTGCGCCATGTCGAGCGCGCCCTGATGGTGCGGGACCATCATCGCCACGAAGTCCCGATCGACGTCGCCTGTGGGCTTGATGGACATGTCGTCCATCATCTTCGTCATCGCCTTGTCGTTTTCGGCGAGAAAGGGTGCCTCTTCGACGCTCGTATCGGTGGGATCGGCCGCAAACGCGACAGCAGATGTGCCCACTGTCGCCGCGAGGACAACGAGTACGAACGACGAGCGTTTGAGCGGGCGAAGGAAGGAACGCATGGGCGGAACTCCTTTACGCGGATGGGCATCGCCTGGGCGTGGCTACTGTCCAGTATCGACACGTCGAATGAAACGTTTTGGGCCAGCTTTTGACGCCGTGTGAAAGTCCGGACGGCGGCCGGCCACACGCGACCGTCTGCACCGTCGCAGGCGCGCTTTGCAAAGCTTAGTGCGAAATCGACTCCAGCGACTTCCCGCGCGTCGCCGGTCCCAGAACGGCAATCACCAGGGCATCGATGCCCATGCATGCGGCGATCAACAGAAGCGCGGCCGACACACCGCCGCCGCGCAGCGCATAGGCGACCAGAAAGCCGCTGAAGATGCCGGAGAGCCGGCTCCACGCATAGACGAAGCCGATCGCCCGCGCCCGCACTCGCGTCGGATAGAGCTCCGACTGATAGGCATGGAAGTTGTACGACAGTGTCGTTGCTCCGAGCGTCACCGGCGCGCCGGCCAGCACCGTCAGGCCGGGCGCGCGCGATTGCGCAAAGCAGAGTCCGGCGATGGCCACCAGCATCGCCGAACCGACGATCTGCTATTTACGCTCGACACGATCTCCGTACCACATCGCAATGAGCGGCCCGCAAGGCGCAACGAGCGTGATACCGAGCGTGTACGCGAGGCTCGCGGTCACTTCGATTCCCTGATGCATCAGGAAGGTCGGCACCCAGTTCGAGAAACCGTAGAGCCCGACCGTCTGGAACACGTGGAAGATGGACAGCATCAGCGTGCGCGAACGATACGGCGGACGGAATATCTCGCTGAGGCGGCCCTGTTCGACCACCTCTCCGGTCTCCGCAGCAGGCGAGGGCAGCGAAGCGCCCGATTCGCGCGCGACCCGTGCTTCGAGCGCTTCCATTACCGCGTTCGCTTCCTCGTGGCGGCCACGCGCGGCGAGCCAGCGCGGGCTTTCCGGCACGCGCAACCGGACCACCCAGATCACGACTGCGCCCGCTGATCCCATCAATACGACCCAGCGCCAGCCGTCGAAGCCAAACGGCGCGAGCGGGACGAGCCGCCACGCGAGACACGCGATGACCGGCACCGCGAGATACGTGACGAGCTGATTCAGCGCGAAAGCGCGGCCGCGCACGTGCTTCGGCACCAGCTCGCTCAGGTAACCATCGATCGTCACGAGCTCGACGCCTAGCCCGATGCCGACCATCAGACGCCAGAAGTTAAGGCCGAGCGGCGTGGTCTGGAATGCCATGATGGCGGCCGACGCGGTGTACCAGAGCAGCGACAGCGTGAACACCGAGCGGCGGCCGGGCCGGTCGGCAACGGTGCCGAACATCATCGTGCCGATCAGCAGGCCGAGAAACGAGGCGGCGATGAAGCTGGCCACGCTGTCGAAGCTCAAAAAGCCGCTCGACGTGGCATGCAGCAGTCCTGAACGGATGATGCCCGGTGCGATGTACGCTGTCGCGAACAACTCGTAGAACTCGAAGAACCACCGAGCGAGATGAGCACGACCAGCGACCAGATCGTGCGCGTCGCCGGCAGCCGGTCGAGCCGCGCGCCAATCTGTCCGGTGGTTTCCCGCGCGGCGTCGGTGGCGACGGCCGGCGCGCCCGCATAGCGGCGGTCGATGTCGCGCAAGGTGGATTGCGTCGATGACATGGCAGTACAACTCTTATCGTCGAGATTCCAGTTATCGGTGAGGCTGCGGCCAGCCGGTTCTCCTTGATAGCGGTCGTACAGACGACGCCGGCTCGAGCGGCCGGTAGGGGGGCGGTTTCGAGCGACCGCGTCTGGCGGTGACCGGCCAGTGCGCGTTGTTCGACGCTCCGCCATCTGGTTCCGGCCGCATCCTTAAGCGGTCGCTCACGAATCGGCGCCAGCCAAATCAAAGCAGATGGCCCTCCGCGATTTCCGGGGGCGAGATCACCGCAAGCGGATCTGACAAATTCACTCACTCGGCACTGGGAAAACGCCGCCGACGCGACAGGCGTCGCTTATCGTGGCTATGCGACAGACCATCTGGGGATAGCAAAGGGATCGAGCGGGCGAATGCAGCACGGCGAGTTCGCCGGCTCCCCGTCCCGACTCTGCTACAAGCATTCCTGCACTTGCTCAGGTAACGCGCACGGACTCTCCTTCGGCGAAGAACCACGCCGACATCGTCCGTGCTAGTTCGAGCACGACCTCCGCGTCGGTCCGGCCGGAGGACGCGCGCACGTGGAACGAATGATCTGCGTCGTCCACCACACGCAGCGTGGCGCGTGGCCCGAGCGTCTCGACGACGGACGTCAGCAGGTGAAGTTCGGCCAGCTTGTCGCGCGTGCCCTGCAGGAAGAGAATCGGCACCGTGACGTCCGCCAGGTGGTGTGCCCGCTCCACGCCGGGCGCGCCCGCCGGGTGCAGCGGGAACGCGACGAAAGCGAGGCCACGCACGCCGTCGAGCGGGGAGATGGCTTGGGCCTGGGACGTCATGCGGCCGCCGAACGACCTGCCTCCCGCGAAGAGCGGCAGGGCTGGCAGCCGCCGGCGGGCCTCTGCGACGGCTGCTTGCACAGCAGCATGTGCCACGGCCGGCGAGTCTACCCGCTTGGAGCCCCGCTCCATGTACGGAAACTGGTAGCGCAATGTGGCGACATTGGCCGCCGCAAGCGCGTCGGCCAATGACGACATGCCGGCGTGCCGCATGCCCGCCCCGGCACCGTGCGCGAAGACATATAGGGCTCGCGCGTCCTCCGGCACTCGGAGGAGCGCAGAGACCTGAGAGCCGTCGGGCAGTGCCAGGGAAAGCGATTCTGGGTCGTCCATTGTATTCAGGTCGCGTCGTTGTGGCCTTTGCGCCGATGCATCAATGAGGCATCGGGGAGCGTTTGTGGCGGCCTCCGCCAAGGCATTGCGCACGTGGAGTTTGCCGGCCGATCCGTGGAGCGCGCCCATCGTGAACGGCGCTGCAGTCGCGATGCGTCGGTTGACGACCGCAAGCCCGACCGCAACGTGATCCGCGCTTTAAGGCATTTGCGTAATAGCACGCCTGCATCATTGTCAGCGAGTTGTTACGACACTGCAATCAGCGTCAAAGGAAGTTCTCGAAGGGCAGTTCATTTATCTGGCTCTCTGGAAGAGCATGTCCGGCTGCAAAAAGTTCTGGGTTCGGCCAAGGAGGGTCATTCGATGTCCAGCGCTGAATTGTCGACAATCGGTGGGTGGCGATAACAAGCCCGTTGACCAATCATGGAGAGATCTACCTTCGAACGTCGCGACCGAATCTCCAGCAACCGTAATCGCGGGCAGGGAAGCTCCGTTGCCTCGCGCGGACGAACAGTATGTGCCAAGCACACCTCCAACAGATTCTCTGCTCTGCCCATTAAATCGCATATCATCGGCACGTCGACTCGACCTTGCGCGTCAAGAATAGGAAAGTCGCGGAACGTGGCGACGGTCATCGTCTTGCCGCTCCCAAACTTGGAAGGGCGAGTGGCTTCCAGTTCCAGGGAAGGAGCTAATGCGAGGATGACCTTATGCCATTTCTTCCGCAAGACCTTAAGATCCTCCTTACGTGTTGTGTCGAGCTTGACGCAAAGACCGAGACGGGCCGTCGACGCCTCCACTTGTAAATAGAGATTGACATCCTCTTCCGCTTTCTTTCCGCCCCAGAAGAATGCGAATAGCCCGCCGCCCTTGTTCGCCACATAGCGCCATCGCGCCGAAGGAAATGCCTGTTGCAACGCCATAAGGAAACCCATCCGCGCGTTGGCCGTCCAGTCTTTATAGGCGAGCTCCTTATAACTCTGAACCTCCGCCTCGATGCGTCGAAGACGTCGCGTGAAATCCAGTACGATATCGCTTCGATCCTGTGCAAAACTGCCGACTGGTCCTTCCAGAAGCGCGAGCAGGTCGAGACGACTGAATACGTGATAGCCGGCGTCCCGGACCTGTTTATAGGTGCACTGGTTGCCGGTTTGAAGATAAATTAGAATGATCCGCTTGCCTTCCTCGCCGTAACCTCGCTTCGCGACAACCTTTCTATACCTTGCGAGTTGGTCGGAGTGCTCAGTGGTGCCAACCTTGTCTTCTAGAACAATCGCGATGCTCTCGTTCACCTCAACGAGGATATCAATGCTCTGGACCTGGCGTCGCACCTTGACGCTTCGAATCTGCGGTGGCGGCGAGGCCGTATCATCCTTAGCGAATATCGCACTAAGGAACGCGTGCCCAAGGGCCTGAATCTCCGAACGGTCCTTGCCGCGCTCCGGGTCCGCGTGGGTCAGAGCCCAGCACAAAAATGCATCCTGCGACAGTTCCGAGGGTGCGAAGTCAAACAGATTCGGCTGCATGCGGGTCCAATCCGTAGCAATGGAATTGAGTGGCACTAGCCCGACAGAGGCTGTGCTCCATGTCATAACGCGTCATTAGTACGTCGTCAGCTTCGTGCAGTCGGCCCGGCCATTGGAGCCCGCTCGCACATAGCACATCTGGCCCGTTTCCTTGTCAAAAAGAAGCCAGCCCTCGCTGTCCTGACGTTGGACGGTCCAGTTACCTTGAGTCGGCATGAATCGGAGCTTGTCCATTCCACCCTTGAAGGCTTCCGCTAGGATAATGCTGCAGATCACAGCCGAGATTGCATAGATAAATGCGACTTTCACGGATGACTACCCTTCGTATTCATTGGTCGGCGATGTTGACCGAGTTCTTTTTTGAGATGCGATTGTACGCCCAACGATCCGATGCAAAAAGTCGCGGCTGGGCATCTTCGGATCTTGCGGCGACGCTCTATGACGGGGAACTCGGCCATCCTTCCAATATTTTTGGCTGAGTCAGAAGGTGGAGTAAGAAGGTGGAAGATGCCATGTAGTAACGCCTTGAAAAAAGCGCCGTTCTCCCCTCAGACAAATGAGGGGAGCCCGAGCTTCTCCCGGCGGTCAATCATCGACTGTACAGATCGAAATTGTGAGTTGGCGATTGCAGGAAACGGCCCATCCGCTGCGCGAGCTGTCAACGGCGACAATCCGCCATATTGCCGACGTCCAAGGAAAGCTCGTCGAGCGTCCGCAAAGGCCGACCTCCCGCCTTCCAATGCGACTCGACGAACGTCCGTTACGCCTTAAGAGCCGCCCAAATCGGCCCTAGTTGCCGCAACGAGTCGACAAGCGCCGCCCCCGCAAATCCGCGAACAACCACTAAACAACACGCGCAAAAAACCGAGCCCAAACTAACCCGACTGCCACCCTCCGATCATCCACATTCACCGCCCCTAATAACCCCCCTCCCACCCACCCCCCCAGCGACTTGCACAACGTAACGAGATTCTCCGCAGCCGTCGCCTTACTCCGCTCAAGATCGCTTTGCGCCGCGAGCAATTGCTTCTGCACATTAAGCACGTCCAGATAATCAAGCGCCCCAGCCTTATACCGTTGTTGCGCGACCCCGAGCGCCCGTTCATTCAAACTCACCGCCGAAGCCAACCGATCACGCCGCCGCTGCTCAGCGTCATACACGAGCAGCGCATCGTCCACCTCACGCCAAGCCTCGAGCACCGTGCGTTTATAGAGAATCGCCGCTTCCTGCTGCTGCGCTTCCCGAAGCTCCAACGTGCCCTTCAACCGCCGGCCTTCAAAAATCGGGAACGTAATCGAAGGCCCGACAACAAATTGCCCCGACGCCCAATCGGCAAGACTGGAAAGCTGAAGACTCTGAAACCCCGCGCTCCCGTTCAACGAAATACGCGGATAGAAATCGGCCTTCGCCATGCCGATCGACGCCGTGGCCGCATGCAGTTGCGCGTCGGCCTTCTTGATGTCCGGCCGGCGCTCCGCCAGCTCCGATGGAAATCCGATAGGCACCTGCGCAGGCAGCTTCGGCACATCGCGCGCATCGCCCAGCATGTCCCGCAGCGCGCCGGGCTGCTCGCCGAGCAACACGCCGATCGCGTTGATCGTCGTATCGCGGCGCGATTCGAGCGTCGGAATCAGGCTCTCGATCGTTTCCATTTGCGCCGAAGCATTGGCGACATCGAGGTCCGTCGTAACGCCTTCGCGCACGCGGATTTTCGTGAGCCTCACCGCATCGCGAGCGATATCGAGGTTCTGCTTCGTGATATCGAGCAGCGACTGCGTATCGCGCAGTTCAATATAGTCGCGCGCGAGCTCCGCACGCGCCGAGAGCAGAATCGCATTGCGATCTTCGAACGAAGCATCCGACAAGGCGCTCGCGGCTTCGACACCGCGCCGCACGCGGCCCCAGATGTCGAGTTCCCACGAGGCATCGAAGCCGGCCTGATACAGGTTGTAGGCGGGCGAGCCCTTGGAGCCCGGCATCCCCGACACGCCGAGCGGCGCGTTCCCCGACGCCGATTGCGGCTGGCTTTGCGACGGCGTGACCCCGAGCAACGACAGAATGCCGTTCTCGCTGCCGCGCTCGCGGTTATACGATGCCGCGCCGTCGAGCGTCGGAAGCGCGGCCGCGCCCGCAACGCGCTGTTCCGCGCGGCTTTGACGCAAACGTGCGGACGCCGCGGCCACGTCGAGGTTATCGTCGGCGAGGCGCTTTTCCAGCGCGTTCAGAACGGGATCGTCGAACAGCGTCCACCAGTCCGGATTGAAGTCAGCTTCCACCGTCCTGCTCGATGCCTGCGCCGTCTGCGTGCGCTCGAAGACGTCCGGTGTCGCGGTCTTCGGGTGCTCGAAGTCCGGCCCGACCGTGCAGCCCGCCATCGTCAGACAAGCCAGGATGGCGAGCGCGATCGCGCGCAGGGAAATGTCGTTCTCGTTCATTTCGCACCTCCTTCTTGCGCAAGCGTCTCGCCATGCCGGCCGACCGCCACTTCCGCCTCGACCGAAAGACCCACGCTCAGCGCCGATGCGGCTTTCTGCCCGCGATCGATCGTGATCTTGACCGGCACGCGCTGGACGATCTTCGTGAAGTTGCCGGTTGCGTTGTCCGGCGCGATCGGCGCGAAGCTCACGCCGGTGGCGGGCGCGAGACTATCGACACGGCCTTTGATGATCACGCCGGGAAAGCTGTCGATCCTGATCCGCACGCTCTCTCCGGGACGCATCTTCGTGATCTGGTTCTCCTGAAAATTGGCGACGACATAAGCATCCGCGAGCGGAACGATGGCGAGCATCGGCGCGCCCGCCGTGACGAATGCGCCGACGCGCGCGGAGCGCCTTCCGACCTTGCCGTCGACGGGCGCGTGAATCTCCGTGTACGACAGGTTCAGCTTCGCCTGCGCGAGCGCCGCTTCCGCGCGTGCCAGCGCGCCTGCCGCCTTGTCGCGCTGGGTGCGCAGCACATCGAGGTTCTGCTCGGTCGTGGTCAGCGCGGCGCGGTCGTGGGCCTGTTGCGCGAGCTGCTGAGCGAGCGTGCTGGCCGCGCGCTGCTGCTCCTGCGCGGTGCCCGCGCCCGTGTCCGAAAGATTTTGATAGCGCGATGCGTTGGCCCGCGCGAACTCGATGGCGGCGTCGTCGGATCGCAGTGTCGCGCGAGCCTGATCGACAAGCGACGGATGCCGCGCGATTTCGGCATCGAAGTTCGCGACGGCGGCGCTCGCCGCGCTTACGTCGGCCTGCGCGCTCATCAGCGCGGCGTGTAAATCGCTATCGTCGATACGCACGAGCACCTGGCCCGCCTTGACCGATTGATTGTCATCGACGAGCACATCGGCAATCTGGCCAGCGACGCGCGGCGCGACGAGCGTGAAATCGGCCTGAACATAGGCATCGTTCGTGGATTGGCTGGTCGAATCGGAAAGAAGCCTGACGCCCGCCCACGCGACGACGGCGAGCGCGATCACCGGCGTTGCAATGCGAATGAGTCTGGAACGAGAGCGGATGATGGATGACATGAAAGCCTCCCTTAATGGGAAGAGGGCGGCGTAGCGGTCCACGGCGGAAAGATCCGCACGGGCAACACCGGAACGAGGAAAAGAAGCGCGATGGCAACACACGCCATCACGCGATAGAGATCGGCGGACATCAGCACCAATGCCTGTTCATGCACGCGATGGGCGAGTTCGCTGAGACCACTGGCCGTATCGATGCCCTGACTCGTGACGAGCGCCCGATTGCCGAGCTGATCCACGAGCATGGTCGAATGGAAGCGTTCGCGAGCCGTGCCGAGTCCTTCGATCAACGCGGTCGCGGCAGCGGCGCTGAAGGTCTTGAGCGAGTTGAACATCGCGGAGGCGAAGGGGCCTTCGGCTGGCGGCAAACCTGTGGTAACGCCCATCAGGATGGCGAGAATCACCATCGGTTGCGCGGCGATCTGCAAGGACTGAAGCAGATAGAAGTTGTCGCGGATCCATTCGGACGTCATGAAGCTTCCCATCAGGCAGGTCGCGATCATCAGCGAGAGACCGCCCGCCATCACCCAGCGCGAATCGACGCGTTTCAGGTTCAGCAGCGCGGCCGTCAATGGCAGCGCAAGCAGGAGCGGAAGCGCGACCAGCAACGACAGCGGCGCCGTCTGCAGCGGCCGGTACGCGTGAATCCTCGCGAGATGCTGTCCCGGTATCGCGGCCACGCCGACCAGCAGGATCACGGCGCCAGCGAGCGTCGTGAGTCCGTGCGCAAAGTTTCTTCGCGACAGCAACTGGAGCTTGAAGAACGGCACCGGATGAAACCATTCGTTGACGAGAAACACCGCCAGCAACGCAGTTCCGCCGATGAACATCACGCGTATGAAATCCGAGTTCAGCCAGTCCAGACGATCGCCTTGCAACAGGCCGATCACGAGCATCGCGATGGCCGGGCATCCGGTGAGGAACCCCGTCCAGTTGAAGGCGCGAATGCGTTCCAGCTTGAGCGGATCGTCGGGAAGACCTTGCTGGATCGCGATGCAACTCAGCACGCCGAGCGGCACGATCTGCCAGAAAGCCATCTTCCAGCTCGCATACTCGGTCCACAAAGCGGCGAGCGGCGTTCCGAGCGCGGGCCCGAAGATCGCCGTCATCGCGTATCCGGCAAGCCCGTATAGCTTGATTTTCGGCGGCAGATAACGCAGCGCCACGATGATGAGCATCGGCGGCAGACAACCGCCGGCGATGCCCTGCAACACACGCAACGTATAGAGCGCCGGAAGGTTCGGCGCGAACGGACACAGTACGCCGAAGAACATCGTGGCCAGTACGGCGCCGATGGTGAATCGCTTGAGCGTGAACGTGATGCCGAACCACGGCGCAAAGACCATCGTCGCGACGTTGGCCGCTTCGAACAGGGTGGTGAGCCAGGTTCCGTCGTCGTGTCCGATCGAGAGCGCGCCCTGGATGTCGGCCATCGCGAATGCGGTGACCTGCTCGTTCAATATCGCGAGCAGGGACGCGAGCAGCATCCCGATCAGGCCCGCGGCAAGACGCCGCGAGAGCGCGGGCTGCTTCACGGGCGCGCGTTCGGCGGTTGTTTCGCGAGGCGCGTCGAGAACGGATTCGGTCGTGTTCATATGCGTGCCCATCACATCCTGCGTTGTGCCTCTTCGAAGTATTGCGGCGCTTCGCGGCGATCGAACATGCCGTACTCGCGAATCACGCGAATGTGGCGCAGGCGCACATCGATCGGCAGCGTGGCTTCGCGTGAGAACGCATCGGCGGCGCTTTGATCGCGCCACGTCGCCACGGCGATGACGTTCCCCGGCGCGAGCAGCGCATCGAAGACATCCCACGCGACGAGGCCAGGCGCTGCCAGATCGAGCCCCAGCGATTCAGCGACGCCTTGCGCGCCTGTCTGCTTTATCCACGCGGGCTTGCGGCTCGCATCGAGCAGCGTCACGGCCTTGCCTTCACCAATTTCCGTGGCATCCAGACGCTGTTCCAGCAACGCTTGTCCTTCGGGAATGTGCGTGTCCGCGACGACCTGACCGATGCGCAGACGATAGTCCGCGAACACGCGGTCGCGCGCGGCCTGCATGATCTTGTGATGCCGAGCCTCGGTACGCCAGCGCACGAGCGACTTCTCATCGCGCCAGCTCGACAACGACAGCAGCCAGCCGTCGCGGGTCAGGCTCGCGTAGCGCATGTTGTCGATGAAACCATCGATCTTTTCGAGCTCGGGCCGCAGCATCTTCGCCATGCCGAGGTAGGCGTCGAATTGCTCGGGAACGGGATTGACTTCCAGCATGGCAGAGAACATATGAGGCTCTTCGATTAGTTAGTGAAACGATGCAAATCGATGGGGCATATTGGCCACGCATCGCGTAGCTTTATTGTCGGCGACGAAACTTCGTTGTTGAAGGACGAGCGACAGCGCAATCGGGCCAATGAATGTGCCGATTCGGCCAAGGTCATCGAATGCGCATGCAACGGTTCGCCATCGGCCAAAGTGCGTCCGATTCGGGCCATGTCGATGCGCCGCTCACCGCTTCGCCGGACATGCTGCCTACAATCGCAACGCAAACAGCTTGTGGGCGGGATTCGGAATGGACAGATTGCGTGAGATGGAAGTGTTCGTCGCCATCGTCGATGGCGGCGGCTTCACGAGGGCATCGGAAAAGCTGGGCTTGTCGACGGCGGCGGTTTCGCGTGCGCTCAACTCGCTCGAAGCGCGCATCGGCGCTCAACTCGTCGCGCGCACGACGCGTTCAGTGCGGCCAACCGATGCAGGCACGGTGTATCTCGACACCTGCCGGCAGGTGCTCGATGCCGTCGCGGATGCGGACGCGAGCATCGGCGCTTATCACGTCAAGCCGGTGGGAACGTTGACCATCTCGGCGCCCGTGCTCTTCGGCCAGCGATTCGTGGCGCCGCTCATCAATGCGTTCGCGTTGCGTTATCCGGATGTCGGCATCCATGCCGTGTATGTGGACCGCACCACGCGCTTGCTGGAGGAAGGCGTGGATGTCGCCATTCGTATCGGTCATCTCGGTGACTCGACGACGTTCGCGGTGCCGTTGGGTTTCGTTCGGCGTCGGACGTACGCCGCGCCGGCCTATCTCGAAGCTCGCGGCGAACCTGTTCATCCGAGGGAATTGACGCGGCATGACTGCGTGTCTTTCACGGGCGTCACGCATCCGCACGAATGGGTGTTCGCGGAGCGGGGCGCGAGGTTGCCGGTGCGGCTTCAGCCGCGCATGATCGTCGATCTCGCGCCTGCTGCGATCGCCGCCGCGCGCGATGGTGTCGGCATCACGCAGTTGCTTTCCTATCAGGCGGCGCCCGACGTGTTGAGACGCAGACTAAAGCCGATATTCACGTCATTCGAGACCGATCCCTTGCCGGTAAGCGTGCTGCATGTGGAGCGTCGCGGCGCAAGCGGAAAGGTTCGCGCGTTTCTGGAATTCGTGACCGAGACCTTGCGCAAGAACACGCAGTTGCGATGCGGGCACAGAGAAAAAGCGCCGCGCGCTTACGCCGATCGCGCGGCGTGATCCTCATCTGCCGATGCAACGGCCGTGTGAAGCTCGCGATATGCGCTCTCCAATGCATCGAGGCTGAAGGAGCGATTCAGACCGCTCGGGTTCGGCAACACCCATGCATGCACGCCGCCGAACGGTTCGGCCTGAAGTCCCCATGCGATATCGCGCTTGCCGGTAATGGCCGACAGCGCCATCTTCCCCAGAAACGCGATATACCGGGGCGCGAGACTCGCGATCTTCTGCTCGAACGCCGACGCCGCGGCCTCGATCTCGGACCGCGACAACTCATCGGCGCGCGCGGTCGCACGCGCGACTGCGGTGGTGAGGCCGTATCCGTATCGAAGGAACGCGAGATCGTCTTCGGGCTGCAACTGCTCCGGCGTGAAGCCAGCGAGATGCACGACCCGCCAGAAGCGATTGCCTCGTCCCGCGAAGTGATGTCCCGTCGATGCGGCAAGCATCCCCGGATTGATGCCGCAGAAAATCACCGATAACTTCGGCGCGACGATATCCGCAAGAAAGGGCGAGGTGTCGGTCACAGGCGTCGTGCTCATGCAAGACCTATGCGGCTTCCGCCAGTTCCTCCAGCACGAATTCCTTGGCGACGTCTTCATGAGCCAGCGGCCTCGGCAGCGTGCTGATTTGCGCCGTGCCACGAAAACGCTCGCGATACTGCTTCGGCGTGACGTTCAGGCGCCGGGAGAAAGTCGTGCGCATGTGCGTGGCGTTATGAAAACCGCACTTGAATGCGACGGTCTTCAGCGGCGCATCGCTCGATTCGAGCAGCTTCCTCGCGGTATCGACGCGAACCTGTTCGACGAACGCCGAGGGCGTCACCTGCGCGTACTTCGCGAACACTCGCGAGAACGTGCGACGGCTCACCGAAACCGCGCTGGCCAGTTGCTCGATGGAAAGCGCGTCGCCGATATGATCCGTCACATACTGATGCACCTTGCCGATGATCGGCGCTTCTTCCTTGTCCGCCGCGACATAAGGGCTGTACTGCGACTGCCCGCCTTCGCGCTGAATGTAGACCACGAGGCGCTTGGCGACGCGAACCGCCTGTTCGTGTCCCCAGTCTTCCGCCACGAGCGCCAGACACAGATCGATGCCCGCCGATACGCCGGCGGAGGTGAAAAGGCGGCCATCGCGAATGAAGATTTTGTCGGGCTGCACGCATGCGCGCGGGAACGCCTTGCCGAGGCGGCCCGCATCGGCCCAGTGCGTCGTGACCTGCATGCCGTCGAGCAAGCCGGCATGTCCCAGCACGAATGCGCCGTTGCAGACCGAGCCGAACCGCGCGGCGCCGCGCACCTGCTTTTGAAGCCACGAGATGAAGTCGTGGGGCGGGTTCCAGTCGGGCAGGTTCGGTCCGCCGGCCACCAGCAGCAAGTCGTATTGCGTATCGGAATCGAGATAGCCGACCGGGACGACGATCTGCATCCCGTTCGAGCACGTGACCATGCCCGCTTCGCGCCCGACGAGCGAGACTTCATAACGCTGATGATCGGGGAGATGCGTGTTGGCTTCCGCGAACACGTCGAGCGGGCCTGCAACGTCGAGTGCCTGCACGCCGTCGAACAGAACAATGGCGACTTTCATGCCGTGACCTTCGTTAAGTAGGAGCTTCAATCGCTGGGGACGGCCCAGTCTATCCCAACGCTCGCGCGCGAAGTACGCCTTGCCCGGTAATTGACTTTTGCTTCGATGTAACAAGCGAACGCCTGATCGCGCCCAAGCGGGCGTGGCCCAAATCCGGCATCGACTGGCCAGACAACGCGCCAAATGCATGAGCCGCAGCGAGCGTGGCTGACTAGACTTCATCTCGAGAAAGCATTCGAAGGATAGTCATCATGTTGATCGAGACACATCAAAACTCATTTCTGTTCGGCGCCAATGCGCCGTATGTCGAAGAGCAGTACGAAGCCTATCTGGGCGATCCGTCATCGGTCACCGATGAATGGCGCGCCTGGTTCGATGCGCTGAACGACACACCCGCCATCGACGGAAGCGATCGCGATGACGAGCCGCACGCGCCCGTGGTGTCGAGCTTCATCGAGCTTGCCAAAGGGCGGCATGACACGCCGATGTCGCGCGATGGCGGACTTGCGCTTGCAAGAAAGCAGGTCGCGGTGCAGGCGCTCATCGCGGCGTTCAGGACGGTCGGCACGCGCACGGCCCGCCTGGACCCGCTGCAATGGGAGCCGCCGCGCGCGCTTGTCGAACTCACGCCCGCGTACTACGGTTTGACGGCGGCGGACATGACCACGCGATTCAGCACCGCCGACACGTACTTCTTCGACGAGGACGCGACGCTCGAAGAGATCGTCGCTGCGCTGGAGCAAACCTACACGGGCACGCTCGGCGCGGAGTTCATGCATCTCACCGACGCGAACGAACGGCGCTGGTGGCAGATGCGACTCGAATCCACGCGGGCGAAGCCATCGTTTTCGACCGCGGACCAGCGCCGTTTTCTCGAACGCCTGAGCGCGGCCGAGGGACTCGAAAAGCATCTTCACACGCGCTATGTCGGACAGAAGCGTTTTTCGCTCGAAGGCGGCGAATCGCTGATCGTATTGCTCGATGAACTCGTGCGATACGGCGCGTCGAAGAAGGTGCGCTCCGTCGTGATGGGCATGGCGCATCGCGGACGCCTGAACGTGCTGGTCAACGTCGCGGGCAAGCCGCTCGACGCGCTCTTCGACGAGTTCGAAGGCAGGCACGCGGACACGCTTCCGGAAGGCGACGTCAAATATCACAAGGGATTCAGCACCTTCACGCAAACCGCCGACGGAGCGGTGGAGGTCGTGCTCGCATTCAATCCGTCGCATCTGGAAATCGTGAATCCGGTCGTGCAGGGCATGGCGCGCGCGAAAGCGGATGCGATCATATCCGACGATGCCGGCAGCGTGCTGCCCGTCGAAATTCACGGCGATGCCGCGATGTCGGGTCAGGGCGTCGTGATGGAAACGCTGAGCCTTTCCTACACGCGCGGGCATGGCACGGGCGGGACCGTGCATGTCGTCGTGAACAATCAGATTGGCTTCACGACCTCGGACCCGCGCGATACGCGCTCGTCGTTCTATGCGACCGATATCGTCAAGCTGATCGAGGCGCCGGTTCTGCACGTGAACGGCGACGATCCGGAAGCGGTGGCGATGGCCGTGCGCCTCGCGCTCGACTATCGCACGGAGTTCAGGCGCAGCGTGGTGATCGATCTCGTTTGCTTCCGCAAGCACGGGCATCAGGAGCAGGACACGCCCGCGATCACGCAGCCCCTGATGTATCGCGCGATCGCGGCGCATCCCGGCGTGCGCACGCTCTATGCGCGCAAGCTGATCGCGCAGGGCGCGATGACGGCGGAGCAGGTGGAGGCGCTGGTCGGCGCTCGGCGTGAGGTCTTCGATCAGGCGCGCGGCAGCGAGGTCATCGAAGCATCGGGCGCAGCGGATGCGGTTATCCCGACGCGCTACGAGCCGCCGTCGCCAGAGCAAGTGAGCGTATTGGCGCGACGCATAGCCAGCGTGCCCGATGGCTATGAGCTTCATCCGCTCGTCAACAAGCTGCTGAACGCGCGCCGCGACATGGCGAGCGGAACGAAGGCGCTGGACTGGGGCATGGCCGAACATCTCGCGTTCGCTTCGCTGCTCCACGCGGGCGTCGATGTGCGTCTGAGCGGACAGGACAGCGCGCGAGGCACGTTCAATCATCGGCATGCGATGCTGCATAACCAGAAGCGCGCGAGCCGTGCCGACGGCGTGTTCATCCCGCTCGATCACGTTCGCGACGTGCAGGGCCGCTTCACGGTGACCAATTCGATTCTCTCCGAGGCAGCCGTGCTCGCGTTCGAATACGGCTATTCCACGGTGAATCGCGACGCGCTCGTGATCTGGGAAGCGCAGTTCGGCGACTTCGCGAATGGCGCGCAGGTCGTCATCGATCAATTTATCGCGGCGGGCGCGGCCAAGTGGGGACAGCGCAGCGCGTTGACCTTGCTGCTGCCGCACGGGCAGGAAGGCGCGGGCCCGGAGCACGCATCGGCGCGGCTCGAACGATATCTGCAACTGAGCGCGCAGGACAACATGCGCGTGACGCAGCCGACGACGCCCGCGCAAATGTTCCATCTGCTGCGCATGCAGGCGCTTGCTTTCGATCGCCGTCCGCTCGTCGTGATGACGCCCAAGTCGCTGCTCAGGCACGCGGAAGCGGTCAGCACGCTCGACGAGCTGGCTCACGGCGCGTTCCATGAAATTCTGCCCGATGAAGCCCTGGACGCGGCGCGTGACGGCAACGTGGAGCGTGTCATCGTCACTTCCGGGAAGGCGCATTTCGAGCTGCTCGACTATCGCCGCAAGCATGGCATCGACGATACGCCGATCATCCGCGTCGAACAGCTTTATCCGTTTCCATCCGAAGGGCTCGCGGCGGTGCTCGCGCGCTATCCGAACGTGAAGCGCGTGATCTGGTGTCAGGAGGAAGCACGCAATCAGGGCGCGTGGAGTTTCGTCGAGCCGCAGTTGCGTGAGATTCTGCCAGCGGGCGCGACGCTGTCGTATGTGGGACCCGCTGCTTCCGCATCGACGGCGCCGGGCTATCACGGCGAGCATATCGCGCGACAGAGCGATGTCATCACGCGTGCATTCGCGAAGTGAGGCGGCGATGACCCAGCACATCGACGAGGCGATTTCAGGCGCCGACATCATCCTGCGCGTGCTTGCCGAACAAGGTGTCGATACCTTGTTCGGATATAGCGGCGGCGCCATCCTGCCGACCTACGACGCGGTCTTCCGCTTCAACGAAATGCATGCGGATGAGCCGCAGAAGCAGATCCGCTTCGTCGTGCCGGCCAACGAGCAGGCGGCTGGCTTCATGGCGGCGGGCTATGCGAGAGCCAGCGGCAAGGTCGGCGTATTCATGGTGACGTCGGGTCCGGGCGCGACGAACGCGGTCACGCCGATCGCCGACTGCAACGGGGATTCGGTGCCCGTCGTGCTCATCTGCGGACAGGTGCCGCGCGCCGCGATCGGCAGCGATGCGTTTCAGGAGGCGCCGGTCTTCAACATCATGTCGGCGTGCGCGAAGCAGGTGTTTCTCGTGACCGATCCGGACAAGCTGGAACCGACGCTGCGCACCGCGTTCGAGATCGCGCGCACGGGACGGCCAGGGCCGGTCGTCGTGGACGTGCCGAAGGACATCCAGAACTGGAAGGGCGTGTATCGCGGGCAGGGCACGTTGCAGCTTCGCGGCTATTCGGAGCGTCTTCGTCAGATGGCGAAGGGCGATCGTCTCGATGAACGCAAATGCGCGGCATTCTTCGATCTGCTTGCACAAAGCAGGCGGCCGCTTCTGTACGTGGGCGGCGGTGTGATCGCGTCCGGTGCGACGGCCGAATTGCGCCGCTTCAGCGAACGCTACGAGATTCCCGTCGTGACGACGTTGATGGGACTCGGCGCGATGCCCGCGAAACATGAGCGTGTGCTCGGCATGCTGGGCATGCACGGCGCTGCGTGCGCGAACTACGCGGTGGAAGACTGCGACTTCCTGATCGCCGTGGGTGCGCGATTCGATGACCGCGTGGCCGGCGGCCGTCCCGATGCGTTTGCACCGGGAGCGCGCCATGTCGCGCATATCGACATCGACGAAGCGGAGATCGACAAAGTCAAACGGACGCACTGGAATCACGTAGGCGACGCGAAACGCGCGCTGCTTTCGCTGATGGAACACGGTCCGGCATCGCGGGCGCCTTCCGACTGGATCGAGCGTGTGAACGATCTGAAGCGCAGTCATGGCATGAACTACGATCGCGACAGTCGCGCGATTCAGCCGCAATGGGTCATCGAGAAACTCAGCGACATCACCGGCGGGCGGGCGATCATCAGCACGGGCGTGGGCCAGCATCAGATGTGGGCCGCGCAGTTCTTCGATTTCGTCGAGCCTCGAAGCCTGCTGACATCGGGAAGCATGGGAACGATGGGCTTCGGATTGCCCGCGGCGATCGGCGCGCAGTTCGCGCGGCCGGATGCGCTCGTGATCGATATCGATGGTGACGGCAGCATCCGCATGAATGTCGGCGAACTGGAAACGGCGAGCACCTACGGCGTGCCGGTCAAGGTGCTGCTGCTCAACAATTGCGGCGACGGGATGATCCGGCAGTGGCAACGTCTCTTCTACGACGGACGCATGTTCGTGAGCGACAAGGCGCTGCATCGCAAGGATTTCGTGCTGGCGGCGCAGGCCGATGGTTTCGAGTTTGCCTGTCGCGTCCGGACGCCGGGCGAACTGGAAGACAAGCTGCGTGACTTCGTCGCGTTCGATGGCCCGGCCTTTCTCGAAGTGATGATCGATCAGAACGCCGATGTGTTTCCGATGGTCGGACCGGGGCAGAGCTATTCGAGCATGATCACGGGTCCGTTCATCGCATCGCGGTCCGGGCAAGAGACGGTCGTCCCGGCCGCGAAGAGCGAACCTGCGGCGGACATGTTCTGAAATGGACGCCGATCTCATACACAAGGCGCTCGCGAATCCTTTGCGGCGCGAGATTCTTGCGTGGCTGAAAGCGCCGGAAGGTTTCACGCAGACGCACGCCGCATTCGATGGCGGCGTGCCCCTAAGCGCGATTCAGGTACGTAGCGGGCTCTCGCAGTCGACCGTTTCGGCGCATGTCGCGTCGATGATCGAAGCGGGGCTGCTCGTGTCGAAACGGGTGGGATCGTTTCTGCTTCTGTCGAGGAACGAGGAGGTCATTGCGGCGTTTGTGAGGGAGGTGGTGCACGGGCTGTGAGAATCGCGATTGGCGGCTTTCAAACTCCCAATATCCGGGACGACCCGAATTGCCCCGGATGACGACCCCGCCCTATTATCAAATCCCGCTGCTTTTCGCGGCCAGAGGTACCCCCGGGTCATGTGTCCTGAAGCGCGCGCTGAAATCATGCGCGCCCCTGCCTTCAACCGACGCCGACCTACATCAGTTATTCGAACGATCGGGAGACAGGTATGCTCAGCGCACACGAATTTGCAACCCTTATGCTAGTCAAGGACGCCGCCGACCAGATCGGCGACCGGCACGAACTCGACACGCTTCTCGAACGCCAGCTCATCGCGATGGAACAACTCGTGAGCGGCGCCCGCCTGCCTCGCATCACGGAAGACGGCGACCTGCTGCTGCGTGCGGTGCGGCGTCTTCATTGAATCGACCGGCGGGTTCGCCGCCACATTTACGCCGCCAGCCGTTCCTTGTGCGCCGCGACGAGTTCCGCCTCGTCGCGTAACGCCTTGCGTACCGAGGCGCGCGTTTCGATGCGCTCGATATACGCCTTCAGGTTCGTCAGATGATCGAGGTTGACGCCCGAGCGTTCGTGCCACATCGTTGCCCACACATACGCATCGGCGACGGTGAACTGCTCGCCCGTGAGATACGCGCGGCCATCGGCGAGACGCGCGTCGAGTTTGCCGTACGCCTTGAGCAGCTTGTTGCTGTGAAACGCGATGCCTTCCGGCGTCATCAGCTTGCGCATGAGCGGGATATGCTTCTGCGCGATCTCGGTTGCGACGAACGTCAGCAACTGATCCATGCGCGCGCGCTCGATCGTTCCGTGTTTCGGGATCAGTCCGGACTCCGGATGCTGGTCCGCGAGATATGAAGCGATCGTGATCGTCTCCGTCAAGGGTTCAGCTTCGCCGTCGATCTGGAGCGCGGGAACATAGAGCAGATCGTTCACTTCGGCGAAGTCGGACTGATCGGAGGTCGTCTTGCCGAATACATCGAAATGCACGAGTTCGGGCGCGAGACCCAGTTCGTTGGCGACGGCTTGCACCGCGAGCGAACAGGTGGCCTGAGCGATAAAGAGTTTCATGGTGTGCCTTGTATCGTTGAAGGAGTGCCGGGAGTGCTTCCCGTTGGAATGAAGTATCGCGGGAATCGTCGCGCCGATAAACGCCGCCGCGGGCGTCGCACCGTCGCTCGCGCGGAGACAATCGGCATGGCGGGCGACGTCCGGGCAACGCTGCTACAGTGCTTTGCACCAACAAAAGGGGCGAGCAATGAGCGAGCGCGTCGATGCACCGATCAACGAAATCGCCGTCTTCGTGGCGGTCGCGCAAACCGGCAGCTTCACGCGCGCCGCGGAAGAAATGGGCCACAGCAAGTCGAACGTGGGCAAGGCGGTGCAGCGGCTGGAAGCGCGGCTCGGCACGCGCCTCTTTCAACGCACGACGCGCGCCGTGCGGCTCACGGAAGATGGCGAGACCTATCTGCAAGCCGCGCGCGATGCGCTCGACGGACTGCGCGAAGCCGAGCAGCAACTCGCGGCGCGCCGCTCGGAGCCGGCCGGACGCGTGAAGATCGACGTGCCCGCGGGCTTCGGCAGGCTGCTGCTGCCGAGTTTTCTCGACTTTCGCGCGCAGCATCCGAAGGTGACGCTTGAGCTTGCGTTGACCGATCGCATGTCGGACCCGATCGGCGAGGGCTGGGATGTCGTCGTGCGCATCGGCGCGCTGCCCGAGGACAGCGAACTGACGGTGCGCAAGCTCTGCGATCTGCGCAGCGGCCTGTATGCGTCGCCGGAGTATCTCGATCGCAAAGGCACGCCTGAGAGCATCGATCAACTGGGCGATCACGACGCCGTCATCTTCCGTGGTCCGATGGGGCGGTTGCGGTCCTGGTCCTTGCGCGACGGTGCATCG
The DNA here is from genome assembly GCF_046030135.1 of Caballeronia jiangsuensis. Taxonomy (NCBI): domain Bacteria; kingdom Pseudomonadati; phylum Pseudomonadota; class Betaproteobacteria; order Burkholderiales; family Burkholderiaceae; genus Caballeronia; species Caballeronia jiangsuensis. The sequence goes on from NZ_JAQQDB010000006.1 coordinate 173,690, forward strand.
GCGAAAGAGTTCGCGCCGCAGCCGGTGCTCGTGCTCGCGGACGGTCAGGCGCTCGTCGAGGCGGCCGTCGCGGGCTTCGGGATCGCGCAGATTTTCGATCGCGTTGCGCTGCCGCATGTGCGCGCAGGCAGGCTCGTGCACGTGTTGCCCGAAGCCGATGTCGACGGCCCGCCCGTGCACGCGATCATTTCGCTCGGCCAGAAGATGGCCGCCAAGACGCGCGCGGTCGTCAATCATCTCGCCGAGACCTTGCAGCGCACGGCGTAATCGCGTTAGTCGAGCAACGCGGGTTCTCGCGCTTTCTCTTCGGCGTGCACACGCGTCACGGGTGACGCAGCCGGAGTCGATCGGTTGCGCCTGTCGCGCAGCGGCTTCGAACCGGACAGCTTGCGCAGGATCACATAGAACACGGGCGTGAGCATCAGGCCGAAGAACGTCACGCCAAGCATGCCGAAGAACACGGCGATGCCCATCGCGCGGCGCATTTCCGAGCCCGCGCCCGTCGACACCACGAGCGGCACGACGCCCATGATGAACGCGATCGACGTCATCAGGATAGGACGCAGGCGCAGCCGCGACGCCTCGATGGCCGCCTGCACGATCGAGCGCCCCTGCATCTCCAGCTCGCGTGCAAACTCGACGATCAGAATCGCGTTCTTCGCGGACAGCCCCACGAGCACCATCAGGCCGATCTGCGTGAAGATGTTGTTGTCGCCGCGCGTGAGCCACACGCCGGCGAGCGCGGACAGAATGCTCATCGGCACGATCAGCAGGATCGCGAGCGGCAGCGTGACGCTCTCGTACATCGCCGCGAGCACGAGGAACACGAGCAGCACGCTGATCGGAAACACCCAGAACGCGGCATTGCCGGTCAGGATCTGCTGATAGGTGAGATCGGTCCATTCGAAGCGGATGCCGCGCGGAAGCGTTTCCTTCGCGATGCGCTCGACCGCCGCCATCGCCTGACCCGACGAGTAGCCGGGCGCCGGACCGCCGTTGATATCGGCGGCGAGAAAGCCGTTGTAACGCACGACCATCTCTGGGCCATACGTCGGCGTGACTTTCACGAGCGACGACAGCGGCACCATCTCGCCGCGCTCGTTGCGTGTCTTCAGTTGCAGGATGCTGTCGGCGTTCGCGCGGAAGGGCGCATCGGCCTGAGCGCGCACCTGATAGACGCGGCCGAACTTGTTGAAGTCGTTCACGTAGAGCGAGCCGAGATAGATCTGCATCGTGTCGAAGACATCGGTAACGGAGACGCCGAGTTGCTTCGCCTTCTCGCGGTCCAGCTCCACATTCAGTTGCGGCACGTTGATCTGGTAACTCGAGAACGCAGGCCCGAGCTCGGGCGCTTTCGCGGCCGCCGCGAGAAAGGCTTGCGTCGCCTTGTTCAACGCTTCGTAGCCGAGCGCGCCGCGATCCTCGATCTGCAGCTTGAATCCGCCGATGGTCCCGAGCCCCTGAACCGGCGGAGGCGGGAACGTGGCGATGGCCGCATCCTTGATCGCGCTGTACTGCGCGTCGAGACCCGCGACGATATCCGCGCCCGTTTCTCCTTTGCCGCGTTCCTTCGAAGGCTTCGCGACCGAAAACACGAGACCGCTGCTCGACGAGTTCATGAGGCCCGTGACGGAAAGCCCCGGAAACTCGGGCGTGTGAATGACGCCGGGTTGCTGGCGCGCCATCCGGCCCATATCGCTCACGACCTTCTCGGTGCGATCGAGCGATGCGCCCGCGGGCAGTTGCATGATGCTGACGAAATAGTCCTTGTCCTGCGCGGGCACGAAGCCTCCGGGCACGATCTTGCCGAAGAGGACCGTGCCGCCGAGCAGCACGGCATAGATCACGCTCATCGCGAGCTTGCGGTTGATGATGCCGCGCACACCGCTGCCATAACGCTCCGAGCCGCGATTGAACACCTGGTTGAAGAGCTTGAAGAACGGTCCGAACACACGATCCATCGCGCGCGTGAGCCAGTCCTTCGGCGCGTGATGATCCTTCAGCAGCAGCGCGGACAACGCGGGCGAGAGCGTGAGCGAATTGAACGCCGATATCACCGTCGAGATGGCGATGGTCATCGCGAACTGCTTGTAGAACTGTCCCGTCAGCCCCGACATGAACGCGAGCGGCACGAACACCGCGACGAGCGTCAAAGCGATCGCGATGATCGGCCCGCTCACTTCGCGCATCGCTTCATACGACGCTTCGAGCGGAGACAGACCGGACGCGATGTTGCGCTCGACATTCTCCACGACCACGATCGCATCATCGACGACAATGCCGATCGCGAGCACCATGCCGAACAGCGACAGCGCGTTGATGGTGAAGCCGAACGCGAGCATCAGCGAGAACGTGCCGACGATCGACACCGGCACGGCAAGCAGCGGAATGAGCGATGCGCGCCATGTCTGCAGAAACACGATCACGACCAGCACGACGAGAATGACCGCTTCGAAGAGCGTATGCACCACGGCGTCGATGCTCTCGCGCACGAACTGCGTCGGGTCATAGACGATCTCGGCCTTCACGCCTTCGGGCATGTCCTTCTGCAGCTCGGCGGTGATCTTGCGAATATCGTCGGAGATTTGCAGCGAGTTCGCGTTGGGCTGCTGGAAGATGATGATCTGCACCGCCTTCTTCCCGTCCATGCCCGCGCGCAGCGCATATTCCGACGCGCCCAGCTCGACGCGCGCGACATCGCCGAGATGCGTGACGGCGCCATCGGGCGAAGTCTTCAGGATGATGCGGCGAAACTCGTCTTCGGATTTCAGACGCCCCTGCGCATTCACGCTCAGTTGCAGCGGAACGTGGGTCGTCATCGGCGCGCCGCCGACGATGCCCGCCGCGACCTGCACGTTCTGCTCGCGGATCGCTTTCACGACATCGGTCGCGGTCATGTTCTGGCGCGCGACTTTCGTCGGGTCGAGCCATACGCGCATCGAGTAATCGCCCGAGCCCCATAGCACGACTTCACCTACGCCGGGCACCTGCGCGAAGCGGTCCTTGATATTGATGAGCGCATAGTTGCGCAGGTAGGTGAGATCGTAACGATCGTTCGGCGATACGAGATTCACGCCCATCGTGAGCGTAGGCGATGACTTCACCGTGGTCACGCCGAGCCGCTGCACGTCTTCGGGAAGACGCGGCAACGCCTGCGACACGCGGTTCTGCACGAGTTGCTGCGCCTTGTCGGGGTCCGTGCCGAGCTTGAAGGTGACGGTCGTCGTCATGTTGCCGTCGCTGTTCGCCTGCGACTGCATGTACAGCATGTTCTCGACGCCGTTGATCTGTTCCTCGATCGGCGATGCAACCGTCTCCGCGATCACCTTCGGATTCGCGCCGGGATACTGCGCGCGCACGACGACCGAAGGCGGCACGACCTCGGGATATTCCGCAGTGGGTAACTTCGTGAGCGCGATGAGTCCCGCGAGCAGAATGACCACCGACAGCACGGCCGCGAAAACCGGCCGGTCGATGAAGAACCGTGAAATGTTCATGATGAGTCTCTTGCCTGATCGGCGAATGCCGCCGCATCGAAATGTCGCAATGAGCGCGAGTATGTCGGCTAGGCGCGGGCGGATAAACGCCCGTCAGGGAGACGCTTTGGAGAACGGCGCGCGACAATCGGTTTGTGCGGCTAACGACTTCAGGCAACGCGGCGGCATTGCGCCGCCGCGTCATCGAGACTTCGGCGATTCAATGCTGGGGCGCGCCCTCCCACGCGGGCAGCGTCGCGCCGCGATACACGCTCAGAATCGACGAAGCGACATTGGTCTGCTGATAGCTTTCGACGAGCGCCTTGACCCACGGCGCCTGCGCATCCTTCGCATTGACCGCGATGAAGTTGCGATACGCATTGCCCGGCACCTGCTCCTGCGCGATGCGTTCCTGCGGAATCTTGATGCCGGCCTTGATCGCCCAGTCGGTGTTGACGACGGCGGCGTCGAGATCGCCGATCGCGCGGCCGACGATGCCCGCATCCAGTTCCTTGATCTGCACGTGCTTCGGGTTGCTGGCGATATCGCGCGCGGTCGGCAGGAGGCCGACGTTCTCGCGCAGCTTGATCACGCCGTTGGCCTGCAACAGCAGAAGCGCGCGCCCTTCGTTGCTCGGGTCGTTCGGCACGCCGATGGCCGCGTTCTGCGGCAGCGCATCGACCGATTTCCATTTGCGCGAATACAGGCCGATCGGCTGCACATAGGTGTAGCCCACGGGCACGATGTCGTAGTGGCGCGCCTGGATTTGCGCATCGAGATAGGGCTTGTGCTGGAACGAGTTGGCGTCGAGGTCGTGCTGCGCGAGCGCTTCGTTCGGCTGCGTGTAGTCGGAGAAGGTCGTGACCTTCACCGTGATGCCATGCTTCGCGGCATTGGCGGCGACCGCGCGCCACACGTCTTCGTCCTCGCCGGACATGATGCCGACCCGCACGGTCTGATTCGCCGCGAACGACGGCTCTGCGCTCACGACGCCGCACGCGAGCAGGATCGAGAACAGAGTGGCTTTGAATGGATGCTTGATCTTCATGATGCACACGCATGCTATTGAGGGAAGCGTGATGCTAGAGGCGCGGCGCGTGCGCGACAAATAACATCGGGCGCTATCGATATGCGTGACGATTGAGATTCGCTGCGAGCGATATCGATATCACGATTTCTCGTTTAGCCGCACAGGCGGGCGTTGATAGCATCCTCGGAGTGGCATCGGTAAAGATGCCTTCGATCAACGAGGAAACCCGCATGTCCGACCGAAAGAACACGCCCTCTCTTCCCGCGCGTCGCCGCACGCTTTTCACGCTCGCCGCGCTCGGTGCGGGGCTGTCGGGCGGACTCGCCGGGCGCATCGCGCAAGCCGCCGACGCGCCGAAGACACTGCGCATCGGCTATCAGAAGTACGGCAACTTCGTCGTGCTCAAGGCGCGCGGATCGCTCGACAAACGCCTGGCAGCACAAGGCATCAGCGTGCAATGGCTCGAATTTCCCGCCGGGCCGCAACTGCTCGAAGGGCTCAACGCGGGCGCGGTGGATATCGGCACGGTCGGTGAAACGCCGCCGATCTTCGCGCAGGCGGCAGGTGTCGATTTCGTCTATATCGGACACGAGCCGCCCGCGCCGCGCGCCGAGGCCATCGTCGTGCCGAAGGACTCGAAGCTCCAGTCGGTCGCGGAATTGCGCGGCAAGAAAGTGGCGCTGAACAGAGGATCGAACGTTCATTTTCTGCTCGTCGAGGCGCTCAGAAAATCGAACCTCGCCTGGTCCGATATCCAGCCCGTCTATCTCGCGCCCGCCGATGCGCGCGCCGCCTTCGTGCAGGGCAGCATCGACGCATGGGCGATCTGGGACCCGTATCTCGCCGCCGCCGAGAAGCAGGCCAGCGCCCGTCAGCTCACCGACGCGAGCGGGCTCGTGCGCAACGTGCAGTACTACCTCGCGACGCGCAAGATCGCCACGGCGCAGCCGCAGCTCGTGCATACGGTGCTCGAAGAACTCGATCAGGTCGATCGCTGGGCGCGCGACAACGTGCCGGCCGTGGCCGCGCAACTGTCGCCGCTCGTCGGGCTCGATACCGACATCCTCGAAATCGCGCTCAGGCGCACGTCGTACGGCGTGCAGCCGATCGAGCCGGCGACGCTCGCGTACCAGCAGCAGATCGCCGATACCTTCACCGGGCTCAAGCTGATTCCGAAGAAACTCGACGTGACCGAGGCGCGCTGGAACGTCGCCTGAGCGCGTTCCGGGCGTTAGCACGATCACGCATATCCTTCGCGCGAATCGATGGTTCGGCTGCGCGCGACGCGTCGTTAGACTCGTCGGAGCGCCGCTGCCATCGTGCGCGGCAAGCACTCATTCAACATACGACGAACAGACGAGGCAGATTCCGCGATGAATGTTTTCTGGTTCATTCCCACTCACGGTGACAGTCGCTATCTCGGCACCTCGCAAGGCGCGCGCGCCGCGAATTACGACTACTTCCGCCAGATCGCGGTCGCCGCCGATACGCTCGGCTATGAAGGCGTGCTCCTGCCCACGGGACGTTCCTGCGAGGACGCATGGGTGGTCGCGTCGAGCCTCATTCCGGCGACGAAGCGCCTGAAGTTTCTCGTCGCGATCCGTCCGGGACTGAGTTCGCCCGGATTGTCGGCGCGCATGGCGTCGACGTTCGACCGGCTCTCGAACGGGCGTCTGCTCATCAATGTCGTGACGGGCGGCGATCCGAACGAGCTCGCCGGCGACGGCGTCTTCCACGATCACGACACGCGCTACGAAATCACCGACGAATTCCTCACCATCTGGCGTGGCCTGCTCGAACAGTCGCACGATAACGGCAGCTTCGATTTCGACGGCAAGCATCTGCAATCGCAGGGCGGCAAGGTGCTGTATCCGCCGGTGCAGAAGCAGCATCCGCCGCTGTGGTTCGGCGGCTCGTCGGCGGCGGCGCATGACATCGCGGCGAAGCACATCGACACGTATCTGACGTGGGGCGAGCCGCCCGAAGACGTCGGGAAGAAACTGGCCGACATCCGCCGCCGCGCCGCCGACGAAGGGCGCTCGATCAAGTTCGGCATTCGTCTGCATGTGATCGTGCGCGAGACCGAAGAGGAAGCATGGGCGGACGCCGACAAGCTCATCAGCAAGCTCGACGACGACACCATTCGCCGCGCGCAGGCGCAGTTCGCGAAGATGGATTCGGAAGGCCAGCGCCGCATGGCCGCGCTGCACGGCGGCAGCCGCGACAAGCTGGAGGTGTATCCGCATCTGTGGGCGGGCGTCGGGCTCGTGCGCGGCGGCGCGGGCACGGCGCTCGTCGGCAATCCGGAGCAGGTCGCCGGCCTCATGAAGCAATATGCGGAACTGGGCATCGATACCTTCATTCTCTCAGGCTATCCGCATCTGGAAGAGTCGTATCGCTTCGCCGAACTGGTGTTTCCGCTGTTGCCGCGCAAGCAGCGCGAGCAGGCGAGCGGGCCGCTGTCGGGGCCGTTCGGCGAAGTCATCGGCACGTCGGAGTTGCCGAAGGTATCGGCATCATGACGCTGAATGCCATCGCTCGCCGCGCGTTGCCGTGGCTTGTGCCGGTGCTGATCCTGATCGCATGGGAAAGCGCCGCGCGCACCGGCGGGCTTTCATCGCGCGTGCTGCCCGAACCGCTCGCGGTGGTGAAGGCGGCGTGGACGCTGATCGAATCCGGCGATCTGTGGGCCAACGTCAAGGTCAGCGCGGGCCGCGCGCTCGCGGGCTTCGCGATGGGCGGCGGCATCGGCTTCGTACTCGGGCTGGCGACGGGTCTTTTCAAGCCCGCCGAGGTCGCGCTCGACTCGACCGTGCAGATGATCCGCAACATCCCCGCACTCGCGATGATTCCGCTCCTGATCCTGTGGTTCGGCATCGGCGAGGAAGCCAAGCTCGTGCTGGTCGCGCTGGGCGTGTTCTTTCCGGTCTACGTCAACACGTATCACGGCATTCGCTCGGTCGATCGCGATCTGATCGAGATGGCGAAGAGCTATGGTCTGTCCGGCTTCGCGTTGTATCGGCATGTGATTTTGCCGGGCGCGTTGCCTTCGATTCTCGTCGGCGTGCGCTTCGCGTTCGGCCTGATGTGGGTGATGCTGATCGTCGCCGAGACGATCTCCGCGCAATCGGGCATCGGCTACATGACGATGAACGCCCGCGAATTCCTGCAAACCGATGTCGTGGTGGTCGGCATCCTGCTCTACGCGCTGCTCGGCAAGTTCGCCGACATGGCCGCGCGCGCGATCGAACGCGCGACGCTGCGCTGGCATCCGGCCTATCAAACGAAGGCGCAATCATGAATCTGATCGATATCGATACGCTTACGCCCGTATTCAGGCGCGCCGAAACGCAACCGCATGCGCGCGCGCCGTTCGCGGGCCGCGATCTCGCCGTCTCGCTGCGCGGCGTCGAGAAGCGCTTCGGCGAGCGCAAGGTGCTGGATCAACTGGATTTCTCGATCGAGCGCGGCAGCTTCGTGTCGATCGTCGGACGAAGCGGCTGCGGCAAGTCGACCTTGCTGCGGCTCGTCGCCGGTCTCGATCAGCCGACGGGCGGCGTCGTGCAGCGCAACGCACCGGCGAGCGCAAGCGAGCTGCAGGTGCGCATCATGTTTCAGGACGCGCGCCTGTTGCCGTGGAAGAGCGTGCTCGACAACGTGATGATCGGGTTGCCGCGCAGCAAGCGCGACGACGCCCGCGCGACGCTCGCCGAAGTGGGCCTCGCCGAGCGCGAGAAGGACTGGCCGTCGCGGCTGTCGGGCGGGCAGCGTCAGCGTGTGGCGCTCGCGCGTGCGCTGGTGCATCGGCCTGATCTGCTGCTGCTCGACGAGCCGCTCGGCGCGCTCGATGCGTTGACGCGCATCGAGATGCAGGGGCTGATCGAGCGGCTGTGGCGCGAACACAAGTTCACCGCGTTGCTCGTCACGCACGACGTGCAGGAAGCGGTGTCGCTCGGCGATCGCATCGTGCTGATCGATGCGGGGCGCATCACGCTCGATACCGCGGTCTCGTTGCAAAGACCGCGCACGCGCACCGCGCCGGGCTTCGCCGAACTCGAAGAGCAAGTGCTTTCGCGCGTGCTTCAACGCGCCTGATCGTGCGGCTGTTCGACTTTTCGCACGGCCCGTGCGGATTGAAGTGGATTATCGATCAGCGCTCCGCTCGCTATTCTGTGGGCTTTGAAGGAGCGTGAGCCATGTCGAAGGAAAAGATCGCGATCGTCACGGGCGGCAGCCGCGGGCTTGGCCGAAACACGGTGCTGAGCCTTGCCGCGCGAGGCATCGACAGCATCTTCACTTATCACAGCAATGAGGCGCAAACCGGGCAGGTCGCGGCGCTCGTCGCCGAAGCGGGCCGCAAGACGCGCGCGCTGCGACTCGATACCGGCGACACGAGCGCCTTCGACGCCTTCGTGAACGATGTGCGCACGACGCTCGCCGACTGGGGCGCCGACCGTTTCGACTTTCTCGTCAATAACGCGGGCACGTCGCATCACAACAGCATCGAGAAGACGACGGAAGCCGAGCTCGATGCGCTCTACAACGTCCACTTCAAGGGCGTGTTCTTCCTCACGCAGAAGCTGCTGCCGCTGATTCGCGACGGCGGTCGCATCGTGAATATGTCCTCGGGCCTGACACGCATCATCGTGCCGGAGAGCGCGCCTTACGGCTCGATGAAAGGCGCGGTCGAAGTGCTGACGAAGTACATGGCGAAGGAACTCGCGCCGCGCCGCATCGCCGTCAACGTGGTCGCGCCGGGTGCGATCCAGACCGATTTCAGCGGCGGCATGGTGCGCGACAATCCCGAGCTGAACAGACGCATCGCCGACATGACGGCGCTCGGCCGCGCGGGCCTGCCCGACGACATCGGACCGATGATCGCGTCGTTGCTGTCCGAGGACAATCGCTGGGTCAATGCGCAACGTATCGAAGTGTCAGGCGGGATGTCGATCTGAACATCGCGCAAGCGAGCGCGGGCCGCGCTATGCGTCCAGCGGCACCGCGCTCACGCACTTAAGCTCGTCGAGACACACGCTCGACTTCACGCCGCTCACGCCGGGAATGCGCATCAGCGTATCGAGCAGAAACTCCGACAGCCCCTTCAGATCCCGCGCAATCACCTTCAGCATGTAATCGATATCGCCGGTCACGGCGAAACATTCCTGTATCTCCGCGAGCTTGGCGACGACGTTCTTGAACTTCGCGAGATCGCGCACGTGGCCGCGTTCCATCGTCACCTGGATGAAGGCCACCACGCCGAAACCGAGCGCCTGCGCATCGAGCCGCGTCTCGTAGCCCTTGATCACACCCAGTTCCTCCAGCCTTCGATGACGCCGCAGCGTCTGCGCGGGCGACAGATTGATCGCTTCCGCCAGTTCGAGATTGGAGATGCGTCCGCGCGACTGCAGAATCCCGAGCAAACGCAGGTCGATACGATCGAACTCGATAGTCTGCAATTTTCTTTCTCCGATGAGCCCAATCATGAAATCCGGACGCGGAAACTAGGGTTTGTCTGCGCGTCTTAGGAAATCATATTGTGCCGTATCAAATTTACACTGATTCCCCTAAATTGAGCACAGGAGAGAGACACGTGGCACATGAGGGACACGGCACGCTCAAGCGCGGCCTGAAGAACCGTCACATTCAGCTGATCGCGCTCGGCGGCGCGATCGGGACCGGGCTCTTTCTCGGCATCGCCCAGACGATCAAGACGGCCGGACCGTCGGTGCTGCTCGGCTATGCGATCGCGGGCATCGTCGCTTTTTTCATCATGCGTCAGCTTGGCGAGATGGTCGTCGATGAACCTGTCGCGGGATCCTTCAGCCACTTCGCGGACAAGTACTGCGGGCAATATGCGGGCTTTCTGTCGGGCTGGAATTACTGGGTGCTCTACATTCTCGTGTCGATGGCCGAGCTATCGGCGGTCGGCATCTACGTGCAGTACTGGTGGCCCGGCATCCCGACGTGGGTGTCCGCGCTCGTGTGCTTCTGCGTGATCAACGCGATCAACCTCACGAGCGTGAAGTCGTATGGCGAGCTGGAGTTCTGGTTCGCGATCGTGAAGGTGGTCGCGATCGTCGGCATGATCGGCTTCGGCGGCTGGCTGCTCGTCTCGGGCGGCGCCGGACCGGAAGCGAGCGTCACGAACCTGTGGCGTCATGGCGGCTTCTTCCCGAACGGCGTCTCGGGTCTCGTGATGGCGATGGCCGTCATCATGTTCTCGTTCGGCGGGCTCGAGCTCGTGGGCATCACCGCCGCCGAAGCGGACGATCCGTCGCACACCATTCCGCGTGCGACCAATCAGGTGATCTACCGCATTCTGATTTTCTACGTGGGCGCGCTCGGCGTGTTGCTCTCGCTGTATCCGTGGCAGAAGGTCGTGACCGGCGGCAGCCCGTTCGTGCTGATCTTCCATGCGATGAACAGCAACTTCGTCGCGCACGTGCTCAATGCGGTGGTGCTCACGGCAGCGTTGTCGGTCTATAACAGCGGCGTGTACTGCAACAGCCGCATGCTCTACGGCCTCGCGCAACAAGGCAACGCGCCGCGCGCGCTGCTCAAGGTGAACAAGCGCGGCATTCCGCTCATCGCGCTCGGCGTCTCCGCCATCGCGACGGCAGCGTGCGTGCTCATCAACTATCTGATGCCGGGCAAGGCGTTCGAGCTGCTGATGGGCCTCGTCGTGTCGGCGCTCATCATCAACTGGGCGATGATCAGCCTCATCCATCTGCAATTCCGCCGCGCAAAGGCGCGTGCCGGTGAGACGACGGTGTTCAGGAGCCTCGGCTATCCGCTCACCAACTATCTGTGCCTCGCGTTCCTCGGCGGCATTCTCGTGGTGATGTGCCTGATTCCCGACCTGCGCATGTCGGTCTATCTGATTCCGGTGTGGCTCGTGGTGCTGGGCGTGGGTTATGCCATTCGCAACCGTCGTCGCGCGAGTGCGGCGTTGTCGCGCGTCTGAAGGAGACAGTCATGTTCGAACACATCGATGCCTATCCCGGCGATCCGATCCTCTCGCTGAACGAAGACTTCGCGAAGGACCCGCGCGAGAGCAAGGTCAATCTCAGCATCGGCATCTATTACGACGACGAAGGCCGTCTGCCCGTGATGCGCGCCGTGCGCGAGGCCGAAGCGCAGTGGCTCGCGCAACCCGCCGCGAAGCCGTATCTGCCGATGTCGGGGCTTGCAGCGTATCGCGACGCCGTGCAGTCGCTCGTCTTCGGCGATGACTCCGTGGCGCGAGCCGAAGGCCGCATCGCAACTGTGCAGACGCTCGGCGGCTCCGGCGCGCTCAAGGTCGGCGCGGACTTCATCAAGCGCTATTTTCCCGGCTCGCAAGTCTGGGTGAGCGATCCGACGTGGGACAACCATCGCTTCATCTTCGAGCGCGCGGGCTTCACGGTCGGCACGTATCCGTACTACGACGAAGCGAGCGGCGGCCTGAAGTTCGACGCGATGCTTTCGGCCATCCGCGATCTGCCCGCCAAAAGCGTCGTCCTGCTGCACGCGTGCTGCCACAACCCGACCGGCGTCGATCTGACCGATGCGCAATGGGTGAAGCTGATCGAAGCGATCAGGCAGCGAGACCTGTTGCCGTTCATCGACATGGCGTATCAGGGATTCGGCGCCGGGCTCGATGCGGACGCGTTCGCGATTCGCGAGCTCGTGCGCCAGAACGTGCCGGCGTTCGTCGCCAATTCGTTCTCGAAGAACTTCTCGCTGTACGGCGAACGTTGCGGCGCGCTGTCGGTGGTTTGCGAGTCGGCGGAATCGGCTCCGCGCGTGCTCGGGCAACTGACGGGCGCCGTGCGCGCGAACTACAGCAACCCGCCGACGCACGGCGCGATGATCGTCGCGCGCGTGCTCACGACGCCGGCGCTGCGGCAATCGTGGGAAGAGGAGCTGGCGTCGATCTGCACGCGCATCGCGCGCATGCGCGGCGAGATTCACGCACGGCTGCGCGGCAACGTGCCCGACGCGATGCTCGCGCGATATCTGGCGCAGCGGGGCATGTTCACCTATACGGGACTTTCCGCCGAACAGGTCGATGCGCTGCGCGAGCGGCACGGCGTCTATCTGATTCGTTCGGGCCGGATGTGTGTCGCGGCGTTGAACGAACGGAATGTGGAAGCGACGGCGAGCGCCATCGGCGAAGTGCTTTCGAAAGAGATCGCGTAGCCGCTCATTTTCACCTCATTCTCCATAAGCACACTGCATCCATCGCTCACAAAGGAGGGATGCAGTCATGGAAACCTGTGAAAAAGCGGCCTATCGGTCCTATGTCGATGTCCTGCTCGACCAACTCGATGCGCACGCCGATCGCGCGGTGCTGCGCTATCTCGACGAGGACGTGACGGGCGGCGCGCTACGCGCGTCGATCTATCGCTACGCGCGGGCGCTCGCGTCGTTCGGCATTACGCGCGGCGCGCTCGTCGCGATCTTCGCGCCGAATTGCCCCGACGCGCTCGCCATCCGTTACGCGACGAACCTGCTCGGCGCGGCGACGATGTTCCTGCCCGCGATCGCATCGGCCGAGCAGCGCGCGGCCTTCGTGACGCGCATGCAACCGGCATTGCTTGTCGCGTACGCGGAGACAAAACATCTTGTGCCCGAGCGCAGCGGCGCGCGTCTCGCTTATGTCGGCACGGGCCCGGCGCGTTCGCGTCTGGACATGCGCGCACGCGTGCAGCACGATGTGCCCGTGCAAAGCCGCGCACGGCGCGATGATCTCGCGGTGGTCGTGTCGTCGGGCGGCTCGACCGGCGCGCCGAAAGCGAGCCGCCGCAGCTTCGCGGTGTATTCGACGATGGTGAGCGCGCCGAGTCCCGAGGACCGCCGTCAGCTCGTCAACGGGGCGCTCGCCTATCTGTCGCAAGTGCTCGTCGACAACACGTTGACGGGCGGCGGCACGGTGGTGCTGAAACCGTCCTACGATCCCGCCGGCACGCTCGCGACGATCGAAGCCGAACGCATCACCGATGTGCTCCTCGTCGAGCCGCAACTCTTCGAAACGATGGATCACCCGGACGTCGATCGGCGTGATCTGTCATCGCTGCGCTCGATCGCGCATATCGGCGGATCGGCGCCCGCGATTCTGCGGCGGCGCGCGATCGCGCGGCTCGGACCCGTGCTCACGCACATGTACGGGGCGAGCGAGGCGGGGCTCGTGAGCGTGCTGACGCCATCGGATTATCTCGCCGATCCCGGTTTGCTGGACACGGCGGGCCGCATCCGTCCGGGCGTCGATGTGCGCCTGCGCCGCGCCGATGGCAGGTTCGCGCGCGAGGGGCAGCACGGCGCCATCGAGGTGAGATCGAGAGCGGTGGCGCAGGGCTATTACCGGCAGCCGATCGAAGCGGCGCAGAAGTTTCGCGACGGCTGGTGCCTGACGGGCGATATCGGCTTCATCGACGAAAACGTGCATCTCCATGTGCTCGGACGCGCCGCCGATGTCGCCGAGATCGATGGCGCGGTCATTGGTCCGGCGCGGATCGAAACGCCGCTGTGCGCGTTGCCCGATGTCCGCTATGCGCGCGCCGTGGCATCGGCGGATGTCGCGCGCGGCTATCTGTGGGATGTCGTCGTCGTGCCGTGGGCGGGTAAGCGTGTCGATATCGCGCGATGCATGCGCACGCTCGAATCGGCGTGCGGCGTGGACGTTGCGAAGGCCGTGCGGATGGCCGCCGTGCAACGCGTGCCGCTCACCGAGCAGGGGAAAGTGAATCGCGCGGCGATCGGGCGGTTATGCAGGGACGCGTCGAATGCGGGCGTCGTCAGCGAGGAGAGGCCGCGCGCTTCGCCTTCAGCAGTGCCAGCATGACGCGATCGCGCTCCGTCTCCATCGACGCCGACGACCGGCCATCGAGCGCCGTCTTCATCTCTTCGACGACTCTGCGCTGAAGTTCCGGCGTCAGTCGCGGCGTGCCGAGGTCATCCCACCAATCCTGCATCGGCGGGCCGAGATGATCGAGCGTATGCGCAATGCCCGCTTCGCCACCCGAGAGATGCAGATTGGCGAACGGTCCCGACACCGCCCATCGCAGGCCGGGACCGTACGCGATGGCATCGTCGATATCCGCGACACTCGCCGCGCCGATCGACACGAGATGAAACGCTTCGCGCCAGAGCGCCGCCTGCAAGCGATTGGCAATGTGGCCCTTCAGCTCCTTTCGCGGATGGATGGGACGCTTGCCGATCGCCGTGTAGAAGGCCATCGCGCGTCCGAGCGATGCCGCCGACGTGACCTCGCCGCCGATCACCTCGACGAGCGGAATCAGATGCGGCGGATTGAACGGATGCCCGAGCACGACACGCTCCGGATGACGGCACGCGCGTTGCATGCGGCTCATCAGGAGACCGGACGTGCTCGATGCGATCACGACATCTTCAGGCAGCGCCGCATCGATTCGCTTTAGCAGATCGAGCTTCAGGTCTTCGCGCTCGGGTCCGTTCTCCTGCACGAACTGCGCGCCGGACAGCGCGCTTTCCAGATCGTCGTGGAACGTGAGATTCGCTATGGAAGCGCCTTGCTCGAGGCCGATCTCTTCGAGCGTCGGCCAATGCCGGGCGACGGCCGTCATCAGCCGCTCGCGCGCGCCGGGTGCAGGGTCTGTCGCCGATACCGCGAGCCCGCGCGCCAGAAAATACGCGGCCCAGCTCGCGCCGATTACGCCCGTGCCGACAACCGCGACGCGTTCGATACCATTCGCCGTCATGTTCAATGCTCCAGGCAGGCAACGCCGGCTTCCGCGCGCAAGGGCTTGAGCCCGATGATCTCGCGCGCCTCGTCGGGCGTGGCCGGTTCGTATCCCATCTCGCGCACGAGTCGCACGAGCCGTTCGACCAGTTGCACGTTCGTCGCCAGTTGGCCGTGCCGGTAGTACAGATTGTCTTCGAGCCCGACGCGCACGTGTCCGCCCAGCAACAGCGAGTTCATCGCGGCGGGCAATTGCGCCGCGCCGATCGCGCTGACATTGAACACGGTATGCGCCGGAAGATGATCGACCATGGTCTGCAACAGACGCGGCGTGTAGGGCAGCGCGCCCTGAAACGCATTCGCGCCGATGACGATGTTGATGAAATGCGGCGCATCGTCGAGGCCTTCGTTGAGCGCGCGCTGCACGTCCTGAACGATATCGGCGAGGCCGAACACTTCCCATTCGGGCTTGATGCCGCGTTCCTTCATCATGCCGGCGATCTGCCGGATGCGCGACGGCGGCGTCGCAACGAGAATCTCCTTGCCTTCGAAGCTCGCGATCACGGTTTGCGCATCGAGCGTGCACATTTCGACGCCATCGCCCTGCATGCCTTTCAGGCGCTCTTCCCACATGATCTCCCACAAGCCGTTGTCCAGCTCGCGGACCATGTCGCCGTTGATGCCGCCGCCCGTGGAGTTGTTCAGGACGATGTCGCACTTGTCGCGGATCAGCCGGTTGATCTCGCTGTAGATCGCGGGATCGCAGGTGGCCTGATCGTCCGGACGGCGCGCATGCACGGCGACGACGCTCGCGCCCGCGTTGTAGCAGCGGTAGGTATCGTCGGCGATTTCGCGCGGCTGCGTCGGCAGATTCGGGTTCATCGTCTTTGTCGCCATGCCGCCAGTGGGCGCCACCGTCACGATGACTTTGGGTTTGCTCATGATCTTTCTCTCCAGATATAGGTTTTGATTCGTGGGCGCTTCAGTTCGCGCCGGGACCGACGCGAAGCGCGCGCTTCGGCAGACCGATCAGCGTGGTCAGGCAACCGGCGAGCACGACCGCGGTCAACGCGAAGAGACCGAGCTGAATGCTGCCCGTCGCACCCTTGATCCAGCCGATCAGCGTCGGGCTGACGAAGCCGCCGAGGATGCCGAGCGAGCTGATCACCGCGATGCCTGCCGCCGCTGCATTGCGGCCGAGGTACGTCGGCGGGATCGACCAGAAGAGCGAGCCGCCGCCGAAAATGAAGAACGATGCGACGCACAGCAGCGTCATCACCATGCTGACGCCCGAACCGGCGAACGACGTCGATGCCAGCGCGATCACCCCGATGGCGAGCGTGCCGCCCACATGCCAGCGACGTTCACCGAAACGATCCGAACTGCGGCTGATAATGAGCACGCCGAGTGCGCCGAAGAAATACGGCACGGCGGTGAACCAGCCGATCGTCGACAGACTGGCGATGCCGATGCCCTTGATCATCGTCGGCAGCCAGAAGGTCAGCGTGTAGACGGCGCATGCGCAGCAGAAGTAGATGAAGGCGAGCACGTAGGTCATCGGATCGGCCAGTGCTGCGAGCAGCTTGCCGTGGCCGCCGTGTGCGGCCTCATCCTTGTGATCGGCGCTCATGGCCGCGCGCACCGATTCCTTCTCGGCATCGTCGAGCCACGACGCTTCGGCGGGCTTGTTCGGCAACATGCGATACAGCAGGAAGCCCATCAGCACGGTCGGCAGTCCTTCGACGATGAAGAGCCATTGCCAGCCGTGCATGCCGCCAAGTCCTTCCATGCCACTCATGATCGTGCCGGACAACGGGCCGCCGAGCACGCCGGTGATCGGCATGCCGAAGAGAAAGAGTCCCGTCACGCGGCCGCGTCGCTGGCTCGGATACCAGTACGTGAGATACAGGATGATGCCGGGAAAGAAGCCTGCCTCGAAGATGCCGAGCATCAGGCGGATCGCATAGAACTGCCACGGCGCCGAGACGAACGCGGTGGCCGCCGAGGTGAGGCCCCAGAGCACCATGATTCGAAGAAACGTCAGCCGCGCGCCGATCTTTTCGAGCAGCAGGTTGCTGGGCACTTCGAACAGCAGATAAGTGACGAAGAAGATGCCCGCGCCGAGACCGTAGACGGCATCGGAGAACGCGAGATCCTGCTTCATCTGCAGTTGCGCATAACCGATGTTGATGCGGTCGAGAAACGCGAACACGTAAGCGATCAGCACGAGCGGCATGACACGCAGACTGATCTTGCGAAAGACGGCGTCTTCTTCCGAGCGGCCGATTGAACTCTCGATAACCGCCGCGCCGGTCAGCGAACGAATGCGATTCATTGCGTGTCTCCCTGTCTTGTATGACACGCATTATTTCGACATCCGTTTATGGCAACTGTCGATCGGGCGACAGTCCGGGTCAGCGTATACGCGAAGCCCTCATTGCGCGATGTCCTGCAATCCCGGCAGGTCGAGTATGACGATTTCGCCGTATTCGGCGCGCACGAGGCCGGCGCTCTTGAAGCGGCTCATCGCCTTGTTGCAGGTCTGCCGCGACACGGCCGCGAGGTTCGCGAGTTCCTCCTGGGAAATGCGCAAATGATTCGTGCCGCCCGGATTCGACAGCGGATGAATCATGCCCACGAGCGCCCGTGCCACGAGGCTGTCGGTATCGAGCAGTCCGTGCGCGGCGGCGACGGCCATGAACCAGTGCAGACGTTCATTGACCTGCAACAGCAGGAACTCGTTGAACGAGGGCTGACGTTCGCGCAGCCAGTTGAACGTGGCGGACGGAATCTGTGCGACACGGCTGTCGCGCAGCGCGATGAGATCGGACTGGCGCGGCGCATTGCGAATCAGCGTGCCTTCGCCGAACCAGCTTCCGACGGACTGGCCGCCGAGGGTCACGGTCTGTCCGTCGCGTGCGGTGATCGACCACTTGATGAGGCCTTCGAGCATGCCGAACCACATGTGCTGCCGCTCGCCATGATGCCCGAGCACCTGACCCATCGCGACGACGCGCTCCGAGGCTTCCGCGCGCACGCGCGCTCGCGCGGATTCGTCGAGCCGCGCGAACCACGCCGACTGCGCGAGCAGTTCGTCGAGCGTGAGCGATGGAACCGGCATGCGCTTGGGCCGGGTCATCGGGTCGCGCTCACGATTGTCGCGGGATCGACAGTGTCGCGAAGCCGGGACGGGCACAATGAAGGTAATCGAAGGGAGGCCATGAGCTCATGAGCAAGGAAACTATCTACCGTATCGACGTGCAGTTCGGCGATTGCGACCCGGCGGGAATCGTCTTCTTCCCGAACTTTTCGCGCTGGATGGACGCCGCCTCGCACGATTATTTCATCCAGTGCGGCCTGCCGCCGTGGCGCGCGATGACGGACCTGCCGAACTGCATCGGCGCGCCGCTTCTGGAGATGCACACGCGCTTCCATACTTCCGTTACCTACGGGGAAACCGTCGAGGTTCATAGCAGCATCGAGGAATGGCGCGGCAAGGTGTTTATCCAGCAACATCGCATCATGCGCGGCGACACGCTGATCTGCGAAGGCCGCGCGACGCGCGCATTGTGCGTCAAGCAGGCGGACGGACGCCTCAAGGCCGTTCCCATCCCCGAGTTCATCCGCGCTGCCTGCGTCTGATGGAGACTTCCATGACGATATCGACGGCTCAACGCGTGCTGGTGACCGCCGGCGCGAGCGGTATAGGGCGCGCGATCGCGCAGGCGTTCGTGTCCGCGGGCGCGAAGGTCTGCGTCTGCGATCTGGACGAAGCCGCGCTGGAGCAATTGCGTGCGCAGATGCCGGACGTCGTGACGCTGGTATGCGATATCGGCGATCGCGTTGCCGCCGCGCGCATGGTCGATGAGGCCGCGGCCGCGCTCGGCGGCATCGATGTGCTCGTCAATAACGCGGGCATCGCCGGTCCCGCCGCCAGTGTCGCGGACATGGACCCGGACGCGTGGGAAAGCGTGCTGCGCGTGAATCTCACCGGCACCTTCATCGTGACGCAACATGCGATTCCTCATCTGAAGCAGTCTCGCGCGGGCACGATCGTCGTCATGTCCTCGCTTGCCGGCCGGTTCGGCTATCCGAACCGCAGCCCTTATGCCGTGACCAAGTGGGGGCTCGTCGGGTTCACGAAGACGCTGTCGCGCGAGCTGGGCGAATTCGGCATCCGGGTCAACGCCATTCTGCCCGGCGCGGTGGAAGGTCCGCGCATTCAGCAGGTGCTCGCGGGACGCGCATCGGTGAGCGGCCGCAGCGTGGCCGAGGAGGAAGCGGCGGCGCTCGCGAATCAGTCGATCAAGCACTTCGTCGATCCGGCCGATATCGCCGCGCTCGCGGTATTTCTCGCATCGGGCGCGGGACGATCCATCGCCGGTCAGATCATTCCCGTCGATGGAGACTCGCAAAGCGCCTCGTGAGTCAGCGCGTGTGCTTCGCCCGTCCGAGAATCAGATGGGCGAGCGTGCCGAACACGATCCCCCAGAACGCCGAACCCAGCCCCAGAAAACTCATGTTGGACGCCGTGGCGATGAACGTGATGAACGACGCCTCGCGATGCGCCTCGTCCTGCACCAGCCCGACGACGTTCGCCACGATCGCGCCGAGCAGCGCGAGGCCGGCGAGCACGGCGACGAATGCATTGGGCAGCGCGGCGAACAGCATCACGACCGTTCCGGCGAAACATCCGCCCACGAGATAGAAGAGTCCGTTCGCAATGCCGGCGATATAGCGGCGCCCAGGATCGCGATGCGCATCGGGCCCGGTGCACAGCGCCGCCGTGATCGCCGCGATGACGATCGTGATGCCGCCCGAGAACGCGACCAGCATCGATGCGAGGCTGGTCGTGAGGAGCACGGGCCGCGTCGGCGTGTGATAGCCGGAGGCTCGCAGGATCGCGAAGCCGGGCAGGAACTGACCCGTCAGGCTGACGATGACGAGCGGCACCGCGAGACTCACGGTCGATTGCCAAGTCCACGTCGGCATCGTGAAGACGGGGCGCGTGAGATGGAAGCTGACCGACGAAAAATTCGTCAGGCCGAGCGCCACGGCGAGCGCGCCGCCAGAGAGCAGAACCAGAATGAGACAGTAGCGCGGCGCCCATCGGCGGAAAACGAGGAAGCTCGCCACCATCCCGAGCGCGAGCCACGGCGTGAGCGCTACCGACTTGAACACATTGGTGCCGAACTGAAACAGGATGCCGGCCATCATCGCGCAGGCGATGCCTTTCGGTATGCGCTTGACGATCTGGTCGAACCATCTCGACACGCCGAGCGCGAAGATGCACGCACCCGCGACGATATACGCGCCGATCGCCTCGCTCACCGGCATGCCGGGAAACAGCGTGACCAGCAAGGCCGTGCCGGGCGCGGACCACGCCGTGATGATCGGCTGCTTCAGCCACCAGCTCAATGCGATGCCCGAAACCGCCGCGCCCATCGAAATGGACCAGACCCACGACGCGACCACGTCGTTGCCGACATGCGCCGCATGCGCGGCCTGAAAGAAGATCGCGAGCGGCCCGGCATACGAGATGATGACGGCAAGCAGCCCGGCGCTCACCGCCGCCACGGACCCGCTGCCCTTCGGCGCGGCCGACATCAGACCGGGTTCCGGGTCGCGCTTCATGAAATCCTTTTGCCGTGTCAGCGGATGGACGAAGGATGACGCGCGAGCGCCGTGACCTTCATCGTCATATAGGGAAACAAGGGCAGGCCCGAAAGGATGGTGTGCAGTTCATCGTGCGAATCGACATCGAAGACGCTGTAGTTCGCATACTCGCCGACGACGCGATGCAACTGCTGCCATTTGCCTTGCCGTTGCAGTTCCTGAGAGTATTCCTTCTCGCGCGCCTTGATTTCATCGGCCTTCGCGGCGGGCATGTCGTGCGGCAGGTGTACGTCCATTCTTACGAGATAAAGCATAGTGTCCTCGATCAGGTGTTGAGTGTGAGCGTTCAGTGCTTGTCGCGGCGATAGAACGCGAGCTTTTCTTCATCGATCTGAAGACCGAGGCCCGGTCCTTCCGGCATATGCAGATCGAAGTCGCGGTACTGCGGGCGCGCCGTCACGATGTCGTCCTTCAGCAGCAGCGGCCCGAACAGTTCCGTGCCCCACGCGAGTTGCGGCAGCGCGCTGAAGCCATGCGCCGATGCAATCGAACCGATGCTGCCTTCGAGCATCGTGCCGCCGTAGAGCGACACACCCGCCGCATCGGCGATGGCGGCCGTGCGCATCATCCCGTAGATGCCGCCGGACTTCGCGATCTTCAGCGCGAACACGTCGGCGCATGCATGACGCACGAGTTCGAGCGCGTCTTCCGGTCCCGTCACCGCTTCGTCGGCCATGATCGGCACGATGAAGCGCGCCGACAGCCGCGCGAGCGCGCCGCGCTGCTCACGCGGCGTCGGCTGCTCGATCAGGTCGATGCCCGCCGCTTCCAGCGCTT
This sequence comes from Caballeronia jiangsuensis, assembly GCF_046030135.1. NCBI lineage: Bacteria > Pseudomonadati > Pseudomonadota > Betaproteobacteria > Burkholderiales > Burkholderiaceae > Caballeronia > Caballeronia jiangsuensis. The sequence continues at coordinate 195,348 of NZ_JAQQDB010000006.1, forward strand.
CGATGCCGAGCGCCGCATCGGTTTCGTTCCAGGCCTGGTTCACATCGACGGTGACCTTGGCGCGGTCGCCGAGCGCGGCCTTGATCTTCGACACATGCGCGACATCGTCGCGAACGCCGCGCCGGCCGATCTTCAGCTTGAACGTGTTGTGACGGCGTTCGGCCAGCAGCATTTCGGCTTCTTCGATATCGCGCTGGGTATCGCCGCTCGCGAGCGTCCAGAGCACCGGAAGCGTCTTGCGGACCGCGCCGCCGAGCAATTCGGACACCGGCACGCCCAGGCGCTTGCCCTGCGCGTCGAGCAGCGCCGTTTCGATCGCGGACTTGGCGAAGCGGTTGCCGCGCGCGATCTTGTTCAGCCTGAGCATCGCGCCGTTGATATTGGTCGCATCCTGTCCGACGAGCGCGGGCGCGAGGTAAGTATCGATGGTCAGCTTGATCCCCTCGGGACTTTCATCGCCGTAAGACAAGCCGCCGATCGTCGTGGCTTCGCCAAGGCCCTCGATGCCGTCGCTCGTGCGCAGACGGACGATGACGAGGGTTTGTTGCTGCATCGTCGCCATTGCGAGTTGATGCGCGCGAATGGTCGGGAGGTCAACCAGAATCGCTTCGACGGATGTGATTTGGGCGTTCATACCTGGAATGTCGGAAAGGAAGGGTTGCTGCAGTATTGCCCGCCCATTTGCCGCCTGTCCAACACCGTTGACGTCTAGTGCCATACCCCGAAGGTATGACGCGCGTCATCACCCGCGATCGGTGCGCGGCGTATAGCTGATGTGCTCCTCCTCGTACAGCCGGTAGACGAGTTCGAGCATTTCCTTGATGTCGCGCGATTCGTCGAGCGCGCGCATGCTCATGATGACGGGGGAGGTGAGCGTCGGGTCGTCGAGTTCCCGGTAGATCACGTCGTCGCGCTTCAGGCCATTGACGCTGCTCGGCACGACGGAAATGCCTTCGCCCGCCGCGACCAGACCCAGCGCGATCTGCAATTCGCGCACTTCATAGATCTTGCGCGGCGCGAGCGCGCGGTCCTGGAAGGCCGCGAGCACCTGATCCGCGTAACTGGGGCGCGGCGCCTTCGGGAAAATGATCAGGGTCTCGTTGGTCAGGTCGCGAAGCGAGAGAATGGGCTTGCCGAGCGAGAGCGCATGACCGACGGGAAGCGCGACGATCATCTGCTCCTCGCGCAGAATCACGCGGCGGATATTCGCATCCTCATGACGAATGCGGCCGAAACCCACGTCAATGCGGCCATCCTTGAGCGCGCGGATCTGGTCCATCGTCGACATTTCGTGCAGACTGAGTTCGACGGTGGCGTTCTCGTCGCGAAAGCGCCGGATGATCTTCGGCAGCATCCCATATAGGGTCGAGCCCACGAAACCCACCGAAAGACTGCGTTCGATATTGCCTACGCGACGCGTCATCGATTCCAGCTCGGCGGTCTGCGCGAGCAGTTGCACCGCGTGCGAATAGAAGAACTTGCCCGTCTCCGTGAGCTTCAGCGGCCGGGAGTTGCGTTCGAATAACTGCACGCCGAGCGTCTCTTCGAGCTGCTGGATCTGACGGCTCAAAGGCGGTTGGGCGATATGCAGTCGCTGCGCGGCGCGCGTGAAATTGCGTTCTTCTGCCACCGCTACGAAATAGCGGAGATGCCGCAGCTCCATCTCTATACCTCCTGGATATGGCCCAATACTAAATCAGTGTTGGACTGGCCTTCTTTGCGTCCATTATCCTGCCTTCACGCTCTGTTTCAACACCCGACCATACCTTCCGAGCATATTCGTACCGGTGTTGAAGCAAGGGTTAACCCCCACCATAAAATTGCGAGATTCAGGAGCAGACATGAGCATCAAAGTGTTCGATACGAAGGAAGTGCAGGACCTGCTGAAGGCCGCTGCCAACCTCGGAAGTCAGGACGGCAGTGCTCGCGCGAAGGAGATCACGCACCGCCTGTTGAGCGACCTGTTCAAGGCGATCGACGACCTCAATATGACGCCCGATGAAATCTGGGCCGGCGTCACCTACTTCAACAAGCTGGGTCAGGACGGCGAAGCGGCGCTGCTGGCCGCCGGCCTCGGTCTGGAAAAGTATCTGGACATCCGCATGGATGCCGAGGACCGCGAGGCGGACATCCACGGCGGCACGCCGCGCACCATCGAAGGCCCGCTGTATGTGGCCGGTGCGCCGGTGCGCGACGGCGTGTCGAAGATCGATCTCGATCCCGATGAAGATGCCGGTCCGCTCATCATTCGCGGCACGGTCACCGGCACGGACGGCAAGCCCGTCGCGAATGCGGTGGTCGAATGCTGGCACGCCAACTCGAAGGGCTTCTATTCGCACTTCGACCCGACCGGCGCGCAAAGCGACTTCAACCTGCGCGGCGCGGTCAAGACGGGCGCCGACGGCACCTACGAATTCCGCACGCTCATGCCCGTGGGCTACGGCTGCCCGCCGCACGGTGCGACGCAGCAATTGCTGAACACGCTCGCGCGTCACGGCAATCGTCCGGCGCACGTGCACTTCTTCGCGACGAGCGAGAACCATCGCAAGCTGACGACGCAGATCAATATCGAAGGCGATCCGCTGATCTGGGATGACTTCGCCTACGCGACCCGCGAGGAACTGGTGCCGCACGTCGTCGAAAAGACCGGCGGCACGGCGCTGGGGCTCAAGGCCGACGCTTACAAGGAAATCGCGTTCGACATCCAGTTGACGCCGCTGTTGCATGGCAAGGACAACCAGCTCGTCCATCGCCCGCGCGTATCCGCCACGGCGTAATCGCCCGGCGCGCGCCCGGAGCGGCGACAGTTCTGTCGCCGCTCGACACTCCGCAAGATTCATTCGATACCGATGCAAGCGCTCCATGACCGGAGCCGCATAGGGAGAGCACACATGTCCGCCATTACCAACAAAGTCAGCCAGCTCGACGAACTGCTGCAAACGGCCGTTCAGGACGACAAGGAAAACGGTGTATTCCGTTGCCGCCGCGATATCTTCACCAACGCCGATCTGTACGAACTCGAGATGAAGCATATCTTCGAGAGCAACTGGGTGTATCTGGCGCACGAAAGCCAGATTCCCAACAACAACGATTACTACACGACGTGGATCGGCCGCCAGCCCGTGGTCGTCACGCGTGACAAGACCGGCGAACTGCACGCGGTCATCAATGCCTGCGCACACAAGGGCGCGATGCTGTGCCGTCGCAAGCATGGCAACAAGGGCAGCTTCACGTGCCCGTTCCACGGCTGGACGTTCTCCAATACCGGCAAGCTGCTGAAGGTGAAGGACGAAAAGACCACCGAATATCCGATTCAGTTCAATACGCACGGTTCGCACGATCTGCGAAAGGTGCCGCGTTTCCAGAGCTATCGCGGCTTCCTGTTCGGCAGCCTCAACGCGGATTCGATGCCGCTCGAAGACTATCTCGGCGAGACGAAGGTCATCATCGATCAGATCGTCGATCAGGCGCCGGACGGACTCGAAGTATTGCGCGGCAATTCCTCGTACATCTACGACGGCAACTGGAAGATGCAGATGGAGAACGGCTGCGACGGCTATCACGTCAGCACCGTGCACTGGAACTACGCCGCGACGATGGGCCGCCGCAAGGTCGAAGGCACCAAAGCCGTCGATGCCAATAGCTGGAGCAAGTCGGTCGCGGGCGTATATGGCTTCGATCATGGCCACATCCTGCTGTGGACCAAGACGATGAACCCGGAAGTGCGCCCGGTCTATCAGCATCGCGAGGAAATCAAGGCGCGCGTGGGCGAAGAGAAGGCAGACTTCATCGTCAATCAGACGCGTAACCTGTGCCTCTATCCGAACGTGTTCCTGATGGACCAGTTCAGCACGCAGATTCGCGTGGTGCGCCCGCTCGGTGTCGACAAGACCGAAGTCAGCATCTTCTGCTTCGCGCCGAAGGGCGAGAGCGCCGAGGACCGCGCGATTCGCATTCGCCAGTACGAAGACTTCTTCAACGTCTCGGGCATGGGCACGAGCGACGACCTCGAAGAGTTCCGCGCCTGCCAGTCGGGTTATGCCGGCATCACGGCGATGTGGAACGACCTGTCGCGCGGTGCGCCGCTGTGGGTTCACGGTCCGGACGACAACGCGAAGAACATGGGTCTCAAGCCGCTCATCTCGGGCGAACGCAGCGAGGACGAAGGCCTCTTCGTCGTGCAGCATGAATACTGGGTGAACGTGATGCGCGACGCCCTGAAGAAGGAACAAGCGGAGGCACTGGCATGAGCTTCGATTACCACACAATCTGCGCGACGCTGTATCGCGAAGCACGCTTTCTCGATGACCGTCAGTGGGACGAATGGCTGGGCTGCTACGCGGAAGACGTCACCTACTGGATGCCCGCGTGGGACGACGACGACCGGATCACCGACGATCACGAAAGCCAGATCTCGCTGATGTATTACCCGGATCGCGGCGGCCTCGAAGATCGCGTGTTCCGCATCAAGACCGAGCGCAGCGGCGCATCGATGCCCGAGCCGCGCACGAGCCATAACGTCACCAACGTGGAAGTGCTGGCCGAGCGCGAGAACGAAGTGGATGTGCGCTACAACTTCGACACGCTCAGTCATCGCTACAAGATCACCGATCATTTCTTCGGCACGATCTTCGTGACGCTGCGCAAGGTCGGCGACATTTTGGTGATCGCGCACAAGAAGATTGTGCTGAAGAACGACTATATCCGTCAGGTGCTCGACGTCTACCACGTCTGATGCTCCCGGTGATGAGACAGTAAGTAGGAGGCAACATGTCCAGCTACAACATTGCACTGAATTTCGAAGATGGCGTCACGCGGTTCGTCGAATGCAAGGCGGGCGAGAAGGTGCTCGACGCCGCTTTCCGCGCGAAGATCAATCTGCCGATGGATTGCTCCGACGGCGTGTGCGGCACCTGCAAGTGCCGGGCCGAAAGCGGCAGCTACGATCTCGGCGACGACTACATCGAAGACGCGCTCTCCGACGACGAGAAGGAAGGCGGTCTCGTGCTCACCTGCCAGATGGTGCCGTCGAGCGATTGCGTGATCGCGGTCCCGGCGTCTTCCACGGCCTGCAAGACGGCGCAAAGCAAGTTCGCCGCGGCGGTCACGAAGATCGAGCCGCACAACGATGCCGCCGTCGTGCTCGAACTGGACGTGGATGCCGCCACACCCGCACCGGTTTTCCTGCCGGGCCAGTACGTGAATATCGATGTGCCCGGCAGCGGCCAGCATCGTTCGTATTCGTTCTCGTCCGCGCCGGGTCAGACGAAGATCAGCTTCCTCATCAAGAAGATTCCCGGCGGCGTGATGAGCACGTGGCTCGAATCCGCGCAGGCGGGACAAGCGGTGGAACTGACCGGCCCGCTCGGCAGCTTCTATCTGCGCGCCGTGGAGCGGCCGCTCTTGTTCCTCGCGGGCGGCACGGGCCTGGCGCCGTTCCTCTCGATGCTCGAAGTGCTCGCGCGCACCGGCTCGCAGCAGAAGGTTCACCTGATCTATGGCGTGACGCGCGACCTCGATCTTGTGCAGGTCGAAGCGATCGAAGCCTACACGGCGAAGCTGCCGAACTTCACGTTCAGCACCGTCGTCGCCGATGCGGATTCGAATCATCCGCGCAAGGGCTGGGTGACGCAGCACATGCCGGCTGAATCGCTGAACGACGGCGATGTCGATGTGTACCTGTGCGGTCCGCCTCCGATGGTCGATGCGGTGCGCAAGCACTTCGACGACAACGGTGTGAAGCCCAACAGCTTCCACTACGAGAAATTCACGCCCAACGCCGCGCCGGTGACCGCATGAACACGCAACGATTTGCCGGCAAGGTAATGGTAGTGACTGGCGCGGCGCAGGGCATCGGACGCGGCGTGGCGCTGCGTGCGGCCGCCGAGGGCGCGAAAGTGCTGTTCGTCGATCGTGCGGACTTCGTATCCGAAGTGGCGGCCGAAGCAGAGGGCGCGGATACCGCCGGCTTCATCGCCGACCTCGAAACCTATGAAGGCGCGGCATCCGCGATGGCTTTCGCGGTGAGCAGGTTCGGCGGCATCGATATTCTCGTGAACGGCGTCGGTGGCGCGATCCGCATGCGCCCGTATGCGGAGTTCGAGCCCGCGCAGATCGACGCCGAGATTCGACGCTCGCTCATGCCTACGCTCTACGCCTGCCACGCGGTGTTGCCGCATTTGCTCGAACGCGGCGGTGGAACCATCGTGAATGTGTCTTCGAATGCCACGCGCGGAATTCGACGCGTGCCGTATTCGGCCGCGAAGGGTGGCGTCAACGCGATGACGCAGGCATTGGCGATGGAATATGGCGAGCACAATATCCGCGTGGTTGCCGCAGCGCCCGGCGGAACCGAAGCGCCTGCCCGACGCGTCCCGCGCAACGCCAGCGGCGACAGCGAGCAGGAAAAAATCTGGATGGGCGAAGCGGTGAAGCAGGTTACCGAATCGACCTTCTTCAAGCGCTATGGCACCCTCGAAGAGCAGGTCGCGCCGATTCTGTTCCTCGCTTCGGACGAAGCGGGCTATATCACGGGCGCGGTGCTGCCGGTCGCCGGCGGCGATAACGGTTGATAACGGTTGAGTGTGCAGGAGACGCATGCCATGAGTGAACACAAAGCTATCGTTCCACCGGGAATGGAAGCGGTGTACGAGAAGATTCGCTACGCACCCGCAGTCCGGGCTGGCAACACGATTTACGTGTCCGGGCAGATCGGCCGCGACGCGGCGATGCAACTGGTCGAAGACCGCGAAGCGCAGATCGTGCAGGCCTTCGAGAATCTGAAGCTCGTGCTGGAAACGGCGGGCGCGTCGTTGAGCGATGTCGTCGACGTGACCACCTTCCACACAGACATGCGCGATCTGCCCTTGTTCATGCAGGTGCGCGAGCGCTATCTCAACACGCATCCGCTTCCCGCGTGGACGGCCGTCGGCGCGCATATGCTCGGTGGCGCGGCGGGTTATATCGTCGAAATCAAGGCGGTCGCGGTCTTGCCAGAAGCGGGGAAATGAACGCGCGCGGCGGGGCATTGCATGAGGTCGTGTCCGTGCTGCCGGATCGCGCGGACGACATGGCGCGTCTCGCGATCCTGCTCGCGGACGGCGAGCCGATCGTCACTGTCATCGGCAAATACAACCACGGCAAGAGCCGTCTGCTGAACGAGTTGATCGGACGGGACACGTTCGCCGTCGCGGACAAACGCGAGACGGTGAAGCTGTCGGACAGCGTCCATCAGGGCGTGCGCTGGCTGGATGCACCAGGGCTCGATGCGGATGTCGGCACCGAAGACGATCGTCACGCGTTGCATGCCGCGTGGCTGCATGCGGATATCCGCCTGTTCGTGCATGCCGCGAAGGAAGGGGAACTCGACGCGAAGGAACTGGCCTTGCTCGCCGAACTCTGCGCGGACGGTGAGCGGTCGAAACGTCAGACGCTGTTCGTGCTGTCGCAAGTGGACCAGCTTGCCGACGATGCAGAGTTGCAGAAAGTCAGTCACGCGATCGGTGCTCAATGGCCTGACATCGGCTTGAACGCCGTTTCGTCGACGCGTTATCGAAAGGGGCTGGACGAAGGCAAGAAGCTGATGCTCGAAAAGAGCGGCATGCCTTCGCTGCGCGCGACTATCGACGCCGCGCTCGCTCGCGTGCCGGAAGCACGCGCGCATGAAGCCGCGCTGTTGTTCGACGAAACCCGCGAGGAACTGGCGCAGCTTCTGATCGCGCAGGAGAAGTTGCTCGATGATTTGCGCCAGACGCAGCGGCAACAGCGCGTGGACTTCGATCATGGATTGAAAAGCGTCATCGACAAAGTAAGCGGCGATATCGACGCGATGCTGAACGCGCTCGGTACGGACCACGCTTCAGTGCCGGATACCGCGAAGGACGCTTATGCGATCACCGCGGGCAAGCTCGAACGCGCGCATATACAGATCGCTTATTCGCGTGCGTGTATCGCAATCGATAGCTTTCTCGCGGGGCACGGCGTAATCGGCTTGCCATCGGAACAGGAAACGGTGGCGCGCGCGCTCAATTCCGTGATGGTGGCGGTCATGGGCGTGTCGGTGAAATTTCGCAAGGACTTGCGCAGGATGTTCTGCACGGACGCGGGCCGTGAACGGATGCAGCGCGACTTCGCGCATTACTTCGAGTTGTCGGCCGACAGGAAAGCATTGGCGGCGCGGATCTTGCAAAGCGAATCGATGATCGATGCCTTGAACAACGCGTCGAATGCATTGCGCGCGCTGGAAGGCGCCACATGAAAGCGGACGCGAGCAACGAGCAACGCTTCATCGCCGATGTCGATGCGTTCGAATTCATCGCGCATGATCTCGGGCGCATTTTGCATTCGATGGAAGACTGGCTCGCGCAACTGGGCGCGAACCTTCAATCCAGCCGTCTCGTGTGCGCAGGGCTGAACGAGCAGGGCGCGCTGGCGAAACTTGCGGAGACGATCAACGCGGTAGTGCAGAAAAGCATGCACGCATGGTCGCAACAATGGGCGCATCTCGAACCCGCAAAGGCGCTCGCCGAAACCTTCGACGATAAAGTTCTGCTGCTCGTATTCGGCAAGTTCAACGCGGGCAAGAGTTCTTTCTGCAATCTGCTCGCCGATCGATTTACAGCGCACGGCAAGACGGTGGAGTACTTCTATCTCGATGCGGGGCGTATCGTCGAGACGCCGGAACGCTTCAGGGAAGGCGTGACGGAAACCACCGCGCGACTGCAAGGCGTACGTCTCGCGGGAAAGCTGGTTCTCGTGGATACGCCGGGATTGCATTCGGTAACGCCGGAAAACGCGGTGCTCACTCAACGCTTCACCGATAGCGCCGATGGCGTGTTATGGCTGACGAGTTCCACATCGCCGGGACAAGTGCAGGAACTGGATGAACTCGGCCGCGAACTGCATCGCAACAAGCCGCTGCTGCCCGTGGTCACGCGTAGCGACGTGTACGAGGAAGACGAGATAGATGGTGAAATCGTCAAGTACCTGCGCAACAAAACGCCGGAGAACCGCGCCGAGCAGGAGACTGACGTAAAGATGCGCGCGGAAGAAAAGCTCGTGTCGATGGGCGTGGCCACAAGCCTGTTGAAGACGCCCGTATCGATCTCCTCATATCTCGCCCGCGAGCAGCGACAAACACAGGCGGCAATGAGCGATGCGGGATTCGAAAAGCTCTACGCGGCGCTGATGGCGATTGCCGAAGAGACGTTGGCTTATAAGCGGCGCAAGCAGGCCGAAGTGTTCCTGCATCATCTGGAAGAAAACGTGATGAGCGCATTGTGCCGCGACGTGTACGCGTTGCTTGCTAACCTGCGCGCGTTATCGGATGCGGCTATCGTGGCGCTCGAACAGCGGCAGGAGCAGATCGCGAATGCCGTGCGGCGCAGCGTCGCTCCGACCTTGCCGGCATTGCTCGATGCGCATTCGTCCTCACGCGACGTGAAAGCTATCGTCGATCGCTTATCGCAGGCGATCTTCGAATCGTTTTCGCGCGAGGCAAACGAACGGCTTCATGATTACGTCGTCGAACCGGACGCCTCGCTCGCGGTTATTCACCTCGATGACGATGCCGCGTTCGATGACACCGTCGCCGGTATCGACTATCAGCGCCTGCACGCCGCGCTGGGCAATGCGATTCGTCAACATATCCTGCGCCTTTGCCGCGACGCGACCGCGCAATGCGGGACTTCGATTGAACGATCGATCGATCAGGCCGCGCGATTGCAGGACGTTTTGCAAACCCATGAAACGAACCTGCTCGATCTGAAAGACCGGCTTCGCGCCGAATTCAATTAAGCGAAAGCGGATAACTTCTTTCATTCCCGAAAGGTATAGCCGGGCACCAATTCGGTATTGGACGGTGTATAACCGGCTCGCCTATCCTGAGCCGACTAACACATAAGAACGTCAGCGCAGGAATTCATCAGCCCGCCTCGACTTTTGCTGCTCTTCGGAATCGGCAAGGGAAACGCGCGCGCGTGCATCGAGCCGTCGAATCAATCGAAATAGAAAACGCGGATTTAAAGCAAGTCCTACATTAAAGGAGACACCATGCGTCATATCGACGTTCAAAAGTTATGCGACGAAGCCCGGTTCAGAAAGTTTCATTTGCTGCTTCTCTGCTGGTGCGCGCTCATCATTATTTTCGATGGATACGATCTCGCCGTCGTCGGAATCGCGCTTCCGTCGATCATGAGCGACATGGGCATTCAACCGACGAGCGCCGGATTCATGGTGAGTTCCGCCTTGCTCGGCATGATGCTCGGCGCGGTGTTCCTCGGAACGATCGCCGACAGAATCGGCCGGGTGCCCGCAATCGTGATTTGTCTCCTGCTGTTCAGCGTATTCACGGCGGCCGCGGGATTCACACGCGACCCCGTGATCTTCGGCATTGCCCGCTTTCTCGCGGGACTCGGCATCGGCGGTGTTATGCCGAACGTCGTCGCGCAGATGACGGAGTATTCGCCGCGCAAGATCCGCAGCACGATGGTGACGGTGATGTTCAGCGGATATTCCATCGGCGGCATGCTTGCGGCGCTCGTCGGCAAGGCGATGATCGAGCGCTACGGCTGGCAATCGGTGTTCATTGCCGCGGGCTTTCCGGCTCTGCTTGCGCCCGTAATTTTGAAGTACATGCCCGAGTCGCTTGCGTTCCTGATTCGAAACAATCGCGCGGATAACCTGAAACGCATTCTTCCGCGCGTCGACCCAGCATACGTGCCGCAGCAAGGCGACAACTTCTCGCTCTCCGACCGCGAAGCCGTCCCCGGCTCGACGATCGCACGACTCTTCGCCGAAGGTCGCGGCCTGAGCACGGTCATGTTGTGGATCGCGTTCTTCATGTGCCTCTTCATGGTCTACGCGCTGAGTTCATGGCTCACAAAGCTTATGGCGAGTGCCGGACATAGCCTCGGCTCGGCCCTCACGTTCGTGCTCGTCCTGAACTTCGGCGCGATGATCGGTGCGATCGGCGGCGGATGGCTCGCCGACCGCTTCAACATCAAATACGTCCTCATCGCGATGTACGCGCTCGCGGCTATCTCCATCAGCCTGCTGGGCGTGAAGGTACCGATCGGTGTGCTGTTTTTCCTTGTCGGCCTGGCGGGCGCATCGACCATCGGCACGCAGATCGTCACCTATGCGTTCGCCGGCCAGTTCTATCCGATGGCCATTCGATCGACGGGCATCGGCTGGGCGTCGGGCATCGGGCGCAGCGGTGCGATTCTCGCGCCCATCGTGATCGGTTTTCTCGTGAGCCGCGCGTTGCCGCTTCAGCAGAACTTCGTCGCGATTGCCATTCCTGGCGTCATCGCGATGCTGGCGGTGTGCCTGATCGATTCGCGCCGTTCACCGCGAAAAGCTGGCGCCATTCCCGCTGCGCAGGCCGATCCGGTTTGAAGCAATTGCGCGCGCCCCGCAATCATTCCTTTCGAGGTTTCGGCTGCCGGGGCTTCTGCGGCTCGGAAGGGGCGCCGCGTTGCGTCGGCGCCCTCGTGCATGCATCCGGCGGCGTGGCATAAGGCACGTCGTCGCAGCAGCACGCGTAGACCGGAAAGCCGTACGCGTTCGTGCGGACGATGGTCGTCGGCCCGTGCAGCGGGCATACCGCTTTCATGGCGCCTCCTGAAATCCGATAGTCGACGTGTCTATCGTACACGGCGCACATCAATGCGACATCAGCACCGGCACGGTCATCGATTGCAGGAAGGTGCGCGTCGCGCCGCCGAGCACGAGTTCGCGCCAGCGCGCATGACCGTAGCCGCCCATCACGACGAGATCCGCGCCGAGATCGGCGGCGCGCGATAGGAGGATGTCGCCCGCCGATGCATCCGCGCCGCTCGCGCCCGACACGATATCGACCTCCACGCCATGCCGCGCGATGCAAGCGGCGATGTCCGCGTCCGCGATGCGTTCGTCCGCTTTCTCATCGACCCTGACGATGGTCGCGCGCCCGGCCGCCTTCAGCAATGGCAACGCGTCGTGGACCGCGCGCGCAGCTTCGCGGCCGCCATCCCACGCGATCATCGGAAACCGGCCGATGGAGGGAAAGAAACCGGTGCAGGGCACGAGCAGCACCGGACGTCCCGCGGACAGGATGAGATTTTCGCGAAAGCCGTCGCCGATATAGGACTCGGGATCGCCGGGATCGTCCTGGCCCGCGATCACGAGATCGGCGCAGCGCGCGTGATGCGGCACCGCATGGTCCGCCGGTTCGGCTGGCGCGAGCCATTCGCCCGATACGCCCGCACGGTTCAATTCCGCGTGAAAGAGCCGTTCCAGCGCGCCGGCCTGTTCGCGGCGCACGGCCGCCCGCGCTTCGTAATAGGCGGCGGTGCCGGCCATCACGTTGAACGCGCGCGCGTTCGGCTCGAAAACCGAATAGAGGCCGATCACATACGCGTCGAATTGCCTCGCGAGTTGCAGCGCGGTTTCCAGACGGGGATGGGCGCGCACGCTCGTATCGAGGTGCACGAGGATCGTCTTGTAGCTCATCGAATGACTCCTGGAGTCCACTGAGAGTTGATGGCCCCGAGTCTAAGGAGACGCCGCCATTGTTCGCTTGACTCAGATCAACGGAAGCGGGGTCGCGCGCCGATGCGCTTGCGCTTGATTCAGGTCAATTGCGCAGACGGGCACCGCGATAGAGTGAGTGCGTTCGCCGCGCCGTGTGGGCGATCGCATCGCACAGACGTGAAGGACGAAAGACGATGTACCGCAATATCCTGGTTGCGCTCGATGGCAGTGAATGCTCGCAACGCGCGCTCGACGAGGCGATCCGTATCGGCGCGCTCGCCAGGGTGTACATCGTCTTCGTCATCGACGTGGCCGCGCTTTCGTCGTTTCCTGCGCAGTATCGCGTGAGCGTGCGCGAGGACGGCACGCGCACGCTGGAGACCGCGCAGGCGCGCGCGATCGCGGCCGGCATCGACTGCGAAACCGAACTCGCCGAAACGCGCAACGTGACCGACACGATCGCGAAATGCCTGCAGCGACGCGCGGCGCATATGCCCGCCGATCTCGTCGTGATGGGCACGCATGGCCGGACCGGATTGCGGCGGCTTGCGCTTGGCAGCGTCGCCGAAGCTTTCGTCAGACGCTCGACGTGTCCCGTGCTGCTGATGCGTGCGTCGAATGGTGAGGGCAAGGATGGGTGAGGATCATCGGCCTGACAGGAGAAACAATCACATGGGCCTCGGAATGCAGATCGCCTACCTCGGCTTTTCCGGCTCGAACGTGATCGAACGGGAAGCGGGCGTCGAACTCGTGCGGCTTGCGGGCGTCGCGACGGATATCGTCGATTGCCGGCTCACGATCAAGGCCTGTCCCGATCCGTCAGGGCAACCCGTCTACGATGCGCAACTGGTGCTTCTCACGCGCGACTCCGAGCAGGTCACGGTGCAACGCAACGCCGACGCCGACCCGACCGTGGCGATGCATCACGCCTTCGACGACGCCGTGCGAATCCTGCGCGAGCGGTATTGATCCAGATCAATACGCAGCGCGAATTCATGGCCGAGACTCAGTGGATATGCGCCGCAGGTCGAAACCATTGCGAGGTATCGGCATGAACATCACCTTTCCCAGCCAGCCGCCCGTCTATCAGGGCGATGTCCCTTCACTCACGTTCGCCGCCTTCGCCGATGGCGAGCGCATCGCGTGCACCATTTCCGCCGAGGCGCTGGAAGATCACTTCGGTGCTGCGTCGTGGCGGGAGGAAGATTTACAGCAGGCTTTCGAGAGCCATCGCTCGTCGATCGAAGGGGCCGCCGAACATGTGCTGAGCCGCGTCGGCGGCACATCGGTCATGCTGCGCAGCGGATTTTTCCGCTTCCGTCAGGCACGCGCTCAGACTTCTTCGAGCCGGGCCTGATCGAGAATCCGCACGTCGCGGCCGCGCGCATCGATCACGCCGGCTTTCTGCAGCCTGGAGAACATGCGGCTGACGGTTTCGATCTTCAGGCCGAGATAGCTGCCGATTTCTTCGCGCGTCATGCGCAGGACGAACTGCGCCGGCGAATAGCCGCGCGCCTTCATGCGCGTCGAGAGATTGAGCAGGAAGGCCGCGACGCGCTGCTCCGCCGTCATCGTGCCGAGCATCATCATGAGGTTGGATTCGCGCACGATTTCGCCGCACATCACGCGATGCACGTGATGCTGGAGCGCCCTGACTTCGCGGCACAGCAATTCGAGCAGATCGAACGGAATGATGCAGACGACGCTGTCTTCCAGCGCGATCGCATCGCACGTGTGGCGATCGGCGCTCACGCCGTCGAGCCCGAGCGCATCGCCCGGCAGATGAAAACCCGTGACCTGCTCGTGGCCCTCGCGGTGCATGACGACGGTCTTGAAGCATCCGCTGCGCACCGCGTAGAGACTCTGGAACGGATCGCTGCAACGGAAGAGCGTTTCGCCGCGCCGCACCGAGCGCGTCGAGCAGATGATCGCGTCGAGACGTTCGTAATCGACCGGCGATAGATCCGACGGCATGCAGATGCGCTGCATCGAGCATGTCGAACAACGTGTGTTCGTGCGCTTCACCTCGGCTCTCGTGCCGAGAGTCTCTGCGCTCGCGGGAATCATGCTGCGCCTCCTGTCGGACCGGATCGCGCATCGATGCGCGATCCTGAATGCCTCGCATCGGATTATTGGCCGTTTCATCTCGAAAATAAATCGGCGCAGGCGGATCGTGCTGTAGGCGATCGGGAAGCCGTGTAGGGAAACGCTGACACGCGTCGAAACGGATCAGGCGCCGTCGTCGTCGAAAAGCTGATGGCGCACCGCGTAACGCACGAGCGCTGCTTCGTGCGGCATGCGCATCTTGTCGAGGATGCGCGCCTTGTAGGTGCTGACGGTCTTCGCGCTCACACACAGCGCCTCGCCGATATCGCTGATCGACTCGCCCGCGCACAAGCGCCGGAACACCTCGAACTCGCGGTTCGACAGGCGCTGATGCGGCAGCGCGTCGGCGGGTTCGCTGAGGCTCTGCGCGAAGCGTTCGGCCATCGCGAGGCTCACGTAGACGCCGCCCGACGCGACCTTGCCGACCGCCGCGACCAGTTCCGCGCTCGCGCTTTCCTTGGTGATGTATCCCGACGCCCCCGCCTTGAAGGCGCGCGCGGCGTATTGCTGTTCGGCGTGCATGGTGAGCACGAGGATGCGCATTTCGGGCTTTTCGTCCTTGATCTGCTTGAGCAGGTCGAGGCCGCCGCGGCCCGGCATCGAAAGATCGAGCACGAGGACGTCGGCATCGGTCGCGCGTGCGAGCGTGAGGGTGGCCGGTCCGTCGCTCGCTTCGCCGGCGACCTCGAAGCCGTGTGCGTTCGCGAGGATGTGGCGCAGGCCGTCGCGCACGAGTGCATGGTCATCGGCAATCAGCACTCTTATCGTCATCGATGCGATTCCTTTTGTCGACCGACTCGCGCGGAGTTCGAGTTTACCGACGACAGCCTCGTAGCGCTTGATTCAAATCAAGGGAAGCCGTCGCCGGCGCGATGCCCGAGCGGAATCTCCGCGCGAATGCGAAAGCCTTCGCCGGGCGCGCTGCGAAACGCGATGACGCCGCCCAGTTGACGCACGCGCTCGCCCATGCCGAGCAGGCCGAACGCGCCGGCGGCGCGCCCGCGCGTGACATCGGCGCCGCAGCCGTCGTCTTCTATGGTCAGCGTGCAGCGCGACTGCGCGCAGACGATCGCGATGCGCGCCTCGCTGGCCCGCGCATGGCGCACGATGTTCGTGAGCGCTTCCTGAACCAGCCGGAAGACCGAGGTGGAGGCGGTCGTGTCGAATCCGTCTTCCTCGCCTTCGAGATCCAGATGAATCGTCAGATCGTAGCGCCGGCGAAAGTCGCAGGCGAGCCAGTCGATCGCGGCGAAGAGACCGAGGTCGTCGAGCACGGGCGGACGCAGGCCTGCCGCGATGCGCCGCACCGATCCGATGATCGTGTCGATCTGCGCGAGCGATTGCTTCGCGATATGCGCATCGTGCGCGCCGGTGTCGAGGAGGGATATCTGCATCTTCAGCGCGGCGAGTTGCTGACCGAGATCGTCGTGCAGTTCGCGGGCGATCGACGCGCGCTCGTTTTCGAGCGCGCTCTGCACGTGCGCGGAGAGTTCGCGCGCGTGTTGCAGTTCGGTGAGCCGCAACCGGTCGGTCATGTCGCGCGTGACTTTGGCGAAGCCGAGCAGATTGCCGCGCGCGTCGTGCAGCGCGGTGATGACGACGTTCGCCCAGAAGCGGCTCGCATCCTTGCGAACGCGCCAGCCTTCGTCTTCGACGCGCCCGGCCTGCGCCGCTATCGCGAGCTCGCTTTGCGGTTTGCCTGCCGCGATGTCCTCGGGCGGATAGAAGACGGAAAAATGACTGCCGACGATTTCCCGCGCGTCATAGCCCTTGATCCTTTTTGCGCCGTTGTTCCATGTCGCGACGTTGCCGTGCGCGTCGAGCAGGAAGATCGCGTAGTCTTCGACGGCCTCCACGAGAAGCCGGAAAGACGCATCCGTCTGCAGCGAGGGCGAGAGCGGCGCGC
This sequence comes from Caballeronia jiangsuensis, assembly GCF_046030135.1. Classification (NCBI taxonomy): domain Bacteria; kingdom Pseudomonadati; phylum Pseudomonadota; class Betaproteobacteria; order Burkholderiales; family Burkholderiaceae; genus Caballeronia; species Caballeronia jiangsuensis. The sequence goes on from NZ_JAQQDB010000006.1 coordinate 211,873, forward strand.
GTGGATCGACGGGTTCGGTTGCGGGTGCGTTCGTCATCGTTGCAAGGGGCAGGCGCGCAAGCAACGTGCGACGCGCTGCAATGCTATTGCGTAGTCAGCCGGAAAGGCGGCATGGGCAGTTCGTCGCCATCGAGAAAGGCGGTCGCGCAGCGCACCGCGAAACCGAGCGCGCCGTCCTTGCTTGCGAACGCGCCGAGATTGCCGAGCGAGGTGGCGTGGCCGTCCTCTTCCAGAATCGACGCGGTCGCGACGAACGCATTGCCCACACGAGTGACGGAGGGCTGAAAAGCCGCTCCCCGATGATAGATGATCATAGATTTGACTTGTCGGAATGGTCGGAGGCGCGGGCGGCATGCGTGCCGCGAGTTGCGCCCGGGATCAGGCGTGCTGGTCAACGCGGGCGCCGCTGGAAGGGCGCGGGTGCTGCATGGACTGCCGGTGATCGATCTCGGCCATGCCATAAGCGAACGCGTAGCGGACCGCGCCGGTCGCGCTGGCGAATTCGCCGAGCATGCCGCTCGAGCGGCGCGTGCCGTCCGGTTCCCGGACGATGAGCATCGCGGCATAGCGGTCCTGCTCAAGCACGGCGGTCGCGCTCAGCACATGGCCTTTGTAGATGACATTTTCTGATTGGGTCATCGTTCTCTCAGGTTCTATGTTTTCGGTGGAGTGGCACTTGTGATGCCCTTCATTCCGTAAGCAATAAGCCTAACCGTTCAATTTTTGTCGGCTTATCCGATTTAAGCTTTTTTACTTTTCTCCGGCGTGTGCTTAACTCAGAGGGAAGGGCGCACGGGAGCGAGACCGACCGTTCCGCCAAATCCTAGCCGTCCCCCGACGATCTTTTCCCGTATTAAGCCGCCGCAGACAATAATCGCGAGCATCGGGGGCCGGCCGCTCGTCCCGAAACGGAGATCCGCAGATGAAAGGGCATTTATCGGTTGGCGTGACCGCAGTTGCCATTGCAGCGATCATCGGCGGATGCAGCGGAGGCAGTTCCAGCTCCGATCCGTCCACGACATCCGGAGGCGCGGCATCGGCATCATCGCCGGCTGCGGCGTCGAGTCCGGCGACGCCGGCGTCGCCGGCATCACCCGCATCGTCGGCATCGCCGGCAAGCGGCGCGAGCGCACCGTCGGGCGCGAGCACGCCCGCGACGACCCGGCCGTCCGCATCGACGCCGATGGACGTCACCACGTATCACAACGACATCCGCCGCACCGCGCAGCAGCTCGCCGAAACCAAACTCACGCTGGCCAACGTCAACAGCTCGACATTCGGCAAGCTCGGCTTCTATACCGTCGATGGCGCCGTCGATGCCCAGCCGCTCTTTCTCGGCAACGTGCCGATCGCGGGCGGCACGCATAACGTGCTGTATGTCGAAACGGAGAACGCAAGCATCTACGCGTTCGATGCCGACACGGGCACCGTGCTCTGGCACGTCTCCACGCTGCTCGCAGGCGAAGTTCCGAGCGACGATCACGGTTGCGACCAGACCACGCCGACCATCGGCATCACGGCGACGCCCGTCATCGATCGCACGCGTGGGCCGAATGGCGCGATGTATGTCGTCGGCATGTCGAAGGACAGCGGCGGCGCGTATCACCAGCGCATTCACGCGATCGACATCGCGACAGGCGCCGAGCTCTTCGGCGGCCCGACCGAAATCACCGGTTCGTATCCCGGCACCGGATCGGGCAGCGTGAACGGCGTCGTGCCCTTCACGCCCGGTCAGTACATCGAGCGCGCGTCGTTGCTGCTCATGAACGGCGTCGTCTATACGGCATGGAGTTCGCATTGCGACGCCTTGCCGTACACCGGCTGGGTCATCGGCTACAGCGCGGATACGCTCAAGCAGACAGGCATCGTCAACGTGACGCCGAACGGCCAGATGGGCGGCATCTGGATGGGCGGCGCGGGCCTCGCATCGGATGGCACGTCGATCTATTTCCTCGACGGCAACGGCACCTTCGATCCGACCACCAACGCCCAGGAGATGCCCAACAAGAACGACTTCGGCAACGGCTTCCTGAAGGTCACGCCGACGCCGACGCTGGCGCTTCAGGTGAGCGATTATTTCGAGCCGTCGGATACCATCGCGGAATCGAACGCGGACCTCGATCTCGGCTCGGGCGGCGTGCTGGTCCTCCCCGATGTCACCGATTTCAACGGCAACGTGCAGCATCTCGCGATAGGCGGCGGCAAGACGCGCGTGCTGTACGTCGTGAATCGAGACTCGATGGGCAAGTTCGATTCGAACGGCGATCACATCTATCAGCCGCTGTACTCGACGATCACCGGCCCCGTGTTCACCGCGCCCGCGTTTTACAACAACACGATTTATATCGGTCCTGCGGGCGATCACCTCAAGGCGCTGCCGGTCGTGAATGCGGTGGTGGCGACGGTCGCGTCGAGTCAGACCACGAGCCCGGCGGGAAACTGGAATTTCCCCGGCCTCGCGCCCGTCATCTCCGCGAACGGCAACACGAACGGCATCGTATGGGGCGTCGAGAACACCACGCCCACTGCCGTGCTGCATGCGTACAACGCGGGCAATCTCGCGACCGAGTTGTACAACAGCAATCAGGCGGGCACGCGCGATCAGTTCGGCAACAACAAGTTCATCTCGCCGACCATCGCGAACGGCAAGGTCTACGTGGGCACGAAAACGGGCGTCGTCGTATTCGGCTTGCTATGAAGCGTTCCGCGCGAGGAAGTTCCGCATCGGGATAAGATCGCGGAACTTCAACCCGTGGAGCGTTTTTCATGCAACTGACCCGTCTTCTCGTTCCGACCTTCTTGCAGACGCTGAAGAACCTGTCGACATGGCTCGACAAGGCCGCCGCGCATCAGCAGGAAAAGGACGCGAATCCCGATGCGCTCGTGACCCTGCGTCTCGCGCCCGATATGTATCCGCTCGCGGCGCAAGTGCGCTTCGTGTGCTTTCAGGCGCAGGAGCCGGCGTATCGATTGCGCGGAGAAGCCGTGCCGCCGACCTTGCGCAGCGTGCGTGAAGAAGGATGGAAGTCGAACGAGCAGCCCGGCTCGTTCGCCGACGCGCAGGCGCGCATTGCGGAAGCGATCGCGTTTCTTTCAGGCCTTGCGCCCGATGCGCTCGATGCCGGTGCCGATGCGCAGATCGCGCTCGATCTGCCCAACGGCATCGTGTTCGATATGACCGGCGAGCAATACGCGCGCGACTGGTGCTTGCCGCAGTTTTATTTTCACGCCGTGACCGCGTACGCGATCCTGCGCAATCACGGCGTGCCGCTCGGCAAGCCGGATTACATCGCGCACATGTTCGCGTATATCCGGCCCGGCACGTTGCCGCAGGGTTGAAGCGTCGGCGTATTACGCGTTCGACATCACGCCGCGTTTGTCGTCGGCGCAATCCTCGTTGCCATGACGCAGGCGCGTGCTGCACACCGCGGCGAACAGGAGCGCGACCGCGAGACACACGAGCCCGTTCATCGCGCGGCCCGTCGTCTGCTCGATGATGCCCATCACCGTCGGTCCGACGAAGCCGCCCAGCAGGCCGCACGAATTGACGAGGCCGAGACCGCCCGCGAGCGCGCTGCCCGACAGGCGCGACTGCGGGAACGTGAAGATGATCGACTGCACCACGAAAAACATCAGCGCCGACAGGCACACGCCGAGCAGTCCGATCACCGGCGAAGCCCATGCCGCGATCAGCATGCCCGAGGCCATGATGACGAGTCCGGCGATCAGGATGCGACGGCTCTTCGACGAATCGCTCGCGAAGCGCGGCAGCGTGGCTGCGCCGATCGCGGCTGCGACCCAGGGCGTCGCGCTGAGCATGCCGATCATCAGCGGAGAAAATTTCCCAGACGCGCCGATGATGCCAGGCAGGAAGAAGATGACCGTGTAGATCGTCAGCTGATGGCAGAAGTAGACCAGAATCGCGAGCCACACCTGACGATCGCCGAGCACGCTGCGCAATGCGCCCGCGCCGTGGCCGCCGCCCTGCGCGTCCTGTTCGGCGGCGAGGCGGCGTTCCAGCGCGACGGCTTCATCGCGTGAAAGCCACGACGCGCTCGTCGGACGATCGGGCAGCATCTTCCACACGACGAACGCCAGCAGGATCGCGGGCACGCCTTCGATCACGAAGAGCCATTGCCAGCCGTGAAAGCCGAGCCGGCCGTCGAGTTCGAGCAGCGCGCCGCCGAGCGGGCCGCCGACGATATTCGCCACGCACACGCCGAGCAGGAAGTAGCCGGTGGCGCGGGCGCGTTCCTCGCGACCGAACCAGTACGTCAGATAGAGCATCACGCCGGGGAAGAGTCCGGCTTCGGCCGCGCCGAGCAAGAGGCGCATCACATAAAACGATGTCTCGCCGGTGACGAAGGCCATCGCGACGGACAGCGCGCCCCATGTCACCATGATGCGCGTAATCCAGAAACGCGCGCCGACCTTATGCATGATCAGGTTGCTGGGAATCTCAAAGGCCGCATAGGTCAGGAAGAAGAGACCTGCGCCGAGTCCGTATGCGGCGGCGGAGATGCCGAGATCGATGCTCATCGAATGCTTCGCAAGCGCGATGTTCGTGCGATCGAGAAAGCTGATCACATAGACGATCACCAGCAAGGGCATCAGCTTGCGCAGCATCAGGCTGTTGAGCGATGCGTGCGACGCGCTCGTCGTGTTGGGCTTGGACATGATGACTCCCGGAATCAGAAGGGGCGCGCGAGGCGCGCGGGCAATGCGGTGTCGGGAAGGCGTTTCAAGAAAGTGTCTCCGTTAAGCGTTGTATTTTTAATGGCGAGCGCACGCGCCGGTCACGCGGCGCGTGCGTTTGAAAATCAGAAGTTCACGTTGTCGCCGCCTTTGAGCGACAACATCTGCCGCGCTTCGGCGGGCGTCGCGACATCGAGCGACAAGCCTTCGATCACTTGACGGATCTTGCGCACCTGCGCCGCGCTCGACTCGGCGAGCTGACCCGGCCCGATCCACAGCGAATCTTCGAGACCCACGCGCACGTTCGATCCCTGCGCGACGCCGATCGAGCCGAGCGGAATCTGATTGCGGCCCGCGCCGAGAATCGACCACACATAGTCGTTGCCAAACAGCCGATCCGCGGTGCGCTTCATGTGCGCGAGATCTTCCGGATGCCCGCCGATGCCGCCCAGCAAGCCGAACACGCTCTGCACGAAGAACGGTCCCTTGACGAGCCCACGATCCACGAAGTGCGCGAGGTTATACAGATGCGAGATGTCGTAGCACTCGAACTCGAAGCGCGTGCCGTTGGCCGAGCACGACGTGAGGATGTATTCGATATCGGCGAACGTGTTCTTGAACACGAGATCGCGGCTCTTCTCGAGATGCTGGCGTTCCCAGTCGTGCTTGAGATCCTTGAAGCGGTCGAGCATCGGATAGAGACCGAAGTTCATCGAGCCCATGTTCAGCGACGCCACTTCCGGCTGAAAGTGATGCGCGGGCTTGAGGCGTTCCGCGACCGTCATGTGCGGACTGCCGCCCGTCGTCAGGTTGATGACGGCATCGGTTTGCGACTTGATGCGCGGCAGGAAGCGCTGGAACACGGCGGGGTCTTGCGTCGGGCGTCCGTCTTCGGGATCGCGCGCATGCAGATGCAGAATCGCCGCGCCTTCCTTCGCCGCCGCGAGCGCGGCTTCGGCGATCTGGTCGGGCGTGACCGGCAGATACGGCGACATCGACGGCGTATGGATCGCGCCCGTCGGTGCGCACGTGATGATGACTTTGCGTTTCGTTGCCATGTTTTCCTCTTGCTTCAAAGCGTTTCGACGTTGCCGCAGACGGAGAGCGCCTGACCCGAGACCGCGCTGCCGGCGGGCGAACTGAGATACAGCACGCTCGCGGCGATTTCCTCCTGCGTGACCATGCGGCGCAGCGAAATCTTCGCGAGATATTGCTTCTCCATCTCTTCGTAGCCGATGCCGAGCTGTTTCGCGCGCGCGGCGATCACGCCTTCCATGCGCGGACCCTTGACGATGCCCGGCTGCACCGCGTTCACGCGAATGTTGTCGGGGCCGAGCTCGATGGCGAGACTCTTCGCGAGGCCGACCACGGCCCATTTCGTCGCGGAATAAGGCGTGCGGAAGCCATAGCCGAGACGTCCCGCCACCGACGACATGAACACGATCACGCCGCCATCGGTCGCGTCTCGCAACATCGGCACCGCGTCGCGCGAGAAGTAGTACTGGCTGTTCAGATTCACGTCGATGGTCTTTTCCCAGTCGTCGGAATCGATCGCGTCGATGCCGCCCGTCGGCCCCGCGATACCCGCGTTGTTGATCAGCACGTCGAGGCCGCCGAGCTCGCGCCGCACGTCTTCGAAGACGCGCTTCACATCGTCCTTGCTCGCGACATCCGCGCGCGTGCCGGTGATCGACGGCGAAACGGTCGACACCGCGTCGATGGCTTTCGGATCGACATCGCAGACATGCACGCGCGCGCCTGTCGATACGAACGCTTTCGCGATCGCGAGACCGATGCCCGACGCGCCGCCCGTGATCAGCACACGCAGGCCTGCGCGCGGGACGAGCATTTTGGTGAAATCCATCGAGTGACTCCTTTCTGGTTATGTTTTGCGGGACGTGCGCCGTCCTCGCTCAAGCGATTAGTAATACTGATGATCGTATGAAGAGGCGCGCGTTGCGCCTTCGTCGTTCAGCTTTGCGCGTGACGCCGCATACGCGGTTCCTGCGAACGCAGACGCGCTTCGAGATCGCTCGCCGCGTCGCGAATGTCCTTCGCGATACCTTCGCGCGCGGCGGCGCCGTCGTGTTTCCACAGTGCATCGATGATCTGCCGGTGCGCCTGCATCGACACGCGCATGTGCGCCACGTCGGGCGCGACCATGTTCAGGAACGGACCGATGCGCATCCACATGTTCTGGATCGTCGCGAGCGTCATCTCGCTTGCGCCGTGCCGATAGATGCTCGTATGGAACGCGAAGTTGCAGCGCAGATAGGCGCGGGCATCGTCGGCTTCGACGTGGGCATCCATTTCGTCGAAGATGCGCTGCACGGCGGCGACGTCGTCGTTCGTCATGCGCGCCGCCGCGCGCTCCGCGACGCAGCCTTCCAGCGCGATGCGCACGTCGCGCAGTTCTTCGAGCAGGTCGAGCGTCATTGGCGGGACCATCAGGCCGCGCGACGGGCCATCGACCAGCGCGCCTTCCGCGCGCAGTCGCGTGAGCGCGGCGCGCACGGGCATCGTCGAGAGGCCGACTGCTTCGGCGACGCCGCGCAGGCTCAGCGGCTGGCCGGCGGCGAAACTGCCGCTCATGATCGCTTCGCGCAGTTGCTGATAGACCTTGGTCGCCATCGTTTCCGTGGCGATGACTTCGAGTTGCGGCATGGGTTGCGTCAGGGATCGGGGCGACACGTGCATTTCCTTGCTGATCTTTGATCTGTGATCACAGTTTGATTTCGACGTCGTTTTAAGTCAATGCGGAGCGCATCAGGGATAACCCGACATGCCTCGCGACGCATTCAAGCCGAAAGCGCGATCGTTGGGCACAATGCTTGCGAAATCCCGAACCGCGACATCCTCCCCATCCAACCCGCAATGCGACCCGCCGACCCGGACGTTTCTCCCGCCCTCGAATGCCGCCGCCTCTCGAAGAAGTACGGCAGCGGCCGCATCGTGCTCGACGCGCTCGACTTCGCGCTGGGGGCGGGCGAGTTCGTCGCGATCATGGGCGATTCGGGCGTCGGCAAATCCACGCTGCTGAATCTGATCGCGGGTCTCGATACCGCCGACAGCGGCGACGTGCTGATCGACGGCACATCGATCTCCACGCTCTCCGACGATGCCGCCACGCGCTTGCGCCGGCAAAAGCTCGGCTTTGTGTTCCAGGCGTTCCATGTTCTGCCGCATCTGACGCTCTATCAGAACGTGGCGGTCCCGCTTCTGCTGAACGGCATGCCGCCCGCACCGGCGCGGGCGATGCTCGCGGCGGTCGGCTTGGACGGACGCGGCGACGACATGCCGCGCCAGCTTTCCGGCGGCGAACTGCAACGTGTCGCGATTGCGCGGGCGCTGGTGCATCGGCCGCGCCTTTTGCTCGCCGACGAACCCACGGGCAATCTCGATCCGCAGACCGCGCACGAAGTGCTCGAATTGCTGCGCGCCGAAACGAAGGCGACGCAAGCCGCGACCGTGATGGTCACGCATTCGGAAGCGGCCGCCGCATTCGCCGATCGCATCGTGATTCTGAGCGACGGCGCATTGCACGCCGCGACGCTCGCACGATGAACGCTGTCGCCGTCACGCGCCGCGGTTTCGACATGCTCACGCGCTGGCTGCTCGGCGCGCAATGGCGCAGTCATCGGGGCCGCGCGCTGGTCGCCATGCTGACCATCGCGCTGGGCGTCGGGCTGGGATATGCGGTGCAGCTCATCAACGGCGCGGCGTTCAACGAGTTTTCCGCCGCCGCGCGCAGTCTCTCGGGGCAAGCGGATTTGCAGGTGCGCGGCGCGCAGCCTTTCATCGACGAGAACGTCTATCCGCAACTCGCGACGCATCCGGGCGTCGCGCTCGCGAGTCCGGTGCTCGAAGTCGATGTCGCCGTGCCCGGCAAGAACACGCCGCTAAAGGTGCTCGGCATCGACGTGTTCCGCGCGAAACGCATCGCGCCGGATCTGACCGGCGTGCCGAGACCGGAAGCATCGCTCGATGTGCTCGACGGCGACGCCATCTTTCTTTCGCCTGCCGCGCAGACCTGGCTCGGCGCGCACGATGGCGGGCATGTCGAGTTGCAGAGCGGCACGTCGCCGGTGACGCTGCGGGTCGCGGGCGGCATCGCGCGCACGCGTGCCGGGCAGCGCATCGCGGTGATGGACATTGCCGCCGTGCAGACGCATTTCGCGCTCGCAGGCAAGCTCTCGCGCGTCGATCTGCAGCTCGCGCGCGGCGTCGATCGCGATGCGTTCCGGCAGACGCTGCAACGCGAACTCGGCGGGCGGCTCGTCGTCACGGAAACGCAGGATATCGAAAGCCGCACCGACCGGCTTTCCCGCGCGTATCGCATCAACATGAACGTGCTGGCGCTCGTTGCGCTGTTCACCGGCGCGTTTCTCGTGTTTTCCACGCAGGCAGCGGGCGTCGTGCGCCGCCGCGCGCAATTCGCGATGCTGCGCGTGCTCGGCATGACGCGCGCGTCGCTCGTGCGGCAGATCATGCTCGAAGGCGCGCTGCTCGGCGTCGTGGGCGGCGTGCTCGGCATCGCGCTCGGCTTCACGGTCGCGGCGCTCGCGCTGCGTTTTTTCGGCAGCGATCTCGGCGGCGGATATTTCCCCGGCGTCGAGCCGCGCATCGCCTTCGAGCCGGTCGCCAGCGCGATCTTTCTCGCGCTCGGCATCGGCGTCGCGCTCGCGGGCACGCTCGTTCCCGCGCTCGAGGCGGCGCGCGCGCGTCCCGCGCCGGCGTTGAAGGCGGGCAGCGAGGAAGCCGCGCTCGCGCCGCTCGGCACGCCGTGGCCCGCGCTCGTGTGCCTCGCGGCCGGGGCCGCGCTGACGCAGGCGCCGCCGGTCTTCGATACGCCCATCGCCGGATATGTCGCCGTCGCGCTGCTGCTCGTCGGCGGCATCGCGCTGATGCCGCGTCTCACGGCGATCGTGTTTCGCCGCGCGCCGATGCCGCGCAACGCCGTCGCGGCGCTCGCGCTCGCGAGGATCGCGAATGCGCCGGGACAGGCGTCGATCGCGATGGGCGGCGTGCTGTCGAGCTTCACGCTGATCGTCGCGATGGCGATCATGGTGACGAGCTTTCGCGTGTCGGTGGAAGACTGGCTCGCGCATCTGCTGTCGGCGGATCTCTATGTGCGCATGGCGTCGAGCGGCGACACGGGCGGCTTGCGGCCCGATCAGCAGATGCAGCTCGCCGCGGCGAACGGCGTCGCGCACGCTGCGTTCACGCGGGCGTCGAAACTGACGCTCGATGCCGCGAAACCGCCCGTCGCGCTGATCGCCCGCGAACTCGACGCCGCCGATCCCGGCGCGAGCTTGCAAATGACCGGCGACGTGTTGCCGCCTTCGTCGTGGCGCGCGGACGAGACCCCGGTGTGGGCTTCGGAAGCGATGGCCGATCTGTACGGCTATCGCGTGGGCGAGCGCGTGAGCTTGCCTGTCGGCGGGGCGAACGAGCGCTTCGTCGTCGCGGGAATCTGGCGCGACTACGTGCGGCAGACGGGCGCGCTGCAAATGCGTATCGCCGATTACCGGCGGCTCACCGGCGACACGACCGCGACCGATGTCGCGATCACGTTGCGCGCGGGTTCGAGCGCGGCGCAGGTCATCGGCGCGATCAAAAAACTCCCGTTCGGCGACGCGCTCGAATTCTCGCAACCCGGCGAGATTCGCGCGCGCACGCTGACCATCTTCGATCGAAGCTTCGCCGTGACGTACTTGCTGGAGGCGGTGGCGATCGTGATCGGCCTGTTCGGCGTCGGCGCGACGTTTTCGATGCAGACGCTCGCGCGTTCGCGCGAATTCGGCATGCTGCGGCACGTCGGCGTGACGCGCGCGCAGATCCTCGCGTTGCTGGCATCCGAAGCGGGATGGCTCACGCTGCTCGGCATCGCGATGGGCTGCGTGCTCGGCTTCGCGATCAGCCTGATTCTCGTGTTCGTCGTGAATCCGCAGTCGTTTCACTGGAGCATGTCGCTGCATGTTCCGTGGACGATGATCGCGATCATCGCGTGCGTGATGCTGGCGTCGTCGTGCGCGACGGCGGTGCTGTCGGGCCGACGCGCCGTTTCCGTCGATGCGGTGCGCGCCGTGCGGGAGGACTGGTGATGCGCGTCGTGCTGCTCGCGTGGCTGTTTTCGTCGTTGGCCGCATTCGCCGATGAACCAGCATTCGCGCCCGTCGTGCCGGGACACGCGATCGAATGGCCGAAAGATACTGGGGCGCATCCGTCGTATCGCACGGAATGGTGGTACGCGACCGGCTGGCTCGAAACGCCCGATCATCGGCCGCTCGGTTTTCAGATCACGTTCTTTCGCTCGAACACGGGAAAGAAGCAGGGCGGGAGCGCGTTCGATCCGTCGCAACTGATCATCGCGCACGCGGCGTTGTCCGATCCCGCGTATGGACGGCTCGTGCACGATCAGAACGTCGCGCGGCAGGGCTTCGGCCTCGCGTATGCGAAGGACGGCAACACCGACGTCAAGCTCGACGCGTGGCGCATGACGCGCGAGGCGGATGGCCGCTATTCGGTCATCGCCGATGCCGCCGGCTTCGCGCTCCATCTCACCTTCACGCCGACGCAGCCGCCGATGATCCAGGGCGAGCAGGGCTACTCGCGCAAGGGTCCGTCGCCGGAACAGGCGAGCTACTACTACAGCGAGCCGCAGTTGCAGGTGACGGGCAGCGTGACGCGGCCATCGGCATCGGGAAAGGCGAATGCGAGCGTCGCGGTGACGGGCCGCGCGTGGCTCGATCACGAATGGTCGAGCACGCTGTTGTCATCTGATGCAGCGGGCTGGGACTGGCTCGGCGCCAACCTCGACGACGGCGCCGCGCTGATGGCCTTCAAGGTCCGCGCCCGCGACGGCCATGCGGTCTGGGCGCACGCCGCGCTGCGCGAGCCCGACGGTCGAATGCGGCAGTTCGGCCCGGGCGATGTTGAGTTCACGCCCGAGCGGCAATGGCGCTCGCCGCGCACGAACACGGTTTATCCGGTCGCGATGGACGTGCGCGTCGGCGGGATGCGCTGGCGGCTGACTCCGCTCATCGACGATCAGGAACTCGACTCGCGCGATTCGACCGGGGCGCTGTATTGGGAAGGCGCGGTGACGTTGAACGGCGATGGCGGGAATGGGCGCGGGTATCTCGAACTGACGGGGTACGCGAAGACGGTGGAAGTGGAGAAGCGCTGAGTGCGATGCCGAAATACGGTATCATTTGAGCTATCAGTAAGCATCATATGATGCCGAGGTGGTCAGAATGATACTCGTATCCCCCGAAAGAATCGCCGCAGTAATGGCGCTCAAGCCCGTCCCTCATTCCGTCGCGGAACTGGACGAGCAGATTCGTGGCGGATTGCCGAAATCCGCATTGAAGGAAGGGGTCGAACATGCGACGCGCAGCGCCGAAGAACGTCGCGCGCTGCTGGCGCGCATCGTTCCGGAGGCGACCTTCAAGCGTCGCCGCGATCGTTTGAGTCCCGATGAATCGGAGAGGACGGAGCGGCTCGCGCGCGTCGTCGCGACCGCGCAGTATGTGTGGGACGACGAGGACGATGCACGCGAATTCCTCAATGTTCCCCATCCGATGCTCGAAGGGCGCACGCCGCTCGAGGTGTCGCTCACGGAACTCGGCGCCCGGCGCGTCGAAGAGTTGATGTGGAAACTCTTCTATGGGCTGCCTGCGTGAACGCTGCAAGAAAGCAAAAAGAACAAGGCGCGGGTCAACGGAGGCTGTTCCGCATTTCCGATGGGCGCTACCCGGTCTGGAACGGCACGGGGGCCATGCTGGTCGGGGGACGCTTCAATAGTCCGGGAAAGTTCGCCATCTATGCCGCGCTGAATTTTGCGGGCGCGATGCTCGAAGTGCTGGTGCATGCACGCATCGGCAAAGTGCCGAAGACGCATGTCTGGGTCGAGGCGACCGTGCCCGACGATGTCGGCATCGAGCGCATCGAAGCCGCCGATCTGCCCCGAGGATGGGACGGCCCGGATTTGCGCATCGCACGTCGAATCGGCGATCAATGGCTGGATGAAGCGAGGTCGGCCATCCTGTTCGTGCCATCCGTCGTGGCGCGCGCGGAGTACAACGCGATCGTGAATCCGGCGCATCCGGATGCCGCCAGGTTCGACGTGTCGAAACCGCGCCCGGTGCTGTGGGATCGGCGGTTGTTCGAAGATCGTGCTTGAGAAGGCGCACCCTGAGCGGCTGACGCTTCAGGCCACGAGCCCGACCACCTCGCGCACGCCCGCCGAAACCCAGCGGCTCTTGCCCGCGCGCTTCGCCTCATAAAGCGCGTTGTCGGCGTCGCGCAGCACGCCGTCGAGCTCGTCGTGGTGATGGTCGAACATCGCAATGCCGATGCTCACGCCGATTTCGAGCGTCACGCCGCCATCGGTGAGAAACGGCTTCGACAGTTCGCGCACGATCACATCGGGCAGCGCGAGCGGATCGGCGTGCGGCGGCGTGACGATCACGAACTCGTCGCCGCCGAGCCGCGCGACCAGCGATCCTTCGCCCGACAGATGCCGCAGGCGCCGCGCGACGAGCGCGAGCAGCGTGTCGCCGACTTCGTGGCCGTGGGCATCGTTGACGGCCTTGAAGCCGTCCAGATCGAGATACAGCAGAGCGGTGCCCGCGCTGTCTCGCGCATGCCCCGCTACGCGCGAACGCACCGCCTGAAAGAGGCCCGCGCGGTTCAACAGGCCGGTCAGTTCGTCGTGGCGCGCGCGGCGATCGTTTTCCTGCTCCGCTTTCATCGTCGAGACGAGCATGCCGTTCAACCGCCATGCCGCGGCGCTCATCGCGAAGAGATAAAAGGGGATTTGCAGCAGCGTGAGCCAGAGCGTCGGTTCGCCTGCCAGCACCGCGCCGATGCAGCACGGCCCGAGCGACAGAAAGATCATCACCGCGACGAGACGCGGCGCGCCGAAATTGCGGAAGCAGATGCCGCCGACCATCGCGGCCGCGGATAGAAACGAGAGCGTCGAGGCGATCCAGTCGCCCGATAGCACGGAGACGAGCGCGCCGTAGCCGACCGTCGCGCCCCACAGCGGCGCGAGCAGCACGTAGGTGTCGGTCAGCGTGGATTTGCGCGCGCGCGCCCGACGCCGGGCGACGACGAGCACGCACAGCCGCACGAGGCACACGGCGATTTCGAGCGCGAGCCAGATGTGGAAGGCGGTCGTCGGATGCCGGCGAGCCAGCACCCACGCGACGGCGACCGTATTCAGCACGCCGCCCGCGAAAATCGGCAGCGTGCCGAACAGGCTCCCGACGAGGGCGACACGAATCGCGCGGGGAATATCGGCTCCCGCGTGCAGCAACCACGTTGCCGCACGTCCGCGCGGCAGGGTGAACACCTCAGTCTGTTGGTCCATGTTGGATTCCGGCGGCGGTCCGGCGATGGCTGAACCCTCGCGGGAAAGCCGGACCACACATCGGATAACGGTCGTTCGGATCGAAACTTTAGGCAGGCGGCCGCCGGTGAACGCGAGCGATGGAGATTGCACGCGCGATAAAAAATATTGATTCGGCGGACGTTCTTGACATTTTGTCCGCCTCGCGGACTCCCGCGCCCACACAGGGAATGCGCCGAAGTCGGGCATAAACTTACAACCTCCTGACGCGCAGGGGCTATGTTGAGAATGATTCGCGTTTACGCTAGCTTTGCGGCTCCTACGAAAGTGGAGCACGATTTATGGCTTACATGCGCGTCCAGCCGGCATCGTCGAAGCGTTCTTCGATCTCGCCGCCGCCCTCGAATCTGTCTCTCGATGCGTACTGGCATCGGCTCGATCCGGTCGCGCCCGAACCGGCGCCCGAGCGTCCGTCGGTCGAGCCGAGCCTGCTCGATATCGCCGTCGCGAACCGGCAGATGCTCGTGAACATGGCGCGCGGCGTCGTCGGTTGCGCGAGCCGCGCCGAGGACGTGGTGCACGACGTCTTCGTCAGTCTCATCGACTTGCCGCAACAGGACGCGGTGCGTCAGCCGATGGGCTACATCGCGCGCATGGTGCGCAACGCGTCGATCGACGCATGCCGCCGGCAGAGCCTCGAAAACATCTATCGCGCGGACGAGGAAGACGGCTTCGACGTGCCCTCGCAGGAACTCACGCCCGAAGCGCGCGTGCAGGCGCGCGACACGCTGCGCCGCGTCTGCGATGCGCTCGCGCAGTTGCCCGATCGCAGCCGCACCGCGTTCGAAATGGTTCGCCTCGGCGAAGAGACGCTGCAGAGCACGGCGCGCGCGCTGAACGTCTCGCAGACGCTCGTGCATTTCATGGTGCGCGACGCGCAACAGCATTGCGCCGATTGTCTCGATGCGCGCGAACGCAATGTCGCGTGTCCGGTGTTCGTCGGCGGGCGGGCGCGTCGGCGGTAAAAAAGCGCGCGCGTCGAACGTCTATTCGATGAAGGCCCATTTCGCATCAGAGAGACCCATCACCATGACGCAACAGCAAAACCAGAATCACGCAGCGGACGATCTCGTCTACACGGTCGTCATCAACGACGAAGAGCAGTACTCGATCTGGCCGACCTTCCGCGAAGTGCCGGCGGGCTGGCGCGAAGCCGGCAAGCGCGGCGCGAAGGCCGATTGCCTCGCGTACATCGAGAGCGCGTGGACCGACATGCGGCCCGCGAGCCTGCGGCGTCACATGGACGCGCTGAACGCGCAGGCGAAGTCGCGCCTCAACTGATCCGCACGCTTCGAGGATTCAGCATGACCGAACTATCCGTGACCGCGCCCGATCTGGCCGATCTGCGCATCGAGCCGGGCCTGCCGGTCGTCGTATCGCCGCGCGCGGGCGCCGACATGACGCTCGCCGACGCCGCGCCGCTGCTGCAACGAATCGTCGCCGAGTCGCTCGAACGCGCGGGCGGCGTGCGCTTCACCGGCTTTCGCGTCGAGTCGATCGAGGCGTTCCAGCGCTTCGCCGCGTCGTTCGGCGATCCGCTGATCGGCTATGAATTCGCATCGACGCCGCGCAGCCAGGTCGAAGGCGCGGTGTACACGTCGACGGAATATCCGCCGCATCGCTCGATTCCGCTGCACAACGAGCAGTCGTACACGCGCGAATGGCCGATGCGCATCTGGTTCCACTGCGCGCTCGCCGCGCGCTCGGGCGGCGCGACGCCGATCGCGGACAGCCGCGCGGTGTATCGCGCGTTGTCTCCATCGCTCGTCGAACGCTTTGCGAAGCGCGAACTGCTCTACGTGCGCAACTTCGGGCAAGGGCTCGATCTGCCGTGGCAGAACGCGTTCGGCACGGAAGATCCGCGCGAGGTCGAGCGGATCTGCGCGGCGCGCGGCATCGCCTGCGCATGGCGCGACAGCGAGGACGGCGAACGGCTGCTGCGCACGGAGGAGCGTTGTCAGGCAGTCGCGCGCCATCCGCGCACGGGCGACATGGTCTGGTTCAATCAGGCGAATCTCTTCCATCTTTCGACGCTCGACGAAGACATGCAGGAAGCGCTCGTCGATGCCGTCGGTCTGGACAACGTGCCGCGCAACGTCTTTTACGGCGACGGCGCGCCGCTCGAAGCCGATGCGCTCGCCGAAATCCGCGCTGCGCTCGACGATGAGCGCATCACGTTCCCGTGGCTCACGGGCGATCTGCTGATGCTCGACAACATGCTGAGCGCGCACGCACGCGATCCGTTCGAAGGGCCGCGCAAGGTCGTCGTCGCGATGGCGCAGAGTTATCGCGAGCCGCGATGACAGTTCGTCCGGCGCTTCGCGCGCGTTCATTGACGGTCGGTTATCGCGACGACGTCGTACTGGAGAACCTCGATATCGATATCGCCGCGGGCCGCGTCACCGCGCTGTGCGGGCCGAACGGCTGCGGCAAGAGCACGCTCTTGCGCACGCTCGCCGGATTGCAGCCCGCGCGGGCGGGCATCGTCGACGTGAACGGCAAGCCGGTCGCATCGATGCGCCGCCGCGAGCTCGCCCGCACGCTCACGATGCTCGCTCAGTTCAACCAGATTCCGGCGGGGCTTACGGTGCGGGAACTGGTCGCGTATGGCCGCTATGCGCACGGCGGCTGGATGCGCGGCTTGACCCGCGCGGACCACGCGGCGATCGATGCGGCGCTCGATGCGAGCGGACTCATCGACGACGCCGCACGCGATGTCGCCGCGCTCTCGGGCGGCGAGCGGCAGCGCGCGTGGATCGGCATGGCGCTCGCGCAGGAAGCGCCCATCGTGCTGCTCGACGAGCCGACGACGTATCTCGACATCCATCATCAACTCGACATCCTCCAGGAACTGCGACGGCTCAATCGCGAGCGCGGACTCACGATCGTCTGGGTGCTGCACGACCTGAATCAGGCGGCGGCGTTCTCCGACGAGATCGTGTTGATGCGCGCGGGACGCATCATCGCGCAAGGCTCGCCCGAGGCGATGATCGATCCGCGTCATTTGCTGGAGACCTTCGGCGTGCGCATGCTGCGCGTCACGCATCCGCAGACCGGCGCGCCGATGTGCGTGCCCGCTTACGAAGGCATCGGGCAAAGGGATATCGCTGCATGACGACGCTCGCTACCCGGCGCCGCTGGCGTCACAAGGCTTCGTTCTGGCGGCGCGTGTCGCTCGTGATCGAACTGATCGTCGGACGGAAGACCGCATGACGACGCATGTTTATGCCAACGCGTCGCCGCATCGCGTGGCTGCGCGCAATCGCGTCGGCGTGATCGCGGCTGCGTTGATCGCGACGATTCTCGCGCTCGCCGCGTGGCGTCTCGGCCCGCAATTTCGCGCGTGGCTCGGTGCGCCGCCGGGCAGCGATGCCGCGCAGCTCGCGCACGTTTTCCTCTTCGATCTGAGTGCGCCGCGCGTCGCGGCGGCGCTCGTCGCGGGCGGGTGTCTCGCGGTCGCGGGCGCGCTCTTTCAGGCGCTGACGCGCAATCCGCTCGCCGCGCCCGATCTGCTCGGCATCACCGGCGGCGCGCAACTCGGCCTGCTCGCGGCGATGATCGTGCCGCAGATCGTCGGCGCGGCGTCGGTGCCCTTGCTGTTCGTGTGCGGACTCGCGGCGGCGGGCTGCGTCGCGGCAGCGGCGGGCGGCTGGCGCGCGACACCGCTGCGGCTCGTGCTCGCGGGCAGCGTGTGCATGCTGCTCTTCTCCGCGGTCTCGACGCTCCTGCTTGCATTGTTCGAGCAGACGGTCGTCGGGGCGTCGTTGTGGGCGAGCGGCAGTCTGTACCAGCCCGGCGCGTCGGGCTTGATGTCGGCGCTTGCGTGGCTCGTGCTGCCGCTCGCCGCCTTGCCCTTCGTGATGCGTCCGCTCGATCCGCTCGCGCTCGGCGACGATGCCGCCAGAGCCGCCGGCGTGAGCGTCGATGCGACGCGCCTCTTCGCGATGACCGTCGCGGTCGGCTTCGCGAGCGTCGCGGTGGCGATCGCGGGGCCGTTGTCGTATGTCGGGCTGATCGCGCCGAATCTGCTGCGCATGATGCGCGGCGCGAAGTCGTCGAAGCTGGCGGCGCTCGTGCCGCTTTCGGCGCTCGCGGGCGGCGCGCTCGTGCTCGCCACCGACAGCGCCGTGCTCGCGCTCGATCTCGATTCGACCCTGTCGACGGGCGTCGCGATCGCGTTCGTCGGCACGCCGCTGATGCTCGCGATGATCCGCAGCGGCGCGGCGTGGTCCGGCGCGCTGCATGCGGGCCAGGCGGGTGAATCGGTGAAACGCGGCATGCGCGCGGTGCGGATGTTGTCGGCGCTGCCGTGGCCCGCGCTCGCGGCGCTGCTCGTCGTCATCGGATGCGCGGTGCTCGTCATCGGCGCATCCATCGGTCCGACGATGCTCGGCCCCGCGCGCTGGATCGATGCACTCGCGCATCGCGACGACATCGCCCGCATGCTGCTCGAACTGCGCGTGCCGCGTCTCTTGTGCGCGCTCTTCGCGGGCGCGTTGCTCGCGGCGAGCGGCGTGCTGATGCAGAGCATGGTGCGCAATCCGCTCGCTGGTCCCGAAGTGCTCGGCGTGACGCAAGGCGCGGGACTCGCGACGCTCGCCGCGCTGATGATCTGGCCGCTCGCCGGTCATCTCTTTCTCGCCGCGGCCGCGCTCGTCGGCGGCGGCGCGACGCTCGTCGTCACGCTGCTCTTCAATCGACGGCATCAATACGCGCCGCTCGCGGTGGCGTTGACGGGCATCGTCATCGGCACGCTGTGCACGACGCTCGCGCAATGGCTCATCACGCAGCAGAGCGTGCAGCCGGCGCGCTTCGTCGTGTGGCTGGTCGGCGGCACGTATGGGCGAAGCTGGGGCGAAGTCGCGACGATCCTGCCGTGGTGCGTGCTGGCGCTGCCGGTGTTCGCGCTGATCGCGCGTCCGCTCGATCTGCTCGCGCTCGGCGACGATCAGGCATCCGCGCTCGGATTGCCGATCGCGTTGCTGCGTCCGCTCGTGCTCACAGTGGCGACGTTCGCCGCGTGCGCGGCGGTCGCGGCCGTGGGACCGGTCGGCTTCATCGGTCTGATGGCGCCGCATCTCGCGACGATGCTTGGCGCGCGTTCGCACGGCACGCGGCTCTGGCTCGCGGCGTTGCTGGGCGCGCTCGTGCTGGCCGCCGCCGATCTCGCCGCGCGCACGCTGCTCGCGCCGCGCGAGATTCCGGCGGGCGTGCTGACTGCGCTGATCGGCGCGCCATACATGCTGGCGCTGCTCGTGATCGAAACGCGCCGCGACAAGGGACGAGGCCGCGCGCGATGAAGCCCGAAGCGTGCAGCTTCGCCGCGTTCGCGCCGCCCGAACTCGCGCCGTATCTGCAAAACGTGTGGCTCGGCACGCCGGATGAATGTCCCGGCGATGACGCCGTGCGCATTCCACTGACAGCGCTCGTCGATCATCGCGATGCATTGCTCGCCGCGATGATCGCGCTCTACGGCGGCGATGCCGGTCTGCACGCGCGCGCGTTGCTGTCGCAGTGGAGCAAGTACTACTTCGGACTTGCCGCGCCGGCGGGCGTGGCGGCGGCGCGGCTGCTCGGCCGTCCGCTCGACATGTCGCCCGAACGCACGCATCTCGTGCTGAAGGAAGGCATGCCCGTCGCCCTTCATTTCGATGCCGATGCATTGCGCGCGCCCGACGCCGATCCCGCGCGCCGCTATACGAGCCTCGTCGCGCATCTGGAAGGCGTGATCGGCATGATTGCGGGCATGACGAAGATCGCGCCGCGCGTGTTGTGGAGCAACGCGGGCAATCTGCTGGATTATCTGCTCGCGCATTGCCCTTCGATTCTCAGCGACGCGGACATCGATTCGACATGGCTCTTCCGCGCGACCGATGACAACCCGCTGCGCGCGCCGCTCCGTGACACGACGCCGCGTTCGCCGCTCCTGCCCAACCCGTTCCGCGCGCGCCGCGTGTGCTGCGTGCGCTATGAAATTCCCGGAGAGACGCAACTGTGCGCAAGCTGCCCGCTGCTTTTGACGATGCGCGACGACGAACTCGCGTTGCAGGACGCCATCCGCTGAAGCGCGCGGTTTCGTTTGCGGCGTGTCTGTGCATCGCGTTCGCGGGCCGTCATGCGTTCGCAGACGAAAGCAAGGCATGCGCGCCGCTCGCCGGCAATCCGACGGTCTCGCAGTTCAGCAAGACGATGACCGTGCATCCGAAGCGCATCGTCGTGCTCGAATTCATGTTCGCGGAGGACGTGGCCGCGCTCGGCATGACGCCGGTCGGCGTGGTCGATCCCGAGTACTACGACGGCTGGATCGGCTACGACAGCGCGCGCTTCAAGGGCGTGCCGACGGTCGGCACGCGGCAGGAGCCGAGCCTGGAAGCGATTGCATCGACGCAGCCGGATCTGATCATCGGCGTGGGGTACCGTCATGCGCCGATTTTCGCGGCGCTCGATCGCATTGCGCCGACGGTGCTCTTTCAGTTCAGTCCCGATGTCGAGAACGGCAACGGCGACGGCGCGCGCACGCAGCTCGAATGGACACGCAGCATCTTTCACACGATTGCGTGCATGACGGGGCGCGAGCAACAAGCCCGCGATGCCGACGCGAAACTCGATGCGGGTCTCGCGCGCGACGCGGCGCGTTTGAAAGAAGCGGGTTTGACGGGCACGCGCTTCGCGCTGTTGCAGGAACTCGGCTTGCCCGATCGATACTGGGCCTATACGGGCAACAGCACGGCGGCGGGCGTGGCGCGCGCGCTTGGCGTTCGTCTGTGGCCGGAGAAGCCGACGCGCGAGGGCACGGTGTATCTGACGTCGGCGGACTTCTTGAAGCAGCCGGATGTGGCCGTGCTGTTCGTGACGACTTCGGGTGCGGACGCGCCCGTCGATACGAAACTCGATTCGCCCGTGTGGCGCTTCGTGCCCGCGAAGAAGGAAGGGCGCGTGACGCTCGTCGAACCGAATATCTGGGGATTCGGCGGGCCGATGTCGGCGTTGAGGCTCGGGGATGTGATTACGGAGAAGTTGCTGGCGTTGCCGCGAACTGCTCCGTAGCGGGCGAAATCGGTTGAAGGCCGGTTATTCGGCGGGGTGCGGCGCGGCCTGCATATCGCGCGTATTCTTCTGAACCGCGATCGCGCCGAATAGCGTCAGCGCGAAGGACATTGCGTAGAAGCCTTTCTCGCTGAGCGCGAGCGTCGCGTTCATCAGGCCGACTACCAGAAGCAGGATGGCGAGCGAGAGCGACAGCCAGCTCAAGCCGTAGTAGATCCCGGTGACCGGAACGCCTTCCACGCGATCGCGGACGCTCTTTTGAAGCGAGACCGCCGCAAAGAGCCCATATGCCAGCACGGTGAAGTAATAGCCTTTCTCGTTGAGCTGCATGCCTGCGTTCCAGAGGCCGGCGAGATAGGCGCAAAAGCCGGCGAGCAATGCGCCCCACGATGCGGATACGAAAGCGAATGAAGGCTGTTGAGAAGAGTTGCGGGCCATTTTGTTTTCCTTATCGATAGAGATATTGAAGCGCTCAGCTTGCGTGCATCGCGAACGAGGGTTCGCACTCTATCAAAGAAAAATTTCGAGATACATGGGGCGGCTGCGTGTCTCGCCTGCAAAAAACGGGGCTCCGCGCCCCGTTCCTTCACCCCATCGTCCCATTCGCGGCCACATCCATCACCGCCGACCTCACCCCACTGCGCGTCTCATTCACCACCATCCCGTTCTCCAGCTTCAGCACCCGATCCGCGAGCGAAAAATACCGGTCGTCATGCGTGACAACGATCACCGTCTTCCCACGCGCGCGCAACTCGGGCAACAACTGCTCGTAGAACACCGCCTTGAACGCCGGGTCCTGATCCGCGGCCCATTCATCGAAAAGATAAAGCGGCCGGTCTTCCAGATACGCGACCACCAGCGCGAGCCGCTTGCGCTGACCGGTCGAAAGCGAACGCGTGGAGAACGCGCCATCGATCACCTTCACCTTGTGATCCAGCGCGAGCCGCGCGACAAGCGCATTCGCGCGCGCATCGGCGGCGGCGCGCGATGCATCGTTGGGATCGACGATGCCGAGCAGCGCATCGAAAAGATGGAAGTCGTTGAACACGGCCGTGAAGCGCTCGCGATACGCGGCGCGGCTATCGGCATCGACCGCCTTGCCATCGACTTCGATCACGCCCGACTCCGGTTCATAAAGCCCCGTCAGCACTTTCGCGAGCGTGGTCTTGCCGCTGCCGTTCCCGCCGACGATGAACACGAGCTCGCCCGGCCTGAACGTCAGATTGACGGGACCGATGCGGAACATGCGCTCGTCGCGCTCATGAAAATACGAGTGCGTGACGCCGCGCATCGTGAGCGTTTTGAAGCTCGCATCGTGCGTCGATGAAACCGGCGACGCCTGCACGCGCAGACTGCCGAACTCCGCCATCACCTTCTCGATGCGCGCGAGCGAAACACGCGCCGCGTTCAGCGTGGGAATGTTGTTGAGCAGACCATCGAGCGGCACGAGCATGAAGAGAAACACGACGACATAGCCCGCCGTCGAGCCTGCATCGGCGCGCACGCCGAGCGTCGGCCAGAACGCCGCCGCGCCGAGAAAGCCGTAGAACAGAAAGATGATCCAGCCCACGCCGACCGCATACGCGCTGAACGCACGCCGGCGATGATCGCGCACTTCGCCGATCGCCGCGCCCAGTTGCCCGTCGACGAACTGTTGCGAGCGCGTGCGATGCAGCTTCAGTTCCTTCGCTCCCGCGAATAACGCGCCGAGATAGCCGAACAGTTTGTCCTGCGATTGCCCCGCGGCTTCGAGCGATGCGATCGCGCGCTTGTCGCCGAGGTGATAGCCGAGCGATCCCGTGACGATGGCCGCGAGCGCGAGCAGGCACACCGGCCACGACAGCCACGCGAGATAGCCGAGGCAGCCGAACACGATCGACCCGTGCATGACGATGTTCGGCAACGCGAAGAAGAGCATCGATACGTTGGTGGCATCGTCGGTCAATACGGATTGCACGGGCGCCGCGCCGATGCGCTCGACATCGCGCAACTCCGCCGCCGCCACGCGTCGCGCGACGTGTTCGCGCAACTGCGCCATCGTGTCCTGCGAAAGCCTAGCGAACAGCACGCCCGATATCACGCGCGTGAAGAGCGCGATCACCGCGCATAACGCAAAGCGCCATGCGAGCGCGCCATCGGCGGAAGAGGGCGTCGACAGCGCGCGATTGAGCGTCGCGACGAGCATCACGCTCGCGATGCCGTTCATCACACAGGCGACGAGCGCGGTCGCGAACGCGCCGCGCGAGCGCCTGAGCAACGCAAGGATCAGGCGCGCCGCGGGCTTCTGCGTGGCGGAGGAATCTAAAGGCTCGTTGATGGCAGTCATTGGCAAGGCGTCACTGAAGTCGGGAAAGCGGTGCTGAAGGCACCTCTACATAGAGACGTTTCAGCGCGGCGAATCTTTAGCACCAGAAAAGCGGTAAATATTTTTTCGCGCGAATCGTCATCCCGAGTGAAGCCGCACTTTCAGCGGCCCACCGTTCATGCCGCAGCTTTTTCCGATGCGGCCAGAACCGAAGGAATTCATGCCGATGACGAGTTTCCCGACCGCGCTGCATCTTCGTATCAAGAACCTTGCGCGCCTTCAACCCGATGCGCCCGCGCTCGCTTTCAACGCCCAAGACGACGCGCGTCTCTCACGCGGCGAACTCGACGCTCGCGCGTCCCGGCTCGCGGCGCGACTGCGCGCGGCAGGCGTCGGCGTGGAAGTGCGCGTCGGCGTGTGCGTCGAGCGTTCGTGCGAATTGTTCGTCGCGCTGCTTGCCGTGCTGAAGGCGGGCGGCGTGTTCGTGCCGCTCGATCCGCATCATCCCGCTGCGCGCCTCGACTGGATCGCGAAGGATGCGGGCCTTGCGCACGGCATCGTCGATGCCACCGCCGACGATGCGATGCGCGCACGTTTCGCGCAATGTTTCGATGTCCATCACGATCACGCCGATGCGCCCGCGCTCGATGAAGACACGCCCGTGCATCCGCGCGCCGCCGCATACATGATCTACACGTCGGGATCGACGGGCTTGCCCAAGGCCGTCGTCGTCGAACATGGTCCGCTCGCCGCGCATTGCGACGCGCTCGCGACAGCGCTCTGCATCGGCGAGGGCGATAGTCTGCTGCATTTCGCGTCGGTCAATTTCGATGCCGCGCACGAGTGCTGGCTTGCGCCGCTCGCGGTGGGCGCGCGCATCGTCATTACCCCGCCGCCGCCGTTCGCGCCTGAAGCGGCGCATGCGTTGATCGAGCGCGAAGGCGTGAACGTCGCGGCGTTTCCGCCGGCTTACCTGCGCGAATTCGCGGCGCTTGCCGAGCGCAAGGGCGTGCCCGCGACGTTGCGCGTGCTCGCGTTCGGCGGCGAGGCGCTGTCGCGCGAAGCGTTCGCACGCGTGCGGCGCGTGTTCGCGGCGCAGCGTCTCATCAACGGTTATGGGCCGACAGAAGCCGTCATTTCGCCGATGCTGTGGCCCGTCGAGCCGCACGTCACGCCCGATCTGAGCGATGCCGATGCCTACGCGTCGCTGCCCATCGGACGCGTGATCGGTCCGCGTGTCGCGCGCATCGACGATGGCGAGCTGCTGCTCGGCGGCGTGTGCATCGCGCGCGGTTATCACGGACGCGCGGCGCTGACGGCCGAGCGCTTCGTGCCGGATGCTTCGGGCGAGCCGGGCGCGCGCATCTATCGCACGGGCGATCTCGCGCGCGAACGCCCCGATGGCGCCTTTGACTATCTCGGGCGCATCGACGATCAGGTGCAGATTCGCGGCGTGCGCGTCGAGCCTGCGGAAATCGCGGCGTGTTTGCGCGCGCATCCATCGATTCGCGATGCCGCCGTGCTTGCCGAATCGACGATTGGCCGCACGCAACTAACCGCCTGTCTCGTCGTCGCACATGAAGCTGCGAGCGATGCCGCGTTGAAGACGTATCTCGCGGAACACTTGCCCGCAGCGTGGCAGCCGCATCGCTATGTGCGGCTCGCGCGCCTGCCTTATACGTTGAACGGCAAGCTCGATCGCGATGCGTTGAACACTCAGATTGCGTCAGCGTCGGCCGTGCGTGGCGCGGAGTACATCGAACCCGCGACCGATACCGAACAACGTCTCGCGCAAACCTGGCAACGCATTCTCGACGATGCCGCGCCCATCGGCCGCGCGGATCGCTTCTTCGAACGTGGCGGCGATTCGCTCGCGGCGATGCAGTTGCAGGCGGCGATTCGCATCGACTGGCGCGTGAACCTGCGTCTCGACGCGATCTTCGACGATCCATCGCTGGAAGCACTCGCCGCGCTGATCGACACAAGCGACGCGGAGACAAGCGATACGGTCATCGTGAGAAGCGCGGCACCGACGAACGTGCGTCACATCGATCGGCCGGCATCGTTCGCGCAGCAACGCTTCTGGGTGCTGGCGCAAACGCGCGATGCGGGTTCGGCGTATCACATCGCGTGCCATTGGGATATCAGCGGCAAGCTCGATGCGAACGCCTTGCAGCGCGCACTCGATCATGTGATCGAGCGTCACGAGGCATGGCGCACGACGCTCGTCGAGAACGACGACGGCATCGTCATGCAGCGCGTTCACGCGTCGTTGCCGGTGACGATCGCGCGCGTGAACGCCGATGCAATCGATGATGCACAAGCGCTTGCGCAACGTCACGCGAGCGAAGCGTTCGATCTGTCGAATGGTCCGCTGTTGCGCGCGACGCTCGTAACGTTCGGCGATGAATCGCATCGCCTGATGTTGACCGCGCATCATGCAATCACCGATGGCTACAGCTCGCGCATCGTCTTCGAAGAACTCGCGCACGCATATGGCGCTTACGTGCAAGGCAAAGCGCCGTCGCTGCCCGCGCTGCCGATTCAATACGCGGACTACGTGCAATGGCAGCGCGATCTGGTCGAAGGCGCGGAGGGCGAGCGTCAACTCGGCTTCTGGCGCAAGGCGCTCGATGCGGCGCCCGAGCCGCTCGCACTGCCATACGACCGCTCGCGTCCCGCCGAACGCGATCATCGTGGCGGACGTGTGTCGTTGCGTTTGTCCGTCGAGACATCGAACGCGTTGCGTAAGCTCGCGCGCCACAGGCACGCGTCGCCGTTCGTCGTGCTGCTGTCGGCGTTCGATGCATGGCTTCATCGGCTGACCGGCGCAAACGATTTCGTTGTCGCGACGCCGGTCGCGCATCGGCAGCGGCCCGAGACTGCATCGCTCATCGGGCTGTGTCTGAATACGCTGGCCTTGCGCGCGCGCGTCGATTCCCGTCAATCGTTTTCCCGTCTGCTCGACGATGTGCGCGCACATGCGCTCGATGCATTCGCGCATCAGGACGTGCCGTTCGATCGCGTGCTCGATGCAGTGAAGCCGCCCGTCGCGCGTGGCGAAGAATGGCTGCGCGTGAAATTCGCCCAGCAGTTCGATGCCGAATTGAAGGCGGCGCTACCGAACGCAACGGCAATCGCCACGCCCGGTCCCGATCTCGCGGCGCGCTTCGATTTCGCGCTCGATTTCACCGACGATGCGCGCGGCATCGAACTCGTCGCGGCTCATGCGCGTGATTGCATCGATGACGCCACCGCGCACGCATGGCTCGCGAGCTTCGCGACGCTCGTCGCGGATGCGGTGCGCGATCCTTCGCGTGCGATCGCATCGCTCGATTGCACGACGCAACGCGAATCGCAACGCGGCCGCGCGCTGACGTTCGCCGCCGACGATATCCTCGCGCTGATCGCACGGCATGCGGGCGCGACGCCGCATCGCATCGCGCTCGCCGATGCGCACACGCAAATCAGCTACGCCGAACTCGACGACGCATCGAACCGCGTCGCGCTCGCGTTGCGTCAGGAGGGCGCGCAGGCCGAGCGCGCAGTGGTGGTGTGCATCGAACGTTCGGTGCGCTTCGTCGTCGCGCTGATCGGCGCGATGAAGTCGGGTGCATACGCGGTGCCGCTCGATTCGTCGATGCCGCAGGCACGCCTCGATGGCGCGATCGAAGCGTGCGGCGCGCGACTCGCGCTCGTCGCGACGAACGACGACAACGCGCCGCCTGCGCTCGGCAACGCGCAGTTGCTCGATGTCGATACGCTCGCGCACGATGCATCGCTCGCGAATGCCGCCGTGCAGCGCGTGCAACCCGCGCCGGAACAAACCGCCTACGTCATCTTCACATCGGGTTCGACGGGCACGCCGAAGGGCGTCGCCGTATCGCATCGCGCGCTTGCGGACTACGTGCAAGGCATGCTCGATGAACTCGCGTTCGCGCCGGGCGCGTCGATGGCGATGGTCTCGACCGTCGCTGCCGATCTCGGTCACACGACGCTCTTCGGCGCGCTGTGCTCGGGGCGCACGCTGCATCTGCTGCCCGCTCGATGCGCATTCGATCCGGACCGTTTCGCCGCCGAGATGCGCGCGCGCGATGTGGGCGTGTTGAAGATCGTGCCGAGTCATCTGCACGCGCTCCTGGAAGCTCAGCATCCCGCCGACGTATTGCCTTCGCATGCGCTCGTGACGGGTGGCGAGTCCTTGCCGTGGGCGCTCGTCGATCGTGTCAGGGCGCTGAAGCCTTCGTGCCGCGTGATCAATCACTATGGTCCGACCGAAGCGACGGTCGGCGCAATCGCGTGCGAGGCATCCGCATTCGCCGACGATGAACGCAACGCGCAGGGCGCGCCGCTCGGCCGTCCGTTGCCGAACGCGTGCGCCTATGTCTTCGACGCATCGGGCGCGTGCGTGCCGCCGGGCGGTATCGGCGAGTTGTATCTCGGCGGCCCGGGCGTCGCGCGCGGCTATCTCGGACGTGCGGCCGCCACGGCCGAGCGCTTCGTGCCGCATCCGTTTGCGCATGGCGAGCGGCTTTATCGCACGGGTGATCGTGCGCGCCTGCTCGCAGATCGACGCATCGCGTTCCTCGGGCGGATCGACGATCAGGTCAAGATTCGCGGCTATCGTGTCGAGCCGGGCGAGGTCAGCGCGGCGTTGCGCGCGATCGAAGGCGTGACTCAGGCCGAGACCTTGCCGATCGATCGCGATGGCCGTCTGCAACTCGCATCGTTCGTGAGCGGCACGGTGCGAAGCGAAGCCATGCTGCGCGATGCGCTCGCCGCACGCTTGCCCGAATACATGGTGCCCGCGACGATCGTCGTGTTCGACGCGCTGCCCGTGACGGCCAACGGCAAGATCGACCGCGCCGCACTGCGCGATATCGCGATGAAGCCGGTCGAAGCCGCCGCAACGAGCGACGCACCGCAAGGCGAAGTCGAAGAAACGATCGCATCGGTGTGGAAGGACGTGTTGAAGGCGAAGCACATCGGCCGCGACGATAACTTCTTCGAGCTTGGCGGCGATTCGATTCTCGTGCTGCAAATCATCGCGCGCCTGCGCAAACGCGGCCTTCGCGCGACGCCGAAGCAGATCTTCGACAACGCGACGGTCGCGCAACTTGCGCGCGTTGCCAAGCCGATCGAGACGGCCGAAGCGAAAGCGCCCGTCGCCGCAACGAAGCAAGCGGATGAAAACGCAACGCTCACGCCCGCGCAATTGCGCTTCTTCGCGCTGGATATTGCGCAACGCGGCCACTGGAATCAGTCGATCGAATTCGATGCGCACGCATCGTTCGATCTCGATGCCTTCGCGCGCGCCTTCGATGCGCTGCTGACGCATCACGAGATTTTCCGGCAACGCTTCGAGCACGACGCCGCGACGAACGCATGGCGCATCGTGCAGGCTTCGAAGGCGTTCGACACGTTGCCGCTCGCCGCTGTCACCGCATACGACGAAGCCGATGCGCTCGCGCAGTTCGATGCGATCCAGCGTACGCTCGACATTTCACGCGGCCCGCTCGCGTGCGCGCTCGCCGCATCGCTGCCCGACGGACGCACGAAGCTGTACCTCGCGATTCATCATCTGATCGTCGATGGCGTGTCGTGGCGCATCCTGCTCGATGATCTGCTCAATGCTTATCGCGCGGCCGCAACGCGCGGCATCGCGAGCCTCACGCGCACCGGCGCAACGGCGTCGCAATGGGCGGCGCGGCTTGCGAAGGCGGCACGCGATTCGCAATCGCCGTTCGCCGGAGAAGCGCAATACTGGACGACGCAACTCGCGACAGGCGATGAGCTGCATCTCGATCACCCGCAAGCGAAGGCGACGAACGCCGATGCCGCCGTCATCGAACAGACACTCGATGTCACGCTCACGCGCGCCGTGCTCGCCGAAGCGAACGCCGCTTATCGCACGCAGACGGTTGAGCTGCTGATCGCCGCGCTCGCACATGCGATCGGCAAGACGTGCCGTATCGAGCTGGAAGGACATGGCCGCGAAGCGCTCTTCGACGACATCGACGCAAGCCGCACGCTCGGCTGGCTGACGAGTCACTATCCGGTGTCGGTGCCGGTGGAAGCATCGCCGGTCGCCACGCTCGCCGCCGCGAAGGACATGTTGCGCGCGGTGCCGCACAAAGGTCTCGGCTTCGGCGTGCTGCGCCATTACGGCGACGCAGCGACGCGCGCATCGCTCGAAGCATTGCCGCGCCCGCGCGTGACCTTCAACTATCTCGGCCAGTTCGAAGCACAGAACGCGCGGGACACCGCGTTCACGCCGCGTTTTGGCGGCGCGGGTTGTGAGCGCGATCCTTCGGGCCCGCTCGGCAATGCACTCGCGATTCATGCTTACGTGGACGACAGCGACGAACGCACGCTCAAACTGCACTGGGTCTACGGTTCGACGCAACTGGAGCGCGCGACGATCGAAGCGCTCGCGCAACGGTTCGAAAGCGCGCTTGCCGAAATCGTGAGCGCGTGCGCGGAACGCATCGCGATCAAAGGCGCAGGCGCGACGCCGGGCGATTTCCCGCTCGCACGCGATGGTGGCCTGACGCAAGCGGCGCTCGAACGTCTGCCGGTCGATCTGCGCGGCGTGACCGACATCTATCCGTTGTCGCCGATGCAGCAGGGCATCCTGTTTCATTCGCTGTTCGCGCCGGAACAATCGACGTATGTGAACCAGCTCGCGGCGACGTTGATCGCGCCCGACGTCGAGCGCTTGCGCGCCGCGTTCGAAGCGGCCGTGCCGCGTCACGATATCCTGCGCACCGGCTTCACGCCCGACGAAGCCGCGCCGATGCAGATCGTGCATCGCCAGGCGCGCATGCCGTTCGACGTGCTCGACTGGCGCGATCGAAGCGATGCGCTTGCCTCGTTCGAAACGTGGCTCGCGGACGACCGCGCACGCGGCTTCGATCTCGCGGTGCCGCCTTTGATGCGCGTCACGCTGATTCGACTTTCGGATGAAGAATGGCGCATCGTGTGGACGCGTCATCATCTGCTGCTCGATGGCTGGAGCACGGCGCGCATGTTCGCGGACGTGTTGCGCGATTACATCGAGCCGCCTCGCGCGCAGCCTTTCGCCGCGCATTCCATGAAGACGCGCTATCGCGACTTCATCGCATGGCTCGCCGCACGCGACGCGCAGGCCGACGAGGCATTCTGGCTCGAACGTCTCGCACGTCTCGACGAATCGACGCTTATCGCGCAACGCGAGGCGAGCGATCGACCTTCGCTCGACGATCACCGTACGTGGCGCGCGACGCTCGATGCCGCGACGACCGCACGCCTCATCGATACCGCGCGCCGTCTGCGCGTGACACTCAACACGCTCGTGCAGGGCGCGTGGGCGCTCGCGTTGCAGCGCATGACGCATCGGACGAGCGTCGCGTTCGGCTCGACGGTGGCGGGCCGCCCCGACACGCTCGCCGATATCGACGACGTGCTGGGCCTCTTCATCAACACGCTGCCGGTGATCACCGCGCCGCTGCCGCAGCGTGCCGCGTCCGCGTGGCTTCGAGAATTGCAGGCGGACAACGCCGCGGCCAACGAACATGCCCATACGCCGCTCGCGGAGATTCAACGCTGGGCGGGTCAGGGCGGCGGTGCGCTGTTCGACACGCTCGTCGTCTTCGAAAACTATCCCGTCGATGAAGCATGGGCCGGCCGCGATGAACGCGCGCTCGCGATGCGCGATCTGCGCAATATCGAAGCGACGGACTTCGCCCTGACGCTCGTGGTGGAGGCGGGCGAGTCCATCGTCATCGCTTACGGGTATGACGCGGCGCGTCTCGATGAATCGCGCGTGGCGGCGCTGCATCGCGCGATGTCCGCCTGTCTCGATGCATTTGCCGCGAACGCCGATGCGCCGCTGGGCGCGATCTCGCTTGCCGAAGACGCCGCGCGTTTCAATGCAACGGCCCGCGATTGGAACGATGTTGAACGTGCGCCGCTGCATCGGCAGTTCGAGCGCATGGCCAAGGCTGCGCCGGATGCCATCGCGCTTGAAATGAACGCTGGCGATGGCGCTTCGAAGCATATGACGTATGCCGAGTTGAACGAGCGCGCGGAGCGCGTCGCTGCCGCGCTCGTGAGCGTGGGCGTCGCGCCGGACACGGCGGTCGCGCTGTGCGTCGAGCGTTCGTTCGAAATGGTCGTCGCGCTGATCGGCGTGTTGAAGGCGGGCGCGGCCTATCTGCCGATCGATCCGGATTATCCGGCCGAGCGCATCGCGTACTTGCTCGACGATGCGAAGCCCTCCGTCGTGCTGACGCAAACGCATTTGCGTGAACGTGTCGAGGCCGTTGCCTCCGATGCGCGCGTCTTCGATATCGCCACGCTCATGCAGAACGACGCGACGCTCGCAACGCCCATCGAAGTCAGCGATGCGCAACTCGCGTACCTCATCTACACATCCGGCTCGACGGGCAAGCCCAAAGGCGCGGGCAACACGCACGGCGCGCTGGCGAATCGCATCGCGTGGATGCAGGACGCGTATCGCCTGACGCGCGACGACGTCGTGCTGCACAAGACGCCATTCGGCTTCGACGTGTCCGTTTGGGAATTCGTGTGGCCGCTCGCGACGGGCGCGAAGCTCGCCATTGCTGCGCCCGGCGATCATCGCGATCCGGCGCGGCTCGTCGCGGCCATCGAAGCGCATCGCGTGAGCACGCTGCACTTCGTGCCGTCGATGCTCGCGGCGTTCGTCGCGCATATCGACGAGTTCGGCGACGCGCATCGCTGCGCGAGCATCGAGCGAATCGTCGCAAGCGGCGAAGCGCTCGCGCCGGAACTCGTCGCGCGCGTCGCCAGGCTGCTGCCGAACGCGCGGCTCTACAACCTCTATGGTCCGACCGAAGCCGCCATCGATGTATCGCACTGGACATGCGGTGCGCGCGATATCGAATCGGCTTCCGTGCCGATCGGTCATCCGATCGCGAATCTGCAACTGCATGTGCTCGATGCGGCGCTGCATCCGGTGCCTTCCGGCGGCATCGGTGAACTGTATCTCGGCGGCGCGGGTCTCGCGCGCGGTTATCTCGGGCGTGCATCGCTGAGCGCCGAACGCTTCGTGCCCGATCCGTTCATCGCGGGCGCGCGTCTTTATCGCACGGGCGATCTCGCGCGTCGTCGCGACGATGGTGCGCTCGACTATCTCGGCCGCATCGATACGCAGGTGAAGCTGCGAGGGCAGCGCATCGAGCTGGGCGAGATCGAGGCGCTGCTGCGCGTCGAGCCGAATGTGCGCGATGCCGTCGTGATCGTGCGCGACGAGCAGTTGATCGGCTACATCGCATGCGCCGCGCCCGATGCGTTCGATGAATCCGCCGTGCTCGATTCGTTGCGTTCGCAACTGCCCGCCTACATGGTGCCGTCGCACGTGATCGCGCTCGACGTGCTGCCGGTGACACCCAATGGCAAGTGCGACCGCAACGCGCTGCCCGCGCCGATACGCACGCAAGGAAGTATCGAAGCACCGCAGACACCGACCGAACGCGAACTCGCCGCGATCTGGCAGCGCGTGCTGCATCTCGAAGCCATCGGCCGCGATGACGATTTCTTCGCGCTCGGCGGCCATTCGCTGCTCGCGACACAGGCCAACGCGCAGGCCAACCTGCACTGGTCACTGACATTGCCGCTGCGCACGCTCTTCGATGAGCGGACGCTTGCGCGCTGCGCCGTCGCGATCGATGCCGCGCTCACGCAACGCGATGCAACGGGCGGCGCACATGACGCGGCGAGCGCCATCGACGCACTGCTCGGCGAACTGGAGACGCAATGAGAACCGCAAGAAAAAGAGGAAACGCATGACGCAGGCCAAACCCGATCTGCTCTCGCTCGCGACGCGCTTCGCGCAGTTGCCCGATGCGCAGCGCAAGGTGTTCGTCGCGCGGCTCGCCGACGCGGGCATCGACTTTCGCATGCTGCCGATTCCGCCGCGCGCAAGAAGCGAGGCCTGTGACGAACCGGTGGCGGCCGTGCCCGCATCGTTTGCGCAGGCGCGTCTGTGGCTGCACGCGCGCATGATCGACGAGCCGGCTGCGTATCACATCACCGAGCGCATGCAACTCGACGGCGCGCTCGATGCGAACGCGCTGCGCCTGTCGTGCGATGCGTTGATCGCGCGTCATGAAGCGCTGCGCACGACCTTCTCGGAAGGCGCGGACGGCGTGCTGCAAACCGTGCATGCACCGATGCGCTGTCCGTGGCAATCGGTGGATCTCACGCATGTTCCCGTCGCGGAGCGTGAGACGCGTGCCGCCGCGCTCGCACTCGCCGACGAATCGCGCGCCTTCGATCTCGCGCATGCGCCACTCTTGCGCGCGCATCTGATCAGGCTCGATACAAACACGCACTGGCTTTCGCTGACGACGCATCACATCGTGTCGGATGGCTGGTCCGCCGATATCGCGCTGGCCGAACTCGCATCGTTCTATCGCGCGTATGCACGAGGCGAAGCGGTGTCCGTCGCGCCATTGCCGATTCAATACGCGGATTACGCGCTCTGGCAGCGTCGCTGGCTCGATGCGGGCGAGCGCGAACGGCAACTCGATTTCTGGCGCGCTCGGCTCGATCCTTCGCGCGACGTGCTCATGTTGCCGGGCGTGGCGGCGCGTCCCGGCGAACGCAGCGCGCGCGGCGCGCGTCATGTGTTCACGCTCGATGCAGCGCTCGCCGCTCGTCTGCGCGCCTTTGCCAACGAACGCCGCGCGACGCCTTTTGCCGTGCTGCTCGCCGCACTCGATGCGCTCTTCGCGCGCGCATCGGGCGAAGCGCATATCCAGATCGGCGTGCCCGCCGCGAATCGCGAGCGCGCGGAAATGGCGGGTCTGATCGGCTTCTTCGTCAACACGTTGACGCTCGCGGCGCGCGTCGATGTAACGCAGCCGTTTTCGACACTCGTCGATGCCGCGCAAGGCGCGCTCGTCGATGCGCAATCGCATCAGGACGTGCCGTTCGAGCAAGTGGTCGAAGCGCTCGGCGTCGTGCGCAGCGCGAGTCATCATCCGCTATTTCAGGTCATGGCGGCCTATGGTGCGCGTCGTTCACTGCCTTTATTCGCCGATGTGCGCCCAACCGAATTACCTTCCGGCACGCCGTTCGCGAAGTTCGATCTGACCGCGAACTTCGAGGAACGCGCGGACGGCTCGCTCGATGCCGCGTTCATCTACGCGCTCGATCTCTTCGATGCCGATGCGATCGAGCGTCTTGCGCGCCGCTTCGTCGAACTGTTGCGCAACGCGCTCGATGCGCCGCACACGCTCGTCGGCGATCTGCAATGGCTGCCGCAGGACGAGCGCGCGCAGCTCGAGG
The DNA here is from genome assembly GCF_046030135.1 of Caballeronia jiangsuensis. Lineage (NCBI taxonomy): Bacteria > Pseudomonadati > Pseudomonadota > Betaproteobacteria > Burkholderiales > Burkholderiaceae > Caballeronia > Caballeronia jiangsuensis. Next base: position 246,648 of record NZ_JAQQDB010000006.1, read on the forward strand.
CATGGAATCGCAATGCGCCTGAACGCGCGCCGGAATTCATCTCCGTGCACGAACACATCGCCCGTCATGCGCGCGCTCGGCCAAATGCGCGCGGCGTCGCGGATATGGAGCGAGCCTTCACGCGCGGCGAAGTCGATGCGCGCGCGACGCGTATCGCGCAACGTCTCATCGATGCGGGCGTGCGTCCGGAGATGCGCGTGGGCGTCGCGCTGGGCCGTTCGGTCGATCTGCTCGTGGGCCTGATCGCGGCGCTGAAGTCGGGCGGTGCATTCGTGCCGCTCGATCCGAGCCATCCGCGCGAACGTCTCGCACAGATTCTCGACGATGCGCGCATCGATCACATCGTCACCGAACGCGCGAGCCTCGATGCGCTGCCCGTGCCCGCGAACGCGCGCATCCTGCTGCTCGACGATGAAAGCCTCTACGCCGGCGATCACACATCGCGCGTCGCGTTGGCCGAAGTCGCGGCGGAACAGGCGGCCTACGCGATCTACACATCGGGATCGACCGGCAAGCCGAAGGGCGTGATCGTCGATCACGGTTCGTTCGCGCGTCATTGCGTGGCCATCGCCGAACGTTATGGCGCGACCGAGCGCGACACGTTCATGCTGTTCCAGTCGGTTAATTTCGATGGTGCGCACGAAGGCTGGTTCTCGCAGTACATCTCGGGCGCGGCGGTCGCGATCACCGCCGACACGCTCTGGCCGCCCGCGCTGACATGCAAGCTCATGCGCCAAGAAGGCGTGACGATGACCTACGTGCCGCCGGGCTGCGCGACGCAACTCGCGGAATGGGCGCTCGTGCACGGCGCGCCGCCCACGTTGAAGTCGATCACGGTCGGCGGCGAAGCGACGTCGCGCGAAGCCTTCGCGTTGATGCGCCGCGCGTTCCCGAACGCGCGCATCGTCAATGGCTACGGTCCGACTGAAACTGTCATCACGCCGATGCTGTGGATGTTCAATCCCGGCGACGATCCCGCGAAGCTCGCGTATTGCGCGTATCTGCCGATCGGCACGCTCGTCGGCGCGCGTACCGCGCATGTGCTCGATGAGCGTTTGAATCCGCTGCCCGTCGGCGTGATCGGTGAGCTTTATCTCGGCGGCGAAGGCGTCGGCGTCGCGCGCGGTTATCTCGACCGTCCCGCGCTGACCGCCGAGCGTTTCGTGCCCGATCCGTATGGCGAGCCGGGCGCGCGTCTGTATCGCACGGGCGATCTCGTGCGACGCCGCGCCGATGGCGTGTTCGACTTCATCGGTCGCGTTGATCATCAGGTGAAGCTGCGCGGCTTGCGTATCGAGCTTGGTGAAATCGAAGCGCAACTCGCCGCGCATGACGATGTGCGCGAAGCATGCGCCGTGGTGCGCGGCAAGGGCGCGCGAGCGGCGCTCGTCGCGTATGTCGAACTGAAGGCCGATGCGCGCGAACGTGCCGCGCTCGGCCGTGCCGCCGATGCCACCGAACTCGATGCGCATCTGCGCCGCACGTTGCCCGATTACATGGTGCCGGCGCATATCGTCGTGCTCGATGCATTGCCGCGCAACGCGAACAGCAAGGTCGATCGCGCGATGTTGCCGGAGCCGCCGAAGAAGGAGCGCCGCTACGAAGCGCCTGCCGCGGGCACCGAAGCCGCGCTCGCGAAAATCTGGCGCGAGGTGCTGAACGTCGAGCGCGTCGGACGCGCCGATCATTTCTTCGAACTCGGCGGGCATTCGCTCGCGGCCGTGCGCGTGGTCACGCGCATCGCGGAGATGCTCGGACGCGATGTGCCGGTGCGCGCATTGTTCGAAACGCCGGTGTTGTCGCAATACGCGAAACGCGTGCAGCAGGCGAGCGCATGCGAAGGCGCATCGGATACGGTGCAAGACACCTTCGAGCCCGACGAGAACGGCATATGGCCGCTGTCCGCCGCGCAACTCGGCCTCTGGTTCCTGTGGCGGGCGCAGCCGCAAAGCGCCGCGTACAACATTCCGGTCGCGGTGCGCCTGCGCGGTCCGCTCGATGCCGACGCGTTGCGCGAAGCGCTTGCGCAAGCCGCCGCGCGTCATCCGGCCTTGCGCACGCAACTGGTCGAGCGCGAGGGCGCAGCGCCAAGTCAACGCATCGCGCCGATGTGGCGTTTCGAGTTGCCGGTGATCGATGTCGCGGGCCGCATCGATGAAGCGAAGCGCATCACCGATGAAGACGCGCTCACGCCCTTCGATCTCGCGCACGCGAAGCGTCTATGGCGCGCGCGTCTGCTGCGCCTGGCCGACGACGACCACGTGCTGTCGCTCGTCGTGCATCACATCGTGTCGGATGGCACGTCGATCGATCTTTGGCTCGACGATATCCGCGCGACGTATGTAGCCTTGCAGAAGGGCGCGTCGGTGGCGGAACGTGTATCGAATGCGCTGGTGCTGCCGTCGTCAGCGACGGGCGCGCGTCTCGCGTTCTGGCGCGACGCGCTAAAGGCACTGCCCGCGATCGCATTGCCCGCGCCGGCATCGGGCCGCGTGGAAGACCCGCAATGGCTCGCAAGCCGCATCGCGTTCGATCTCGACGATGCGCTCGTCGAAGGCAGCCGCGCGCTCGCGATGGAATGCCACGCCACGCTGCCGATGCTGCTGCATGCGGCGCTCAACGCGGCATTGCATCGTCTGACGGGCGCGCTCGATCAGCCGATCGGCGTGCTTGCATCGACACGCGAATCGACGGGCGATGCCGCACGCGATGCGCTCGGGCTCTTCATCAACGCGGTCGTCGTGCGCACGCGCATGTCGAAGAACGATACGCCCGCGACCTTGCTCGCCACCGTGCGCGACGCGGCGCTCGCCGCCTATGCACACGCCGATGCGCCGTTCGCCGATGTCGTGTCTGCGCTGAATGCAGAGCGGCCCGGCGCGGCCAATCCGCTCTTCCAGGTGATGTTCAACTACCTTCGCCCGGCCGCGATGGCCTCGCGCGATTGGGCGGGCCTCGCAATCGAAGGCTTCGATGACATGCGTCATCGCGTGGTGTTCGATCTGGAACTGGACGTGACCGAACATCCCGATGGCCGCGTGAGTTGCGCGTTTTCCTATGCGAACGAACGCGTCGATGCTGCGTTCGTCGAGATGCTTGCGCAGCGTTATCTCGCGACTGTCGAACAGTTCGCGCACGCGCCGCAGGAAGTCTTCGACGCGTGTGAAGCCACGCTCGAAAGCGTGGCGCGTATCACGCCGCAGCCATCGAACGAAGAGAGCAAAGAGAACGATGAGACCGGCGAAGCGCAAACGCTCGCGACCATCTGGAGCGAACTCTTCGATGGCAAAACCCTCACGCCGCACGACGATCTCTTCGCAGCAGGCGCGACATCGTTCGCCGTCGTGCGCTTCGTCGAAGCGGCACGCAAGGCCGGTTTCGATATCGCCATTCGCGACGTATTCGCCACACCGCATTTCGCGGGCCTCGCCTCGACGCTCGCACGCCGCTTCTCGCTGGCATCGACCAATGACATCTGAGAGACACAGGGAAATGAAGAAAGAAACCGTATTCGATCTGATCGGCGTCGGCTTTGGGCCGTCGAATCTGTCGCTCGCCGTGCGTCTGGCCGAAGAGCGCGGCACGTCGGACATGAAGCAGTGCTACATCGAGCGGCAGCCCGAGTTCGGCTGGCATCGCGACATGCTGCTCGACGATTGCCGCATGCAGATTTCGTTTCTGAAGGACCTCGTCACGCAGCGCGACCCGACGAGCCGCTTCACGTTCATCAACTATCTGTTCGAGCGCGGACGTCTGAACGAATTCGTGAACCTGAAGAACTTCTATCCGACGCGCGTCGAGTTTCACGATTACCTGAGCTGGGTCGCGCAAGCCTTCGACGATCGCGTGCATTACGGACAGAGCGTCACGGCCATCGAACCGGTGTTCGAAGCGAACGGCGACGTAAGCGCGCTGCGCGTGGTTTCGCAGGACGAAGACGGCCGCGAATGGCGGCGCGTGACGAAGGCGTTGTCGGTCGGCGTCGGCGGCACGGCGCGCGTGCCGGAACCGTTCGCATCGCTCGGGCCGCATAACGTGATTCATTCGTCGGCGTATCTGAGTTCGATCGAGCGCGTCGCGGGAGATGGACGCGATGGCAAGAAGCGCATCGCGGTGATCGGCGCGGGACAGAGCGCGGCCGAAGTGTTCTCGGATCTCACGCGCCGCTTCCCGCATGTCGATGCGACGCTCGTGATTCGCGCGAGCGCACTCAAGCCCGCCGACGATACACCCTTCGTCAACGAGATCTTCAGCCCTGAATTCACCGATGTCGTCTTCGCACAATCGGAAGACGGACGCCGCTCGCTGATCGAGCGCTTTCGCGACACGAACTACGCGGTCGTCGATCGTCCGCTGATCGAGCAGATCTACGAAATGCTCTATCTGCAGAAGGTTTCGGATGAAACGCGGCATCGGCTGCTGGCGAACACGGCGATCGAAAACGCCGCGCGCCGCGCGAACGGCGAGATCGAACTGACGATGCGCGACGTGCTGACCGGCCACGCGCGCGCGGAGCGATTCGACGCGCTCGTGCTCGCGACGGGCTATCGGCGCGACACGCATCTCGCATTGCTCGACGACCTCGCGCCGCATCTGGACGACGCGCTCGCGCAACGCAATGTCGGCCGTGATTATCGGCTCGTCACGCCTTCGAAGTTCAAGGCGCGCATCTATCTGCAAGGCTGCTGTGAAGACAGCCACGGTCTCTCCGACACGCTGCTTTCGGTGCTTGCGGTGCGCTCGGACGAGATCGCCGCATCGCTTGCCGGTGCGGGACAGGAACACGCCGCGCAACCAGCGGCGGATACGAGGAAAACCGGGGTGAGCGGCGGCCGCGTGGCCGTGGCTCTTTGACAAAGTAGCGGCGCACAGGAAGCCGCATTGCGATGGAGAGTAGAAGAATGACGTGGGGAAGAGGGACGCGCCGTGCGATTGCCATAGCGGCGAGCATGGCATTCAGCCTGGCGGCCGCCGATCATGCGCTGGCACAGGAACAGGCACAGGCACAGGCAGCGCAGCAGGATGCGCCGCAGACGAGCACATTGCCCGCGGTTCGCGTGAACGCGGCGGCGGACAAGAACGATACGGTCGGGCTCGTCGCGCGCAAGAGCCGCACGGGCACGAAGACCGATACGCCGATCGACGAGATTCCGCAGACGATCAACGTGGTCACGTCGACGCAGATCGAGGAAACGGGCGCGACCACCATCAACGAAGCGCTGCGCTATGTGCCGGGCTTTTCGTCGTATGGCTCGGATGTTCGCTCGGACTGGTATTCGGCGTTGCGCGGCTTCACGCCGACGGTCTTCGTTGATGGACTGCAGGTGCCGAATACGCTGAATCTGTCGAGCTGGCGTGTCGATCCGTACATGATCGACAGCATCACGATCCTGCGCGGGCCGACATCGGTGCTATACGGTCAGGGCGATCCCGGCGCGATCGTCGATGTGCAGAGCAAGCTCGCCGATGGCGGGCGTTATCGCGAGGCGGGCGTGCAGATCGGCAACTATGCGCGCAAGCAGGTGATGTTCGATATCGGCGACAAGATCGACAAGGACGGCACGCTGTCGTATCGCGTGCTCGCGGTCGGGCGCGACGGCAATTCGATGACCGGTCCGCATGCGGAGCAGCGCTTCGCGGTCTCGCCATCGGTGCGCTGGCAGCCGAACGCGAACACGTCGTTGACGATCGCGGCGAGTTATCTGCAGGACTGGGGCGATGCATCGAATAACTTCCTGCCCGCGCAAGGCACGGTGCTGCCCAATCCGAATGGCAAGATTTCGGAGAACCTTTACACGGGCGATCCGACCTACTCGTACTATCGCAAGAAGGAATGGTCGGTCGGCTATCAGTTCGAGCACAAGTTCAACGACATCTGGACGTTCCGCCAGAACACGCGCTGGATGCATCTCTCGCTCGACAACGGCGCGGTGTGGGGCGGCGGTCTCGATCCGAGCGATCCGAGCGAGCAGACGCTTGCGCGTTATGCGGGTCTGTTCCAGCCGAACTACAGCCGCTTCGATATCGATAACAACGCGCAGGCACGTTTCGGGACGGGGCCGCTCGAACATACGGTGCTGCTCGGCTTCGAGTACAACCGCCAGAATTCGACCGATAGCGAATGGCTCGCGCAGGCTCCGAGCCTGAACATGTACAACCCGGTCTATACGCCGGTATCGACCGCGATCTTCAGCGGTCCGGATTCCTTCGGCCAGACGAACACGCGCACGACGCTCGATAGCTTCGGCCTCTATGCGCAGGATCAGGTGAAGTGGAATCGCTGGATGCTGACCGTGGGCGCCCGCGAGGACTGGAGCAACACGAAGCAGGACGACATCGTCGGCGGCACGCAACTGAAGCAGGACGACAGCGCATTCACGGGACGCGTCGGCCTGACATATCTCGGCGATTACGGTCTTTCGCCGTACATCAGCTATTCGACTTCGTTCAATCCGATCATCGGCGTGAAGATGGCCGACGGCGGCCTGCCTGCGCCGACGAAGGGACGTCAGATCGAAGCGGGTCTGCGCTGGCAGCCGCCGGGCAAGAACCTGATGCTCGGCGCGGCCGTGTATCAGATCAACCAGACGAACGTCCTCACGCCCGATCCGACCGATCCCACCGGCACGTTTTCCGTGCAGACGGGCGAGGTGCGTTCGCGCGGCATCGAGCTTTCCGCGGTGGGCAACGTGACGCGCAATCTGTCCGTTATCGCGGCATACGTCTATCAGGATGTGAAGAACATCCGCGCGAACGACGTGACGCTCGACAAGTGGCCGGTGTCGATTCCGCTGCCGCGCCAGATGGCGTCGCTGTGGGCGGACTGGACGTGGCATTCGGGACCGCTCGACGGCCTCGGCTTCGGCGCGGGCATCCGCTATCAAAGCGGCCTTGCGGGCGCGGCGGACAACTCGCTCTATATCCCGAGCTATACGGTCTACGACGCGGCCGTTCATTACGACACGCAGCATTGGCGTTTCGCGGTGAACGCGTCGAACATTTTCAATCGCACGTTCGTGAGCGGATGCCAGTCTGATTCGGCCTGCTTCTATGGCAATCCGCGCACGGTGATCGCGAGCGCCCGTTATAACTGGTGATGATCGTCGGCGGCGCGCTTGGCTCATGATTCGCGCCGCCATTCTTTCGAGCAGGATTCAATGACGAAGATAAAGCTGGTCTACATCATGTCCTTGCGCAACGCCGCGGCGGATCGCGCGGGACAGCATATCGAGTACAAGGGCGGCACGCGTTATATGAAGTCGCCGCTGGAATACCTTGTTGAGCAACTCAATGTTTCGCCTCTGGGCGATCTCTATTCGCTCGAAGGCGTGATCTATGACGATGACGAAGGCTCGCCGCGAGATCGCGAAAAGCTCGCAGGATATGGGTTTCGTCACGCGCCGGGTGGACAGTGGATTCATCCGCCGAAGCTTTCGGTGCAAGGCGTGCGGGTGACGAGTCTGCTGCATGCGATTCCGTCTTCTTATCGGCGTTTGGCGTTGGATGCGGTTGGCGAGCGCGCGGTGCAGAAGAGCGTGTTCGAGAAGCGTCTGCTCGACAAGCTTCATGCGCTCGATGCGGATTTCGTTGTGCTCGATGGATTGCTTGTGATTCTCGATGAGCTCGTTCGGCCGGGGGCGGAATTTTGTCGGCGTATCGCGAATATTCATCCGGGTGTCACGCGGTTGGGCTCGCCGTTTGAGCGGCGCGGAGCTTATGCGACGCTCGATGCGCTTTATGGCGTGCGGGGTCAGCGCGTGGTGGACTGGAGCACGATGCGCGTGCAGTCCGCTCCGGTGATCGATCGGACGGGGGCTTCGTTTCATTACGTCGATAACGGGATCGATTCGGGTGAAGTGATTTTCGATGTGCTCGGCACGAGTATCGATCCCGTCGACACTATTCTCGAACTGCGCTGGAATAACTTTCAGCGGAGTTTGTTTCCTGCGCTTGAAGGAGGGCTTTTGGCTATGGCCGAAACGCTTGCCGGGGATGTTGTTTAGGGGGTTTTTTGTTTTCGCCGGATCCCGGATTCGCAGTGGTCTATTAGCACTGCCCCTCCCCGGGGCGGGGGTCACTTTCTTTGCTGCTGCAAAGAAGGTAACCAAAGAAAGCAGCTCGTTTAGGCCCGCGGTCACACGCAGTTTGGCCATGCTTGCCAGCCCGCGGTGGCCCTCGCCTAAGTGTCGCCCTCGAAGGACTTACCGGGCTTGGCTCGCGCACGGTCTGCCGCCCGAGACGTTTCAGTGCGCTGGTTCAGCACGAAATAGCTTCGGCACAGCGCTGCGCGCTGCCGTGGGGTTTGCAAAGGAAACCATCTATAGGAGGGGCATCAGCAAAGAAGCACGCGCAGACCCGATTGACCCATCGGCCGCGAAGCAGGCCGGAGCTATTTGGTGCTGAGCCAGTTCGTTGTGTGGTGCGATGTGTCGGACCGTGCGCGATCCAAGCCCTTATCTGCTTGTGGGGGCACTCGCTACTGCCGGGCCATTAGGCCAATCGTCTGTGCCGCGGCCGGTGTGAAGTGCTTAGGCTGGGGATAGCTGTTTCTTTGGTTACTTTCTTTGCAGCAGCAAAGAAAGTGACCCCCGCCCCGGGGAGGGGCAGAGCTAATAGACCGACACGAAAACAGGATTTACCGAAAGCCCAAGCGAACCCAAACCCAAACCTACCCGAGACTCACCGATGAACATACGTTTCGATCCAGACCTAGCGGCTACCGCAAAGCAACCAGCGAACCGCACGTTAACAACATGGAACGCCGACGCGTTGCTAGAAGCGCTATGCGATATCTACTGCAACGAGCCTGAGCGCCGCACGGCGACGCTTGCACTACCTTATTCGAGCACCGACGCACAAAGAGCCGAAGCCTTCATAGCACAAGCGAAAAACCAAAACCTGATCGACAACGCAGAACACGTCGAAGACCAACTGCGGCTGACGACATCACGCCAGACGTTCTGGCAAATCGCCAAACCGTGGCTCAAGGCCCCCGCATCGAGCGAAACCTTGCTCAGCTACACGCAAACCGGCGATGTCACCCATCCGGTGAGACCAAACAACACCGAAGGCACGATCTACGAACGTCACTTCCCTCAGATCGACATGACCTTCAGCCTGCGCACCGCCGACCCTGAAGCGGATTCGCAAGTCTTCAGCGACTGGATGAATCTCGACCGCGTCGCGCACTTCTGGGACCAGCGCGGCACACGCGCCGAGCACGCGGCTTACCTGAAGGAACGTCGCGATGATCCGCACATGCATCCGATGATCGGCTACTTCAACGACCATCCCTTCGGTTACTTCGAGTTCTACTGGGCGAAAGAAGATCGCCTGGGCCCGTTCTACGATGCGGGCGACTTCGATCGCGGCCTGCATCTGCTCATCGGCGATGCGCAGTTCCAGAGCGCAGGCAAGCTCAAGGCATGGTGGAGCGGCGTGCTGCACTACATGTTCATCGACGATCCGCGCACGGAGCGGCTCGTCGGCGAACCGCGCGTCGATCATGTGCGGCATATCGCGTACATGCATCGCATGGGCTTTCATACGCTGAAGGAATTCGACTTCCCGCACAAGCGCGCCGCGCTCACCGTGATCGACCGCGAAAAGTTCTTCAACGATTTTCGCTTTTGAAACGTGTTCACCGAATGAGGGCCGGAGCGCAAACGCAGTAACGGCGGCGGATTTGCGGCGTTGCAACATACCCTTAAGGGAAAACCCTTAAATCTGTTACAATGTCACAAAGTTTGAGGACCTTGCCATGCGCCGCCGTTACGAAGTCATCGAAAAAGTTGCTTTTGCCCTGCTCACGCTGTCCGCTGTCATGGACGCAAGCTACATCACCTGGGAAAGCCACCCCAACTTCCGCGAAAATGTCACGGAAATCGTGAAAATGAGCGCGGATCTTTCGCTGGCCAATCCGGGCGTCGGCGAGCCGACTCCGCTGGTTCCGATGGCCTTCAATTAAGCGTTGCCGCACCCTCTGCTTCAGGTCACATACAGGTTATTCGGCGCACCGCCGCCCGGCGCGCGCTGACTGCTTTATGCTGGCGGCTTCCCGTGCCGTCGCCGCCCAGCATGTCTTCCGCTCTCCATTCGAACGCCGCCTTCGGCGACCAACTCCGCAGTTTCGCCCGCGCGATCGGGCAAATCGTGCTTCAGCGCAATGCCGCGACCGGCGCGCTCCTGTTTCTCGCGGTCCTGTGCGCGAGCCCGCGCCTCGCGTGCGGCCTGCTGATCGGCACGCTGACGGGCAATGTCATCAGCGTAATCATCGAGGATGACGACGCGCCCGCGTTTCGCGACGCTCTCTACGGCTTCAATGGCGCGCTCGCCGCGCTCGCCGCGTTCGCCTTCATCGGCGATGCGTCGCAGGCCACGGCCGTCGCCATCGTCGCGGCGATGTTCGCGACCTTTCTCGCCAGCAAGCTAACGCACGTTCTCTCGCGCTACCGGTTGCCGACCTTTTCGAGCCCGGCCATCATCGTCACCTGGTGCTGGTTGCCGCTCTTCGCCGATCGCGGCGATACGGGCGCGATCCCGCAAGTCGCCGCCGGCGTCATTCCGTTGCTTCAGGCCGCGTTCGCCGGGCTCGCGCCGATCACGTTCGCGACCGGCGCGCTCGCGGGCGCATTGATCGCAGCGGGATTGTTCGCGTCGCGGCCATCGCAGGCGGGCTGGGCGCTCGCGGGCAGCGCGCTCGGCGCGACGCTGCACGGCCTCGGCGGCGCGAGCGATGCCGTCGTGCTCTCGGGCGCGTGCGGCTTCAACGCGGCGCTTGCGGCGCTCGCGGCCGCGCCGCTCGGCAAACGCTATGCGATCATCGCGATCGTCGCGGCGGTGCTCATCGAGCGCGTGATCGATTGCATCGGCATCGCTGCATTGACCGCGCCGTTCGTGCTGGCGTCATGGGCGGTCATCGCCCTGCAGCGGCGCTTGACCGGACCATCGATACAAGGAGATTCGCATGTCGTTCACCCACACGCCTGAGCGCAGGATCGCGGAAAGCGGGCCGCGCTCGGCAGCCGAAGCGGCGACGCGCGTCGAACTCGCCGCCGCGTACCGGCTCGTCGCGCTCAACGGCTGGGACGATGTCGTCTACACGCATATTTCCGCGAGCGTGCCGGGCGAGCCGGGTCGCTTTCTGATCAATCCGTTCGGGCTTTCATTCGATGAAGTCACGGCGTCGAATCTCGTGAAAATCGATATCGACGGCAACGTGATCGGCGAGAGCTCGCATCCGGTGAACGCGACGGGCTTCGCGCTGCACGGCGCCGTGCACGCCGCGCGGGAAGACGCCGCGTGCGTGATGCATCTGCACGTGCGCGAGGCGATTGCCGTATCGGCGCAACCGCATGGCCTGCTGCCCGCGTCGCAACACGCGATGCGCTTTCACGGCCATCTCGCGTATCACGACTACGAAGGCCTCGCGTTTTCGCCGGCGGAGGGCGAACGCCTCGTCGCGAGTCTGGGCGCGCATCGCGCGATGCTGCTGCGCAATCACGGGCCGCTCACGCTCGGGCGCACCATCGCCGAGGCTTATGTGCTGATGGATATGCTCGTCAAGGCATGCGATATTCAACTGCGCGCGCTCGCGGGCGTGAGCAAGATGATCGTGCCGACGCCGGACGTGGTCACGCGCACCGCGGCGCAATTGCACGACGACGACGCCGTCGAAGGCGCGCTCGAATGGCCCGCGCTATTGCGCAAGCTCGATCGCATCGACGCGTCGTATCGCGACTGAATACCGGTTCAACTCAAACAGGAGATCAACGGCATGCCGACATTCAACATTCAGCTGTTCGAAGGCCGCACGACGGAAGAGAAGCGCAAGTTCGTCGAGGCGATCACGCGCACGACGTGCGAGACGCTCGGCTGCGAGCCGGGCTCGGTGGACATCATTCTGACGGACGTGAAGCGCGAGAACTGGGCGACCGCGGGCAAGCTCTGGTCGGAGCAGTAAGTTGTCGATGCGCACATACGGCGCGATGCCGTATGTGCGCGATTCATCGCTTTACGCCGATGCCTTCACGGCGAGACGGAACTTGTGCAGCAGCGGTTCCGTATATCCGCTCGGTTGCGTGCGTCCTTCGAACACGAGCGCGCACGCGGCCTTGAATGCGAACGAGCTGTCGAACGACGGCGCCATCGGGCGATAGTACGGATCGGCTTCGTTCTGCTTGTCGACGACGGCAGCCATGCGTTCGAGCGTCTGTCGAACCTGCTCTTCCGTGACGATGCCGTGACGCAGCCAGTTCGCAATGTGCTGGCTGGAAATGCGCAAGGTCGCGCGGTCTTCCATCAGGCCGACATCGTGAATGTCCGGCACCTTCGAGCAACCGACGCCCGAATCGACCCAGCGCACGACATAACCGAGAATGCCCTGGGCGTTGTTCTCGATTTCGTTCTTGATGTCCTCTTCCGACCACGCGGGCTTGTCGACGACGGGAATCGTCAGCAGGCCATCGAGCAGTTCGTTCTTCTGGCCGTCGTAGTCGATGCTTTCGAGTTCCTGCTGAACCTGCTGCACATCGACCATGTGATAGTGCAGCGCGTGCAGCGTGGCTGCCGTGGGCGAGGGCACCCATGCGGTGTTCGCGCCGGCCTTCGGATGCGCGATCTTCTGTTCGAGCATCGCGTGCATGAGATCGGGCATCGCCCACATGCCCTTGCCGATCTGCGCGCGCCCGCGCAAGCCGGTGTTCAGGCCGACGAGCACGTTATTGCGCTCATACGAGCTGATCCACTTCGACGACTTCATGTCGCCCTTGCGCATCATCGGGCCGGCTTCCATCGACGAATGCATCTCGTCGCCGGTGCGGTCCAGGAAGCCCGTGTTGATGAACGCGACGCGCGCGCCCGCCGCCGCGATACACGCCTTGAGGTTGACGCTCGTGCGGCGCTCCTCGTCCATGATGCCCATCTTGATGGTGTGACGCGGCAGGCCGAGCAGGTCTTCGACACGCGAGAAGAGTTCGTCGGCGAACGCCACTTCGGCGGGACCGTGCATCTTCGGCTTCACGATATAGATGGAACCCGTGCGCGAGTTCATCTTGTTCTTCAGATCGTGCAACGCGCCGAGCGTGGTCATCACGGCGTCGAGGATGCCTTCGGGAATCTCGTGGCCGTCGCGGTCGAGCACGGCGGGGTTCGTCATCAGATGGCCGACGTTGCGCACGAACAAGAGCGAACGTCCGTGCAGCTTGAGCGTCGAGCCGTTCGGCGCGGTGTATTCGCGATCCGGATTCATGCTGCGCGTGAAGGACTTGCCGTTCTTCGTCACCTGCTCGGCGAGATGGCCCTGCATCAGCCCGAGCCAGTTGCGATAGAGCTGTGTCTTGTCGGCGGCATCGACGGCCGCGACCGAATCCTCGCAGTCGATGATCGTGCTCACCGCCGCTTCGATGAGCACGTCCTTCACATGCGCGGCATCCGTCTTGCCGATGGAATTGCTGGCGTCGATCTGGATCTCGAAGTGCAGGTCGTTGTGCTTGAGCAGGATCGCGACGGGTTCTTTCGCGTCGCCCTGATAGCCCGCGAATTGTTCGGCGTTGGCGAGGCCGATCTTGGCGCCGTCCTTCAGCGTGACGACGAGCTTGCCCTGTTCGACGCTGTACTTCGTCGCGTCGGCGTGCGAGCCGTGCGCGAGGGGCGCGTTGTCGTCGAGGAACGCGCGCGCATAGGCGATCACCTTCGCGCCGCGCTTCGGATTGAACTGCGCGGTGCGCTCGGCGCCGTCGCTTTCATCGATTGCATCGGTGCCGTAGAGCGCGTCGTAGAGGCTGCCCCAGCGCGCGTTGGCGGCGTTGAGCGCATAGCGCAGGTTCGAGAGCGGCACGACGAGCTGCGGGCCTGCCTGCTCGGCGATTTCGCGATCGACATTGGCGGTGCTCGCCTGCACATGCGCGGGCGCGGGCACGATATAGCCGATTTCTTCGAGAAACTTGCGATAGGCGCGCGGATCGCGCACCGGGCCGGGGTTGCTGCGATGCCAGTTGTCGAGCTCGGTCTGAAGACGGTCGCGCTCGGCGAGCAACGCGCGGTTTTTCGGCGCGAGATCGTGGACGATGGCATCGAATCCCTTCCAGAAGGACGCGCTATCGACGCCCGTGCCGGGGATGGCTTCTTCATCGACGAACTTCGCGAGATTCGCGTCGACCTGAAGGCCGTGTTGTTTGATCATGTCGGTCATGGGCACTCCGGCTGAGTTTGCTGCTGCACAGGGGTTTGGGGATGGGCAGGTAGCTATGGTAGCGCGTCTTGGGGGAGGATCGAAGCGTGGAGGCGTTGCAAGCGGTGTGCCTGTGTGCGCGCGGGACCGGAGCCGCGCCTGATGGAATCGTCCTGTAGGACGCTAACTGGCGCTCTTCAGCTCGACGGCGAGCGACTCGAACTGTTTGCCAAGCGCGGGCAGGTCTTCACAGATCGTCACCCAGACGACGCCGAAATCGATCTTATGGTAGCCGTGCGTCAAGGCGTTTCGCATTTCGTACGCGGACTGGAACGGGACTTCGGGATGCTGGGTGACGAAGGCAGGAAAGTATCGGCGGATATTTCGACACGCTTCGCCGATGACTTCGATATTGCGGACCACGGCGTCTTGCACCAGTTCGTCAGCGCTGAAGGCTGCTTCGTTCAACCCGTCTGTATAGCGCGCGATTCGTCCGATCGCCGTTATAACGTGATCGACGTATTCGCTTAACGTAAGCGCGTCCCGGCTCATACCGGGATGGCGCCTGCGATGATTGCATCGCGAGTCCGGTCAGGCAGCGAGCGGGGAGTCAACACATCCACTTTCACGCCAAGCAATTCGCGCAACTCATGGCGAATCGCACCGATATCGAGCAGTGATGTTTTCGGGGTAGGGTCGATCAGGAGATCGAGGTCGCTTTCCTCCGTATCTTCACCGCGTGCGACCGAACCGAAAATGCGCGCGTTCTTCGCGCGATGCGCTTCGATAATGCGACGGATCTCGTCACGATGAGCTTCTAGTGCGACCGAGGGCTTCATGGCTGTCTGGAAGGTTGATCTGTTGCCCGACTCGACGGTTGTCCGGTGTCTGTTTCTTTGACGTAGCACCGCGCAGGCAGTCTAGCATAGCGATTTTGCCGTAGCGTCTCCTGGGAAAGGGCGTTGCCGCCTGACTCGAATTCGATCTTATGAAGTGGCCACGCGCCACTCAATGAAGCGAAGACGCGTCGGCGCCGCAGCAGTGTTTGTACTTGCGTCCGCTGCCGCAGGGGCACGGCTCATTCCGGCCGATTTTCTCCACTTTCAGCCGCGCCGTTTGCGGCACGCCTGCATTCGCTCTTGCCCGTCGATGCGGTTCGAAATATCGGTAGATGTGGCTCAGGCCCGCGATCATCATTGTTATCACGTCTTCCCGATTTTCGAGTCCCTTCGGGTCGGTGCGTGCCTTGGGGTCTGGATCATGCTCGTGACACAGCATCAAGATAGGCACCAACGATCCAGCGTGGTCGTCGTCATCGAACAACTCGTGCCAGCTTCCGTGCCGCATCTCCACACCGCTCATGAAGCCAACGGCCCACTCGTTGGCCAAGGCAGTGCCGTCTTCGTCCACTGACAGCACCGGAAAATAAAGCGCCTCTTCATCGTACAGCGTTCGCTCGAGTTCATCTGCGATCGTGTTCCAGTGGCGGATCATCAGACCGAGGATCTGCTCGCCTTCCTTGGTTGTCGTAAAGGGGACGCTGTTTCCCAGTACTGCGGAAAGCCATTCGTTGGGCATGATCAATTCAGGGCCGCAAATGAGCGCGGCGAAAAAGCCGTCTATCATTTCGACGGTCATCGCTTCATCGCCGAGGGAGTCGAGGAAGTCTTCCAGGCGCTCGAATTCGCGCTCGGTCAGCGCTTTGTAAGTGCGGTCTTTCATGCATTTGCCCAATGGATGCGCGATTCGAAATCCGATTCGCCACGGACCTCATTATACAAACCGGTCGCACGGAATCAGCCCGGCTTCCGCATCGTCGAACGCTACGGAAGCCGGGACGCGCCGCAAACGCGCTTACAGCAAATCCTCTATCATCACTGGCAGCTTCCTCACGCGCACGCCCGTCGCGTGATACACCGCACCGGTAATCGCCGCCGCGATCCCCGCAAGCCCGATTTCCGCGATCCCGCGCGCCCCGAGCTCATTGAAGATCGTGTCGGGATAGTCGAGGAACGTGACGTCCATCTTCGGCGTATCAGCATTGGTCGCGACCACGTAATCTGCGAGGCTGCTGTTGACCGGCGCGCCGCTTCGCTCGTCGTAGACGGTGTGTTCGAAGAGCGCCATGCCGACACCCATCACGACCGCGCCTTCGATCTGATTGCGTCCCGCACGCGGATTGAGAATCTTGCCCGCATCGATCACGGTGACGACGCGGCTCACCCGTAAGCGCGCCGTCGACGGTTCCCACGTCACTTCGGCGAAGTGCGCGCCGTACGAGTGGATCGACCACTTCTTCTTCAGAGGATCGTCGAAGCCGCCCTTCGCGCTGCCGCTACCCGACGCCGCATGCAGCTTCGCGGCTTCGAGAATGCGCCCGAACGGCACGCCGCTTTCGGGCCGCTCGTTCTTGCGATGCACATGACCGCCGCTCATCGCGAGCTCTTCCGCCTTGGCGCCCGCGAACGGCAATCCCTCCGCCTTCACCGCACGCGCGAGCAGCGTCTTGATGGCCGCGCGAACGGCGTCCGATACCGCCGGAATCACCGATGCCGTCGCCGCCGATCCGCCGGACACCGGACCGAGCGGCAGCGACGTATCGCCGAGACCGACCTCGATCTTGTCGAGCGGTATGCCCGTATGCTCCGCGACAAGCTGCGCGAGGATCGTGTACGTGCCCGTGCCGATATCCTGCGTGCCGCATGCGACACGCGCGGTGCCATCCGAACGCAGATCGACGGTCGCGTCCGCCGAAAAGCGCAGACCCGGCCAGCTGCAAGCGCCGACGCCCCAGCCGAGCGTGAGACCGTCGCGCGTCATCGAGCCGACTTCCGGCGTGCGCTTCGACCAGCCGAACTTGTCCGCGCCCGTCTTCAGGCACTCGGCGAAATGCCGCGACGAAAACGGCAGGCCGCTGCTTTCATCGACGCTCGGCTCGTTTCGCAAACGCAGCTCGACAGGATCGATCTTCAACGCGATGGCCAGTTCGTCCATCGCCGATTCGAGCGCGAAGAGGCCAGGCACCGCGCCGGGTCCGCGCATCGACGTGGGCGAGCCGACATTGCGTTTCACGGTGCCGCCCGTCACGCGCAGATTGGGCGTGCTGTACATCGACGGCGTCGCTTCGCCGCAGTCTTCCGCGTAGTCGTCGGCGATGGCTTCGTGATTCACGAAATCGTGCTGCAACGAGACGAGCTTGCCGTCCTGCGTCGCCGCGAGCCGCACGCGCTGCTGCGTGGTCGGCCGGTGCCCGACGTTCTGGAACATCATCTTGCGCGACAGCACGAGCTTGACGGGCCGCTCCAGTTGACGCGTCGCGGCCGCAGCGAGCAGCGAATGCGGCCACATCCACAGCTTGCCGCCGAAGCCCGAGCCGAGATAGCGCGAGATCACGCGCACCTTCTCTTTCGGCAGGCCGAGCATCTGCATCAGCGTGCCCTGATGATTGGCGACCGCCTGACTCGTCTCATAGAACGTATAGCTCTCGCCGTTCCAGTGCGCGACGGTCGCGTGCAGCTCGATCGGGTTATGCGTTTCGACCGGCGTCACATAGTTTTCGTCGATCTTCACGGGCGCGTCGTCGAACGCCTTGTCGGGATCGCCGCGCTCGCTGTGCACGTCGAGCTTCTTGTCCGTATCGAGCGTCGCGCTCACGTCGTGCGGCGTCTTGTCGTAGCCGACCTTGACCGCGCCGGCCGCGGCGCTCGCCGCTTCGAACGTGTCCGCGACCACGAGCGCCACGTATTGCCCGTAATAGCGAATGACGTCGTCTTCGAACGGCGGGCGATTCTCGTCGACGAAACCGGTATCGATCGAATTGCCGGAGATGCGATAGAAGCGGCCGATATTGCCGCGATGAAGAATCAGCTTCACGCCGGGCATGGCTTGCGCGGCGGCGAATTCAAGCGACGTGATCCTGCCGCTCGCAATGGTGGCGCCGACCGGCACGGCATACAGCATGCCGGGCAAGTCGACGTCGGAGGTGTAAGTCGCGCGGCCGCAGACCTTCAGCGGTCCGTCGATGCGCGACTGGGGCCGTCCAATGAAGGACTGCGTGATGTCGGGCGCGGTGGACATGTTCGGGTTCCTCGGTCGGGTTCAGGATGTTTGCGTGACCATCTTGAGCGTATGCACGATGCAACGCTTCGATAGCTCGACCTTGAAGCCGTTCTCGCTTTGCGGCTTCGCATCGGCGAGCGCGGCATCGGCGGCGCGCCTGAAGGTGGCTTCATCGGGCGCGGCGTCCTGCAGTTCCTTCTCCGCCTCGCGCGATCGCCACGGCTTCGTGCCGACACCGCCGAGGCCCACGCGCGCATGGGCGATGCGTCCATCCTTCACGCCGATCACGACGCCCGCCGACGCCAGCGCGAACTCATACGACGCGCGGTCGCGCAGCTTGAGATAAGCCGAGCGCGCGCCTTCGACCGGCGGCGGCAACGTGACGTGCGTGATCAGATCGCCGGCATCGAGCACGTTCTCGCGATCGGGCGTGGCGCCGGGCACGAGGAAGAATTCGTCGATGGGAATCGCGCGCTTGCCGGCCGTGCCTTCCACATGAACCGTCGCTTCGAGCGCCTGCAGCGCCACGCACATGTCCGAAGGATTGCTCGCGATGCACGACTCGCTCGTTCCGAGAATCGCCATCATGCGATTGAAGCCTTGAATCGCCGAGCAGCCGCTGCCCGGCTCGCGCTTGTTGCACGGCGAGGTCGTGTCGCGGAAATACACGCAGCGCGTGCGCTGCAGGATATTGCCGCCGGTGGTCGCCATGTTGCGCAACTGCACGGACGCGCCGGCGAGCACCGCTTGCGACAGCACCGCATATCGATCGCGAATCAGCGGATGATGCGCGAGATCCGAGTTGCGCGCGGTCGCGCCGATACGCACGCCGCCGTCCTTCGTTTCCTCGATCTTGTCGAGCGGCAGGCGGCTGATATCGACAACGCGCATCGGCCGCTCGACATTGAGCTTCATCAGGTCGAGCAGCGTCGTGCCGCCCGCGAGAAAGCGCACTTCCGCGCCTTGCTGCGCGGTATGCGCGAGCGCGCCCGCGTTGATCGCGTCGCGCATGTCGCGCGCGCGGGAGAGTTGGAACGTGTCCATGTCGGCTCTCCTTATTTCGATGACGGCTTGGTCGCCCGCACCGACTGGATCGCGCTGACGATGTTCTGATACGCGCCGCAGCGGCACAGATTGCCGCTCATCGCTTCGCGCACGTCGCTGTCGCTCGGGCCGATGGGTTCATCGAGCAGCGCCACCGCCGACATCAACTGGCCGGCCGTGCAGTAGCCGCACTGATAGCCGTCGCATTCGACGAACGCGGCCTGCAGCGGATGCAGCGCCTCGACTTCGCCGATGCCTTCGATCGTCGTGATGGTGTCGCCATCGCAGGCGGCGGCGAAGCACAGACACGAGTTCACGCGGCGGCCGTTCACATGAACGGTGCATGCGCCGCATTGGCCGTGATCGCAGCCTTTCTTCGTGCCGGTCAGATGAAGATGCTCGCGCAATGCATCTAATAGCGTCGTGCGCGGATCGAGCGACAGCGTGTGGCTGCTGCCGTTGACGGTGAAGGTGAACGTGGCGGTCGAGTCGTCGGCTTTGGCTCGCCGCATCTTGTTGGGTGTGTCGGCGTGCGTGGTTTTCGATTGGGGGATGTGACGTTGTGGCATCGGGCAATCTCCTGGAATTGTGCAGCAAGCTGCTGCACGAATGCGGCGATGAAGCGGCACGGCGTGAGAGAGGCGAAGATGCGGCGAAGCGTGTCGGGCGCCGATGGCGCGAAGGAAGGGCGGCGAAAAAGGGTCTGTGCGGCGGGCGCAGGACCTTCGTGCGCCGGCGATGCGGCGAAGACGACACTCAGCCAGTATAGGCACCTGACGCGAAACTTTCCCGATCGAAAGCTTGGCGGGGGCCACGAGATGCTGCGGGTGCACGAAGCATGCCCGCAGCGGCAAAATGGTTCAGTGCGTGAGCACGGCCCGCGCGACGAGCGACAGGAGGAACTCCCCGACCGTCGTAAAGACGACGAGCGCCACGAGGATCAGGATCAGGCGAAGAATCATCTGCATCGTGGCGCTCCAAAAAAAATGGCCGCATGCGCGGCCGGAAGGAGGGGTTGGGTCAGTCAGTCTTCAGCGTAAGCGCGCTTTCTTAATTCAGACTTAAGCGAGCCGGATTTCCGTGCGGGCCGCCCATTCTCCTTCCTTTGCGAGCGCAATGCAGCAGGCTTACCGCAGCGCGTCGCTGTAGCGGTCGCGCAGCGGGAGGATCGTCAGGAGCGCGACCGCGCTGCCGAAGATCACGTAGTAGCAGATCGAAAGCGGGTCGCCCGTGGTCATCGTCAGCCATTGCACGATGGCCGGCGCGAAGCCGCCGAAGATCATCACCGCGACGTTGTAGCTCACCGAAATGCCCGTCGAACGCACGCTCGAAGGCAGCAGTTCGGAGATGAACGCCGGATAGCAGCCCTGGAAGATGCCGAGATAGGTCATCAGGAGCGCCTGGCAGACGATCAGCATCGGCAGGCTCGGATGCGCGGTGAGCACGGCGAAGATCGGATACGCCGTGACGAGCGACAGCGCGAGCGCGGTCGCCATCAGCTTCTTGCGGCCGACGCGATCCGACAGCCGGCCGAAGATCGGGCAGCAGACGAGATACACGAGCGCGCCGATCGTCGAGCTGATGAGGCCGTCGGTGAGCGCCATGTGCAGGACGCGCGTGGCGTGCGTCGGCAGATACAGCAGGAAAATGTACGTGCCGATGGTGCCGAACACCGTGAGGCCGAAGCCCGCGAGCACGGGCATCCAGTGCTTCGTGGCGGTGTCGCGGATCGGCCGCGCGCTCAGTTCGTTCTTCTGCGCCTTCTCGACGAACACCGGCGATTCATCGAGCTTCGAGCGCAGGTACAGACCGACCGGCACGATGAGCAGACCGCAGACGAACGGAACGCGCCAGCCCCAGCTATTGAGATGCTCGGGGCTAAGCGTGCGCGTGAGGACGGCGCCGAAGAACGAGCCCGCGAGACTCGCCGCCGCTTGCGCGACCATCTGGAAGCTGCCGAAATAGCCGCGCTTGTTAGCGGGTGCGTATTCGACGAGAAACGCCGTCGCGCAGCCTACTTCGCCGCCGGCCGAGAAGCCCTGAATCAGGCGGCCGAGCAGCATCAGCAAGGGCGCGGCGATGCCGATCGCGGCATACGTCGGCGCGAACGCGATGATCGCGATGCCCACCGCCATCAGCGAGATGGTGAGCGTGAGCGCCGACTTGCGCCCGACGCGATCCGCGACCGCGCCCAGCACGATGCCGCCGAGCGGCCGCGTCAGAAAGCCGACGCCGAACGTCGCCCAGGTCGCGAGCAACGAGATGGTGGGGTTCGTCGCGGGAAAGTACAGCTTGGCGATGATCACGGCGAAGAAGCCGTAGACCATGAAGTCGAACCATTCGAGCGCATTGCCGATGGTCGATACGACGATCGCTCGCCGGCCGGACATGTTGATCGCGGCGTTCTCTTCGGCCGCGTGGGCTGCGGGTAGTACGGTGCTCATCGAATGCACTCCGTGGGCGTGGGGCGATTGATCAGGGGCGACGACATCCGCTTTTATGTCGGCTCGCACCATGCACGCGAGCCGCTGCAACACGCAAACATTACGCCGAGTTGAAATAAGAAAATATAGAATTTCTGAACTGACACTCAAGGAAACCTGATCGAACGATCCGGGTTGTCCCCAACGCACGATGAGCAACATTCGTTTTTTGCGCACCTTCATCGCCGTCGCGCGATACGGCTCCTTCGCCGCCGCCGCCGAAAAAGTCGCGCTCACGCAAGCCGCGGTGAGCATGCAGATGCAATCGCTCGAAGACGACCTGAAGCGGCCGCTCTTCGATCGCGTGGGGCGCACCAACCGGCTGACGAGCATCGGCAAGCAGGTTTTGCCGCAGGCGGAGCGCATCGTTGCGCTGTACGACAGCATGCGTCTCACCGGCCTCGACGATGAAATCGCCGGATCGGTCGCCATCGGCGCGGTCGATTCGGCGATGGGCGCGCTCGCGTCTGTCGTCACCGAATTGAAAGGCCAGTATTCGCGGCTCGATGTGCGGCTTTTCACCGGCAAGGCGCTCGCGCTCGCGCCGCAAGTCGAAGCGGGCGAGATCGACGCCGCGGTGATTGTCGAGATGGCAGGCAAGACGCCGGCGAGTCTCAACTGGACGCCGCTCTATTCGGAGCCGCTCGTCGCGGTTGGTTCGCGCGCCATCGCCCCGGCCAGCGTGGCCGACATGCTCGCGAGCCGGCCATTCCTGCGTTTCGATCGTGCGCAGCGCACCGGCGCGCTGATCGATCGCGCGCTGAAGCACAACCGTCTCGCGGTAAACGAGTTTCTCGAACTGAATTCGCTCGAAGTGATCGTCGAACTCGTGCGGCAGGATGCGGGCGTTTCCGTCGTGCCGCTGCTCGAATACGGATC
Source organism: Caballeronia jiangsuensis (assembly GCF_046030135.1). Classification (NCBI taxonomy): domain Bacteria; kingdom Pseudomonadati; phylum Pseudomonadota; class Betaproteobacteria; order Burkholderiales; family Burkholderiaceae; genus Caballeronia; species Caballeronia jiangsuensis. The sequence goes on from NZ_JAQQDB010000006.1 coordinate 269,283, forward strand.
GTGGGCGAGCGATCCGGCGTTGCGCGTGATGCCGCTCGCGAAGAACACGCCGCGCCGTGTCGTCGGCATGCTGGAGCGCAGGATTCACGACCGTCATGCGGTCATGAGCGTCGTGCAGGAACGCATCCGCATGCGTTCGCGGGGCGCGATACCGTCGAAGGAAAGCTAAAGCTTTCCTTAAGTCACGGACAAGAAATATCAGCTTTCGCTGTTATTTCCGGCCATCGACAATGCTTCGGTCACTCAATCACACACGAGGAAAAGCATGTCGATCATTCCCGAGATCGCCCGGTCGCGCGACGAGATTCAGGCCATTCGCCGCGATATTCACGCGCATCCCGAACTCTGCTACGAAGAAGCGCGCACGGCCGAACTGGTCGCGCAAAAGCTCGAGAGCTGGGATATCGAAGTGACGCGCGGGCTCGGCAAGACGGGCGTCGTCGGCGTGTTGAAGAAAGGCACGAGCAAGCGTGCGATCGGCCTGCGCGCCGACATGGATGCGCTGCCGATTCCCGAGCTGAACACCTTCGCGCATGCGTCGCGCCACGAGAACAAGATGCATGCGTGCGGCCACGACGGCCACACCGCGATGCTCCTCGGCGCCGCGCAATATCTCGCGAAGCATCGCGACTTCGACGGCACGGTCGTCTTCATTTTTCAGCCTGCGGAGGAAGGCGGCGGCGGCGCGAAAGCGATGATCGAAGACGGCCTTTTCGAGCGCTTTCCCGTCGATGCCGTGTTCGCGCTGCACAACTGGCCGGGCATGGCGGCGGGCGAATTCGGCGCGCGCGTCGGTGCGACGCAGGCATCGAGCAATGAGTTCGAGATCCGCATCGAAGGCGTGGGCGCACATGCCGCGATTCCGCACGATGGCGTCGATCCCGTGTTCACCGCGCTTCAGATCGGCACGGGTTTGCAGAGCATCGTGACGCGCAACAAGCGGCCCATCGACGCCGCCGTGCTCTCGATCACGCGCATGCAGGCGGGCCACGCGATCAACGCAATCCCGACGACCGCGACGCTTGCCGGCACCGTGCGCACCTTTTCCGTCGACGTGCTCGATCTGATCGAGACGCGCATGAGGGAGATCGTCGCGGCGACGGCGTCGGCGTATCGATGCAAGGCCGAAGTCAGTTTCGTGCGCAATTATCCGCCGACGGTAAACACGGAAGCCGAGACGCAGTTCGCGCTCGGCGTGATGCAAAAGGTCGTCGGTGAGGAGAAGGTGAACACGAACATCGATCCGACGATGGGCGCGGAGGACTTCTCGTACATGCTGCTGGAGCGGCCTGGCTGCTACGCGTATATCGGCAACGGACTGGGTGCGCATCGCGATCACGGTCATGGGATCGGGCCGTGCATGCTGCACAACAGCAGCTACGATTTCAACGATGACGTCCTCACGCTCGGCTCGACGTACTGGGTGCGTCTGGTCGAAGCATTTCTCTCGCGCGCCTGAGGAGGCGGACATGTTTTCATCGACATATCGCGAGGCGCGCCAGCGATTTCTCGATACGGCCGCTCATCGAAAACTCGCAGTCGATACGCGCGTGCTCGAAGGTGTCGACGGTCTCGAAGGCGAGACGCTCGCAACCGATGTCGTGCGTATCGGCCCGGCCGATGCGAAGCGTTTGCTCGTGCTCACGTCCGCGACGCATGGCGTCGAAGGCTTTTGCGGCTCGGGCGCGCAGATCGCGTTGATGCGCGACGAAGCTTTGCCCGCGCTGATGGAGAAGCTCGGCGTCGCAATGCTGCTCGTGCATGCGATCAATCCGTATGGCTTTTCGTATCTGAGCCGCACGACGGAGGGCAATGTCGATCTGAATCGCAACAGCGTGGATTTCAGCGGGCCATTGCCGCAGAACCCCGGCTACGCGGAACTGCATGACTTGCTGGTTCCCGCGACCTGGCCGCCCGACGAAGCGAACGTCGCGGCAATTCGTGCCTATATCGACACGCGCGGTCAATGGACGTATCAGCAGGCGGTGACGACGGGCCAGTACACGCACGCGCAGGGCATGTTCTACGGCGGCGAAGAGACGGCGTGGAGCACGCGCACGATGCGCAATCTGCTCGCGGAATACGGCGAGACGTGCACGGCGATCGGCTGGATCGATTTTCATACGGGACTCGGCCCGAGCGGCTTCGGCGCGAAGATCTGCGTCGGCGATGTGGCGCGCGCGCGGCGCTGGTGGGGCGCGGACGTGACGAGCCCGGCGGATGGCACGTCGATCGCGGCGGATGTCGCCGGGCCCTTGCTCGATACCTTGCGGCAGACGTGCGCCCATGCCGCGATTGCATCGATCGCGATCGAGTACGGCACCGTGCCGCTCACCGACATGCTCGACATGTTGCGCGCGGATGTCTGGGTGCGCCATCACGCGGATGCGCCCGATGCGCTGAAGGCCGACATTCGCCGCCAGATTCGCGCGGCGTTCTATATCGACGACGATATCTGGCGCGGGATGATCATCGGTCAGGCGCGGGCGGCGGTGTTGCAGGCGCTCTACGGCCTTTCGCGCGAAGAGGGCGCTTAACGCAGTTCGAGCCACATCGGCTGATGATCCGATGACCGGCTCGACTGGTCCGCTTCGCAGCCCGCAATGCGTGGCTTCAGCTCTTCGGTGACGAAGATGAAGTCGCACGCAAACGGGCCATCGGGCCATTGATCGTGATCGTACAGACCGACGGTCGCCGCGCGCGGCTCGTTCGGATGCGCGCAGGTCCATGCATCGATGAACGAGGGCGCATCGGCAAGCGGCTCCAGCATCGCGCGATAGGCCGAGCTGTCGAAGGCACTGTTGAAGTCGCCGCAGACGATCGCGGAGATCGGCCGCGCGGTGTCGGCGAACGGGCTTGCCTGGCTTTCGGCCTTCGCGGGCTGACGTGCGTGCGCGCATGCTTCGGCGTGAAGTTCGCGCAAGCGCGCGACTTGCGCGAGCCGCTGCTTCTCCGAATAAAACTCCAGATGCGTGCTGATGATGCGCAGCGGGCCGACGTCGGTATCGATGACGGCTTCGAGCGCGACGCGCAGCATCGACGGCTTGGCGGGATCGGCGGCCCACGGCAATGAATGACGCAGAACCTGACGCACCGGCAGTCGGCTGACGATCGCGTTGCCGAACTGACGGCGTGCGATGCCGGCGCCCACGGGCGGCAGATCCGAGCCGATTGCATCGATGACGGTCGCGCCGGGAATCAGCGCTTCGAGTTCCGCGAATTGGTCCGCGCTCGGGTGGCCCGCAAGTCCACCCGCCTGTTCGCTTTCGTGAAAGCCGCGCGTCACTTCCTGCAGGCACAGGATATCGAAGTCGTGCAGCGCCTTCGCTTCGGCGACGATGCGCGCGAGATCGACGCGGCCATCCACGCCGCGTCCCCATTGGATGTTCCAGTCGACGAGTCGCATGTTCAGCCTCGGCGAAAAAGCGTTGGAAGGTGCTCGTACTTTCCCGGCAGCAAGACGTGTGCTTGGCACGGTGCGTTCGCGCTTCCATGCGAAATTCTGAAACTAAGTATTTCTTACCGTTTTCAGCCACTGCCGGCGATACAATCTACGCCCTGGAAACCTATGTCGTCTGTATCATGAAATCACGCATCTCCGCCGCGCTTGCCACGCTCCTTTTTTTCTCCGCCGGCATTGCCTGCCGTGCACAGCAATCTCAGTTGCCGCAGAACCCGACTCAGTCCGCTGCTCCTCGATCGCTTACGAAGGAGCAACAAACGGCGCTCGACCAGCAGGACCGTGACATCGCGCAAGTCGCGTCGGCTGTCGTCACGCTGATCGATCAGAACAAGGCGGGGGAAGTGTGGGACCAGGCCTCGCCCATCGCGAAGCAGATTATTTCCCGCGATGACTTCATGAAGAAGGTCGCGCGCGACCGTTCGCCGCTCGGCGCACCGGGTCTGCGCATGCCCATGGGCGAGAAGCACTATCGCTACGACGGCACCGGCAATCTGCCCGCGGGCGCATATATCAACGTTCTCTACGACACCCAGTTCAGTCGGCCCGATCAGTCGTCGCGCGAGATGGTGACGTTCTTTCTCGATTCGGACAAGGTCTGGCGTTTCGCCGGCTATTCGGTGCGCTGAACCGGCTTCACATGTTCGTGTAGGACGCGCACCATCCTCGTCCGGCCACGAGTTTGCCGCTGAATAGCGAGCAGCCACCCCAGGCGTCGCTCGACTTGCCCTCATACAGCGAGCAGTTCGCGCACGTCTGTCCTGCCGCGAAGTTGGAATATTTCGCCTTGTCCACCTGCGCGGCATCCTCCTTATAGCCGACGGCGACCGCCGCCGGATCGGATTCGCTCAAGTGCGGCGCATCGGCGCGGGCTCGCGTGAGCCACAGCGCCGTGCCCATGCCGATGCTGACAACCATGAAGCTGCGACGGGACGTGTTCATTGTCGTGGACCGTTTTTCTGTCTGCGGGGAATGTTTTCATGCGCTCTCGGGGCGCTAGTCGAACGATACCTCGACGCACGCCGGCCTGCCCGGATCGCGGTGGTTGCATGCCATACGTTTGCGGAATCGCACGCGCGATCGGTTTCTCCGAAGCCCGTTTTCGCATTCTCTTTCAACGTGATGCCAACGTCGTTCATTCCATCGCACTAAACCTTTGCGCGTGCGTGCCGTAAATCAGGCCAGAACGTAGTTGAAATTGCGTGAATCAACCCCGCGCGGCGCCCCGGCCGCGGCTCAATTCGAAGGAGAACCACCGTGAGTGACTTGGACTGGATGATGGCAGGCGTGTACATGGCGGCGCTCGTGAGCGGCACGCTCTTCATGAGCGTGCTCGCGCGCCGCAGCTTGAGCAGGGTGGAGGATCGCGGTCACTGAGAGCATCCAGAACAGTCGGGTTACATTCCCCTGTGCTCGTCGACAATACCAACTTTTGGTATTATCGACGCTCAAGCAACGGGGGAATGTCATGCCCAAGAACACGTCAGTCTCGCTCGGCGATCATTTCACGGACTTCGTCGAGAATCGGGTACGCGCTGGCCGCTACAGCACCGCGAGCGATGTGGTCCGCGCCGGCTTGCGCCTGCTCGAAGAACAGGAAGTAAAACTCAGTGCATTGCGCGCTGCGCTTGAAGCGGGGGAGCAGTCGGGCCCATCGAAGCCGCTCGATTTCGATGCGTTCATCGCACGTAAGCGCAAGTCCACCCGATGAAGCAGTGCGTATTCACGCCTGCGGCCATTCAGGATATCGATGGCATCTGGGACTACACATTTGACAAGTGGGGCCCCGCGCAGGCCGAGCGCTATCTGCGCATTATCCAGGACACGGTCGTCGGACTCGGCGCGGGCACGCAGCGCAGCCTGTCTGCACAAGACATTCGTGACGGTTATCGGAAGGCGCTCGTCGGCATGCACGTGCTCTTCTTCAAAGATGCCGCGGACACGATCCAGATCGTACGGATTCTCCATCAGCAGATGGATCTTTCAGCTCACCTCGGCGAAGCCGAATAACTTCCCGTCGCCAAATGAAACGCGCGCCGTGAGCCGATGAATCACATCGGCCGTCCGGCGCGCGCAAACATCACCTGCCGAATCAGTGGAACAGCTTGACTGCCTGCGTGAGCGTGTTCGTGACGCCCCATGCAAGCGGAATCAGCACATACGCCCAGAACAGCACCAGCAGCCCCTTATTCGACGGATGCGCTTCCTGAGTATCGATGCGGGTATTCATCGCGAATCTCCTCTTTGATTTTTAGCTTGCCATCTGCGCCGACGTGTCCATGTGATGCTTCTCATGCACGCGCGTGACGAGCAGATTGCAGACGAAGCCGACGACGAGCAGCGCGGCCATGATGTGCAGCGTCATCGTGTACGCTTCTGCGCCGACGACGCCGTGCGCCACCTGATACGCGCGCACGTAATTGACGAGCACCGGACCCGCGACGCCCGCCGCCGCCCACGCGGTCAGCAGCCGGCCGTGAATGCCGCCGACGAACGCCGTGCCGAACATGTCCGCCAGATAGGCCGGAATGGTCGCGAAGCCGCCGCCGTACATCGACAGGATAATCCCGTACGCCAGCACGAACAGCGCGATATTGCCCGAGCCCGCGAAGTGCGGCACGAGGAAGTACAGCACCGCGCCCAGCGCGAAGAAGGCGAAGTAAGTGTTCTTGCGCCCGATCCAGTCCGATGCCGACGCCCACACGAAGCGCCCGCCCATGTTGAAGAGCGACAGCAATCCGACGAAGCCCGCCGCCGCGCCCGCCGTGATCGAGGCCTTGAAACTCTCCTGAATCATCACCGAAGCCTGGCCGAGCACACCGATGCCCGCCGTCACGTTCAGGAACAGCACGAGCCACAGCAGATAGAACTGCGGCGTCTTCAGCGCCTGATCGATGTGCACGTGGTTTCTCGTGATCATCTTGCTGGCGGTTACGGGCGGCGTCCAGCCAGCCGGCTTCCAGTCCGCCGGCGGGATGCGGATCGCGAGGGCGCCGATCGTCATCGAGATGAAGTAGAGCACGCCGAGCACGACGAACGTTTCCGCGACGCCGGCGCTGGTTGCGCTCTTGAAGTGGTTCATCAGCGCGACGGAGCCGGGCGCCGCGATCATCGCGCCGCCGCCGAAGCCCATGATCGCCATGCCCGTCGCCATGCCGCGGCGGTCCGGGAACCAGCGGATGAGCGTCGATACCGGCGACACATAGCCGAGCCCGAGCCCGATGCCGCCGATCACGCCATAACCGAGATACAGCAGCCAGATCTGATGCAGATAGACGCCGAGCGCCGAAACGAGAAAGCCGCCGCCGAAGCAGCAGGCCGCGGTGAACATCGTGCGGCGCGGGCCGACCTTCTCCAGCCACTTGCCGGCGAACGCGGCGGACAAGCCGAGAAACACGATCGCGAGCGAGAAGATCCAGCCGAGCGTCGTCAGCGACCAGTCATCCGGCGCGGACTTCGTGATGCCGATGATCTTCGTGAGCGGCGCATTGAACACCGAGAACGCATACGCCTGCCCGATGCACAAGTGAACAGCCAGCGCGGCGGGCGGCACCATCCAGCGTGAGAACCCGGGCCGGGCGATGGTCGCCTCCTTGGAGAAGAAGCTTGTCGGGCCGTGCACGGCCCCCTGATTGATTGTGCTGTTCATTGTGGTCTCCGTGGCGCGTCATGCATGCACGTGCGCGCTCATCGTTTGCTTGAGGTGCCGGCGTCCGGGGTGGCCGGACACGAGCAGCCCGCCGTGGTCGTGCGAACGTCGATGCGGTCTGCATCGCGCGCTCGCAAGGCCATTTCGCGCCATCCAAACATGCGATCAAATGCCATATAGGTGCGGCGCTTTGCCACGGCTGGCATGACCATAGACAACTGCGTAAGGCTTTGCAATATGAACACCCGTGCCATAAGCGTTTGCCCGAGGCGAACCGGGCGCGTCCGGTTTGCCGGGATGCTGTGTCGCATCGCTACAGCGACGGGGCAGGTGTTCTGAATGTGAACAGTTCACATCGGCCTCGTAGAAACCCTGACGATTCGTCCCGAAACCGCGTGCCGATGCGGCTTGCGCGCCGGTCGCATCGTCGCGCGCGCCATGGCATGGAACTCGCAATCAAGAGCGACCGGCGCCGGACATCGGCAGTACCGGCCCGTTCACGTCGACATGCGAGGAGCACATAGAAATGAATCACGCAGAGATGCAGTTCCTGAGCACCGAATACCCCTACAAGAAGCAGTACGGCAACTACATCGGCGGCAAGTGGGTGCCGCCGGCGGGCGGTGAGTATTTCGACAACATCTCGCCGATCACGGGCGAGCCCTTCACGTCGATTCCGCGTTCGCGCGAAGCCGATATCGAAGCCGCACTCGACGCGGCGCACGCGGCGAAGGTGTCGTGGGGCAGGACTTCCGTCACCGATCGCGCGAACGTGCTGCTCAAGCTCGCCGATCGCATGGAGCAGAACCTGCCGCGTCTTGCGCTGGCCGAGTCCATCGACAACGGCAAGCCGCTACGCGAGACGATGGCCGCCGACATTCCGCTCGCGATCGATCACTTCCGCTATTTCGCGAGCGCCGCGCGTTCGCAGGAAGGCGGCATCTCCGAGATCGATCACGACACGGTCGCGTATCACTTCCATGAGCCGCTCGGCGTCGTCGGGCAGATCATTCCGTGGAACTTCCCGATCCTGATGGCCGTGTGGAAGCTCGCGCCCGCGCTCGCCGCAGGCAACTGCGTCGTGCTGAAGCCGGCCGAGCAGACGCCGGCGTCGATTCTCGTGCTGCTCGAAGTGATCGGAGATCTGCTGCCGCCGGGCGTGCTCAACGTCGTGAACGGCTTCGGTCTGGAAGCGGGCAAGCCGCTCGCGTCGAACAAGCGCATCGCGAAGATCGCGTTCACCGGCGAGACCACGACGGGCCGCCTCATCATGCAGTACGCGAGCCAGAACCTGATTCCCGTGACGCTGGAATTGGGCGGCAAGAGCCCGAACATCTTCTTCGAGGATGTGCTCAACGCCGACGACAGCTTCTTCGACAAGGCGCTCGAAGGTTTCACGATGTTCGCGCTGAATCAGGGCGAAGTGTGCACGTGCCCATCGCGCGCGCTGGTGCAGGAATCGATCTACGAGCGCTTCATGGAACGCGCGTTGAAGCGCGTCGCGGCGATCGCGCAGGGCCATCCGCTCGACACGAAGACGATGATCGGCGCGCAGGCGTCGCAGGAGCAACTGGAGAAGATCCTGTCGTACATCGATCTCGGCAAGCAGGAGGGCGCGGAGTGCCTCTCCGGCGGCGAGCGCGCCACGTTCGACGGCGAACTGAAGAACGGCTACTACATCAAGCCGACGGTCTTCAAAGGCCACAACAAGATGCGCATCTTCCAGGAGGAAATCTTCGGGCCGGTGCTGTCGGTGACGACCTTCAAGACCGAGGAAGAGGCGCTCGAAATCGCGAACGATACGCTCTATGGTCTTGGCGCGGGCGTGTGGACACGCGATGGCACGCGGGCTTATCGCTTCGGCCGCGCGATTCAGGCGGGACGCGTGTGGACCAACTGCTATCACGCGTATCCGGCGCACGCGGCGTTCGGCGGCTACAAGCAGTCGGGCATCGGACGTGAGAATCACAAGATGATGCTCGATCACTATCAGCAGACGAAGAACATGCTCGTCAGCTATAGCGACAAGCCGCTCGGCTTCTTCTAAAGCCTGCGGGGCCGGCCCCCGGTT
>NZ_JAQQDB010000060.1:0-38286 GCF_046030135.1 Caballeronia jiangsuensis
CGCCCATGCCGCCGAGCCCGAAGCCGCCGGCCACGCCGCCGGGCTGACCGCGCCGTCCGCCGCGTCCCGGCGTCTGCTGCTGGGCCATGCGCGAGTGCGAGCTCAGCACCGGTTCGCGTGTGATGAAGCCCATCGACGTCTGCATCGGATCGGGTTGCACGCGCGGCGCCGCACTGCGCCCACCCTTCTCGGCTGTCGGCAGCTTCAGGCCGACCGACTCCAGCAGGCTGCGCACCTCATTGTCTTCGAGCTCCTCCCAGCGACCGCGCTTCAGGCCACGCGGGAGCGCGATCGGACCATGACGCGTACGGATCAGGCGGCTCACCATCAGTCCCGCGGCCTCGAACATGCGGCGCACTTCGCGATTGCGGCCTTCGGCCAGCGCGACGTGATACCAGTGATTCGTGCCTTCGCCGCCACCGTCCTGAATGCGCAGGAAGTTGGCGGGACCGTCGTCGAGTTCGACGCCCTTCAAGAGCTTCTGCTTCATCCCCTCAGACAGCTGGCCGACCACGCGCACCGCATATTCACGCTCGACGCTGTAGCGCGGATGCATGAAGCGGTTCGCCAGATCGCCCGACGTCGTGAGCAGCAGGAGACCTTCCGTGTTGAAATCGAGACGGCCGACCGCGAGCCATTTGGCGGTTTTCATCGACGGCAGCTTGTCGAACACGGAAGGACGGCCTTCCGGGTCCGCGTGGCTGACGATCTCGCCCGTCGGCTTGTGATAGAGCAGGATACGCGGCGGCTTGCTCGCGAGCTTGCGCTTGAGCGGCTTGCCGTTGATGCGCACCTGATCGCTCGGCATGATGCGCTGGCCGATATGCGCCGGCTCGCCGTTCACCGACACGCGGCCGGCGATGATCAATTCTTCCATGTCGCGACGCGAGCCCATGCCTGCGTCGGCGAGCACCTTGTGCAGCTTCGGCGCGTCGTCGTCCGGTTCCAGCACGCGCTTTTGCTGCGGGGCGTTGCGGCCGCGTCGCAGCATCGGGGCGCGCACGCCGCCCGAGCCGTTGTCGGCGTCGAAGGCCGGCGAGGTCACGTAGGCGAAGACGTCGTCGACGGCGGCAGCGGCCGCGCTCTCGACCGTCGCGGGCCCCGAGTCATTGGCGTTGCGCTTGCCGCCGCGCTTTTGCTGCGGCGGGTTTTTGCGCCGTCCACCTTCACGCGGCGCGGATGCCTCGGCCTGCACGACCGGTTCATCCGCCGCTTCGGCACTGGCCTCGCCAGCATCGGCGCGCGCGTTCTTGCGGCCGCGCGGACTCGCGCCTTCGCTCTTGCGCGGTTTTGCGGCCGGGTCTTTGCGCGGAGTGCGCACCTGCGCCGCGACGACGCCATCGGGCGGCGTCTCGCTCACGGCGCCCGGCACGCTTTCGTCCTTGGTCTTCGCGACAGCGCGACGCCGTGCGATCAGGCTGCGCGGCCCGCGGCGCAGTCCGCGGCGCGGCCGGTCCTCGCCCTCGCCGCTTTCATCGGCGCGATCGGCGCGCGTGCGTTCGCCGGCGTCGGCCGACTCGGATGCGTCCGCGGCATGCGCCGGGCGCGCGGATTCAGGCGAATCGCTGTCGTGGGAGTGTGTCAAAACAACCTCAAATGTCGAATCGCGCGCCCGTCGCGGGCGCGTCTAAAAATCCGCTGATCGGTCCGGCTGGTCGTCTCGAGATGATCTTTATGGAGAGCCGGGTTGTGCGATCAGGGGCGTTGCAATTGCGTCAGGCGCGGCGCGCCGTCGGTTCTTCGGAGTCGTCGTCCAGTTCTGCGTCGTTCGATGGACTTGCGTCTCTTTCCTCTTCACGCGGCATCGACACGGGTGCGTCGTGCGTGGTGCTCAGCGACTGCGCGTGAATCCCGGGCGGCAATGCGACGCGCTCGTTCAGCGCGTCCGCATGTTCCGTTCCGAGTGTTTCCTGCTGTTCTTCTGCCTGTTCTTGCTCTGCCGGGACATCGGCTGCGCTCTCATCGCCGCCGGATGTCTCGGCTTCGACGGTTTCAGCCGACTGCGCCGCTTCAACGGGGTTGACCGGCGCGGCGGCATCGTGTTCCCCGTTATTCGCAGCTTCGACTGTGTCCTGCGCCTGAGCGCTCGCCGGCTGCGCGTCCCCGGCGATGCTGTCCGGGAATTCGATCGAATGCTGCGCGAGCAGCGATGCCTCGAGTTGCGCCGTTGGATTGTCCAGCGCGGGTAACTCGTCGAGCGCGGTCAGACCGAGATCGTCGAGAAACTGTTTGGTCGTCGCGTACAGCGCCGGACGGCCCGGCACGTCGCGATGACCGATCACCTCGATCCAGCCACGGTCTTCCAGTTGCTTCACGACTTGCGTGTTCACCGTCACGCCGCGAATCTCTTCGATATCGCCCCGCGTAACCGGCTGCCGATACGCAATGATCGCCAGCGTTTCGAGTACGGCCCGCGAATACCTCGGCGGCTTTTCGGGGTGCAGCCGATCGAGATAAGCCCGCATCGCCGGCTTGCTCTGAAAACGCCAGCCCGAGGCGAGCGCCACGAGTTCGACACCGCGTCCCGACCAGTCGGCCTTGAGCGCTTCGAGCAACGTGCGAACGGTATCCGCCGAAATGTCGTCGGCGAATAGCTTGCGCAATTCATTCAGCCTCAGCGGTTCCTGCGCGCAAATCAAGGCAGTCTCGAGGACGATCTTCGCCTCTTGGGTATTCATGCAGCTTGGGTCAACCCTGTATGGTCAATGATTCAATTCAAAATCGGGCTTGCGCAGGACCGAACGCCACCAAACTGGTGCGAACGATAAAGCTGGACGCGGAGTTTCAAGACGCGCTCGCCCGATTGTAATCGGTCATATTGATTGGGAGCACGCACCGGGGAGAGGCGATATTGGGCGATCGGTGAGCGAATCGCCGGGCCATCCCAGCCGGACGAGGTGGCGCTTTCATAGGCGAAAGCGCGTGACTGAGCGCCATATTACGCAAAAACAACCGGGGCGTAAAGGTGAACGCTTCAAGCTCTACCCAACTCACTCGACGCCGGCACAACTCAGGCGACGGCGCGCGCCGCCAGGAAACGCTGCAAACGCTCGACGCCCGCGTCGAGCCGCGCGGGATCGCACGCGTAGCACCAGCGCACGAAACCTTCGCCTTCCGGGCCGAACGCACTTCCCGGCGCGAGACCGAGCCTGGCTTCGCGCACGAGCGACTTGCATAGTTCGAGACTGCTTCGCGCGCCCGGCAGCGAGAAGAACAGATACATCGCGCCGTCCGGTGCGCGGACGTCGACGCCTTCGATCGTCTGCAAAGCATTCACCAGATGATCGCGGCTCGCGCGCAAATCGGCGACAAGCGTCTGCGTGAAGCGCTCGCCGTCTTCCACCGCGACGACGCCCGCCTGCTGCACGAACGACGGCGCGCACGAGGTGTTGTATTCCACGAGCTTGCCGAGGTCCTCCATCAACTGCGTCGGCGCAACGATCCAGCCGAGCCGCCAGCCAGTCATCAGCCATGCTTTCGAAAACGAATTCACCGCGATCACACGTTCGTCGCGCGCGGCGAGATCGAGAAAGGAAGGTGCGACGGACATGCCCTCGCCGTAATACAGACGCTCATAGACTTCGTCCGCGACGATCCAGATGCCGTGACGGCGGCAATGCTCCAGCACGATGCGTTGATCTTCGCGCGCCATCGTCCAGCCGGTCGGGTTGTTCGGCGAATTGATCATCAGCATGCGCGTGTCCGGCGTAAGCGCCGCGAGCAGGCGGTCGAGGTCGAGCGTCCAGCCGCGCGCGTCATAAGTCAGCGAGACCGTGTCGACACTCGCGCCGAGGATCTTCGGAATTTCGACGAGATTCGGCCAGAGTGGCGTCACCGCGACGACCCGGTCGCCCGCTCCAACGACGAGTTGCGCCGCGAGCATCAGCGCATTCACGCCGGCGCTCGTGACGGCGATGTGCGCTGGCGTCGTCGCGCCATGCAGCGCACTCACGTAACGACTGAGCGACTCACGCAGGGGCGCGATGCCGAGATTGTGCGTGTAGAAGGTGGCGCCGTCGGCGAGTGCGCGGCTCGCGGCGTCGCGAATGAACTGCGGCGTCACGCGGTCCGATTCGCCGAACCAGAACGGAAGCACGTCGGGTACGCCGAAGCCCGCGTTCGCGACCTCGCGGATCTGCGACGGCCTCAAGGCCCGCACCGCGGCGCGGGCGTTCGGCGCACCGGATCCGTGCACGCCAGCCAGCTGGCTCAGCTCGCTGATCACCGCTCCTTCCGACTCACTCATCGATCGCCCCATCGTCTTGTCTTAAAAAAGGAAGTCTAACGCGTGTCCCGCGTTTTCCCAGTCGGCCGAACGGCCTAGGCGAGGTCTTCCGCACGCCTCGGCAACGACGCGATCAGCGACCAGACCGATTCCGCCGCCGGCGACAGCGAACGATCGCGCCGGCGCACGAGCTCCACGGTCCGCTCGGCGCGCGGTTCGAGCGGCAATGCCACAAGCGACGAGTCCGCCGGCAGCGGCAGCGCCAGCCACGGCAAGACGCTTACGCCGACGCCCGCCTCCACGAGCCCGAACACGGTCGCCGAGTGGCCGAGTTCCTGCACGACCTGCGCTTCGACGCCGTGCTCGTGCATCACGGCATCGATGATTGGCCGGCTTCCGGATGCGTAGTCGAGCATGACGAGCCGCTCGCCGGCAAGCGCTGCCCACGGCACCGCAGCCTCGCGCCCGAGCCGATGGTCGCGCCGCGCGACGAGACAGAACGAATCGGTCATCACGGGCTCGCCATGCAGATCGTCGGAGGAAAACGGGCCGATCACCACGCCGAAATCGACTTCACCGGACTTGACCTTGCGCAGGACGTCGGACTGGACGTCGTCGCGCAAACTCAGCGTGATCAGCGGAAACTGACGCAGGCACGTCGCGAGCACCCGCGGCATCAGGCGGCACGCGACGGTCGGGCTCGCGGCGACGATCACGCGTCCGCGACGCTGCTCACCGAGATCACGCACCTCGCGCAGCGCTTCGTCCAGATCCGCCAGAAGACGCGACACAGTGCCGACCAGGTTCGCGCCGACGTCGGTCAGCAGCACCTCGCGCGTCGTCCGGTCGATCAGTTTGAGGCCTATCTCCCCTTCCAGTTCGCGCACGCAGCGGCTGACCGCCGACTGAGTCAGACCGATCTCATCGCCCGCGCGGCTGAAGCTGCGCAGTCTCGATACTTCGATGAAGACGCGCAGTTGCCGCAACGTCACGTTCAAGGGCGCGCTCATTCAAATTGCTCATCAATTAGCCTGTTTCATGCGAAATTATAACGGCCTATTGGTGTGATTTCATGCGCGAACGTACGTTTCGCTGCGGTGCAGCAAATTGCCGAAACGCACGCTGGATGGGCCTATTGCACTTGATTGGTGATTGTCCCGATTTCTTAATCAGTCTGTTTCGGGTCTGATACGGGCCATGCTGACATCGCGTCAGCCTACTGCCATGCGGGTTTCCCGGATTTCGCGACATGCATGGCACGGTTCTCGCATTTCATTGCGCACAGAGGTCGGGGCCATACGCGGTTATATCGAACATTCGTCCGCCGCAACCGCTCCGGCCTCCTTCCCAGGTATTCGTTTTTCGAATTCCGCCCAGAGTGCGCGGCGCGGGGCAGCGCACCGGGGTTAGCTTCGCTGAGGTGAGATATGGTGCTGTTCGACGATTTGAGAGATAACGAGTGGGCGCTGGTCGAGGCGTTGTTCTGTTCCGAGCCGGCGCGTAGCGAACGGCGTGGACGTCCGCGCGTCGAAGCGCGAGCTGTGGTCAACGCGGTTTTGTGGGTGCTGTCGACTGGCGAAGGCTGGTCGAAGTTGCCCGGACGCTATCCGTCCCCGCCGACCTGCCGCCGCCGCTTCGATGAATGGCAGGCGGACGGTACGCTGGCCGAAATCGTGAAGCGCCTTTCCAGCAACGGCCGTGAAGTGTCGCTGCGCGGGCGCATCGGTTCGAGCGCCGCGAAACCGCCGGCGCCGCCGAGTCGGGATCGTCTGCGCGGCGCGTTCTGGACGAATCCGGAATCGTGGCGCGCTCCGGCGAAGATGGCCTGACCGGATTCGCTTCTTCGAAGCCGGCGCTGCCGGCTTCACGCAGACGTTTTGCCTCTCGCGCAGGCCTTGGCCTGCGCGAAATCCAGTCCTTCCGAATTCGTCGCGCCGACGCCACAGCCGGCGCGGGCCAGCCGTCCGGCGTGAGGCCACGACGAAACAACTCTTTACCATTCCTTACAGCGCTACCGCTGATCACAGCATAGCTTGGTGAATGATCGAACAGGCCCCACGAAGGCTTCGAGGATTTCACCATGAAGGCATCGACTCTGCTCGTGCACGGCGCGTTCGTCGCGCTGACGAGCACTGCGGCGATGAGCCAGGCCCAGCCCCCGCCGCCTGCATCCGATTTCCACGTGACTACGAAGGCCTCGATGGCCGCGTCGCAGAACGCCGGCCGGAGTCGCGATGCCGCGCCACCCGCGCCGCGTGGCGATCTGCGGGGCGACATCGCGAATAACGCGCGCCCACGCCCCGATTCGGAACGCGATCCGCACTTGCAGCATCGCTGAGTTTTCGCTGCAGGACGATGCGCGCTTCAAGGAACCACTTCGGCGCGCGCCAGTCACACCCCATGCCATGAACAGCGCGTGGCAACAGTGATATCCGGTCTGCCCGTGTCGTTCGCGATACGGGCACTTTTTTGGCTGAGCGTCGACTGCAGGCCGATTGTCGGCTTTTTCGTTTGACGACAACCCGCCCTCGACCCGTCTGTCGACTGTCGAAGGCTTCCGGGCGTACCCGGAAGTACTAGACTCGCGCCTCCAGAACCGCTTCCTGACCGCCGAACGTGTAACGTTCAGCACGACGCAAGTCCCAGTCGCTGGAGCGCTCGTCGCGCGAGAGCCGCGAGAATTCGTGCTTGCCGCGCTCGGTGACGACCGCGATGTCGACGGGAGCATGAAATCCAGGCGCGGGCGCCACGGTGCGCTGCCGGGTGAGTTCGAGCAAACCGAGCGCGCGCAGGAGGTCGAAAACGTTGGGACGTTTCGCCCAGGGAACCTGACGATACTGCGCACGGCGAAGTGCTTCGAGTACAACTTCGTTGGAATACGTGGTCATCTCGTTCTTTCTTCCTGTGCAGCCATGACGACGCCCGTGACGGTCGCAAAACGGGCCGCGACGTCGACTAAACGCGGCGCGCCGAATCTCGTCTGCGATGACGACTCGCAGCCGAATGTTTGGCCGCCGCTTGCGTTAGGTGCTGCTTTCTATTACAAGCCCCCGTTGAGAGCGCGCTAATCACGCGCTTTACTGCGACATCCGCCGATGCGTTCCAAAGCACGCGATGACGGAACGAATTGCCCTCAAACCAATACGTTACCCCAATCAAATTGGTTCTATTCACTTTATTGCTGCTTTTTTTTGCATTATTTGCGCTGTGGCGACGCCGCCGCACCCAGATCGCGATCGCCGTGGCGGCGTTCGCGTGGGCGATGGGCGCGGGCTGGCTCGCGACTCCGCTGCTCGATCTCGCGCAGCACGGCTATCGTCATACCGACGTGCCGTCGTTCGCCCCTCAGACGACGATGGTGCTGATGGGCGGCGGCACCGCTCGCAGCGACGCGGGACTCGTTCCGCAGTTCAATGCGATGCGCCGCATCGCCGCCATCGGGAAGCTTTATCGCGAGTGCCGCGAAACCGGCGCGTCGTGCAAGGTGATCCTGAGCGGCGGCGACCCGCAGCGCCACGGGCAGGCCGAAGCTGACAATTACGCGCCTTACGTGCTCGCGGAGGGCGTCGCTCCTGGCGACCTTATGCGCGAGAATCAGAGCCTCAATACTTACCAGAACGCGCGCAACGTGGCCGAAATTGTGGGCCCCGCACATGACAGCCGTTTGATCGTCGTCACATCCGCGTATCACATGCGGCGCTCGATGCGCGCGTTCGAGGCTTTCGGCTACGCTCCCGTGCCTTACGTGTCGGACGTGCGGCCCACTCGCGTCACCTTGCTTCCGCGTATGCGAGGCTTCGCGAACAGCGAACTCGCCATGCACGAACTCGTCGGGCTCGCGCGCTTCAATGTGTATCGCTGGTTGCATCTCTACTAGCCGGGGCGCGTGTCGCGATGCTAAGCACTCTAAAATAATTCGACGATGACGCCTGCGCGTCCACGACCGGCGCCGGAAGGACGCACGACACACGGTTGCCCGATTCCAGGCTTATGATGCGGATTGTCTGATCGTCAGACGCGCGAGGCTCGCGACTGACGTCCCGCAAAACGGCGGGAGCGATTTTTGCTCAGACGGAGGCGTCATTCCACCGGATCGGACAGACGATTCCCGGGTTCAACTGCCACTAGGAGGTAACAATGAAGAAAGTGTCCCTGGCTGTTCTGTTGTCCCTCAGCGCGGTCGCGTCGGGCGCTTACGCCCAGAGCGATCAGGGCGTGACCATGAGCACCGATCCTGCGAAGATCGCCGATATCGAATCGCGTGCGCAAAATTTGCAGACGCAGCAAGAGAACATGCAAAACATGCGCTCGCAAGCGCCTTCGCACAAGTCGATGCATCACAAGAAATCGCCCAAGCCGGCGGCTGGCTCGACCCAGTAAGCCTGGCTTCACACTGTAGGCACGGGGCCATTCACGCCGCCCTGGAACCGACACATCGGCTCCGGGGCGGTGCGGAATTTATTTAGTCGTTGTATCGCCCAGCGCTCACACGCGTGTCGCGCGATGCGACACCCAGTCTCCGCTCTCGATACACGGCTGTCCGGCGACGGCCGCAGCCGCGATCGGATAGATCAGGCAATCGATCCGATCCATCCTGCCATCGACATCCACTTCCACGTGCAGTCGATGCGATCGGAACAAGCCTTCGACGCCCGGATAGACCTCTTCGATTTCATCGAGCACGGGCACGAGCGCGTCGTCGATGCGATAGACGTCGCCGCGAATCGGCGCGCCCTCTTCGTCGATCACGAGCCCCGGATACGTGCCGAAGTCAAAGAGTCGCCCGCGGACATGCGCAGCGCCGATCCATTCCGGCGTCGCGATGCCGTTGCGTCCGGCTGCGCGGTTGATATCGTTGACCTCACCGGCGCGCAGCGTGCCGTAGACAAAAACGTATTGCATCGAAAACGCGCTCCTGTTGTCGGGAAGTTGACCCACGGCAATTATGCCCCGCGCAAAAATCGCGGCGCGCTCCGGCGAGCGCTTTCGGCTACCATCGGCGCGTGCGTCCCGATGAATCCAGGACACCCGAACACACCCCAACCGAGCGAACATGCCTACGTTTGTCGAATCGAGACCGTCGAGCGAGGAAGTCGAGCATCTCGACATTCCCGTCGAGCATTCGCCGACGCTCGATCATCCGATTCGCGTACGGTCGCGGCCGGTTCCTTATGGCGTGCGTATCGCGCTGCATACGCACCCCTGGGCGCAGGTCGCGTACACGTCGCGTGGCGTGCTGCGCGTCGCGACTGCCGATTCCACCTGGATGGTGCCGCCCTCGCGCGCGATCTGGGTGCCGCCCAATGTCACGCATGAAGTCGTGATCGTCGAGGACGCGTATCTACGCACGCTGTATGTCGATGCAAGCGTGGTGCCGGCCGGACTCGGCGCGTGCCGCGTCGTCGAAGTGTCGCCGCTCTTGCGCGAAGTCATCGCCGCGCTCGACGAAGAATCGATTTCCCGTCAACGCGAGCGGCTGCTCGGCACGCTCGCGCTCGATGAGATCATCCGTTCGCAGCCTTTGCCGCTCTCCGTGCCGATGCCGAACGAAAAGCGTCTGCGCGCCTTGTGCAACGCCGTGCTGGCCGATCCGTCGCATTCGGATCTGGAACGCTGGTCGTCGGAAGCGGGTGCGAGCTCGCGCACCATCGCGCGCCTGTTCAGGCGCGAACTGGGCGTGAGTTTTTCGCAGTGGCGTCAGCAGGCCGTCCTCGCGCGTGCAATTCCTTTATTGAGCCAGGGGCGCCC
The DNA here is from genome assembly GCF_046030135.1 of Caballeronia jiangsuensis. Classification (NCBI taxonomy): domain Bacteria; kingdom Pseudomonadati; phylum Pseudomonadota; class Betaproteobacteria; order Burkholderiales; family Burkholderiaceae; genus Caballeronia; species Caballeronia jiangsuensis. Next base: position 9,974 of record NZ_JAQQDB010000060.1, read on the forward strand.
GCTCGCGCAAGTCGCGCGCGAACTGGGCTATCAAAGCCAGAGTGCATTTTCCGCGATGTTCCGTCGTGCATTCGGCGAGAGCCCGCGCGCATTTTTCGCACGCGATACCCGCGATGATCGCGATACGCGCGAAATCGACGGCGCATAGGCGCGCGTCTTCAGACGCGCCGCACCATGTGCCGGATCGCGCCGAGCTGCGCGAGACGCGGACCCGCCGGCCGGTATCCCAGACGAACGTAGAGCCGTGCCGCCGGGTTATCGACGAACACGCGCAACTGACATTCGGCGAGCCCGCGCGCTCTCGCCCATCGATGCGCCGTGTTGAGCAGGAACGTTCCGGCTCCGCGCCCGCGATAACCCTGCGCGATCTGCACGTCCCGGACATGCAGCGAATTGTCTTCCTCGGTAACGCGCATGACCCCGATCGGAATCCCGTCCGCCTGCAAGATGAAATTTTCGGACTCACGCCAGCTGGAGAGGAAGAGATCGCCGCGCCACACGAGATTATGGCGACGGTAATAGCCAACCATGTTGTCGTGCGTGAGGGCTTCGGCGAAGGCGAAGTCCGCCATGGTCGCCTGGCGCAATTGATAGAGCGAGAGGTCTTCGGTCGGGTCGAGCATCGCACGGGCACGAGAACAAGTGCCTAAACACTAAGACAGTGCGCGCGGGCTGGCAATGGCCATTATTACGGTCGAGTGCGAATCGAAGGCGTACGAAAGGGAAGCGGCCCGGCGAGCGGGCAAAAAAAATCCAGCCGACGGGCTGGATTTTTCGCACAACGATTTGGCGGAGCGGACGGGACTCGAACCCGCGACCCCCGGCGTGACAGGCCGGTATTCTAACCAACTGAACTACCGCTCCACTTCTTTGATCGACTCGCAGTGTCATCTGCGAACCTTGCAGCGCTTTCTACTAGCAGCCGCCGATGTTCTGGCGTCCCCTAGGGGATTCGAACCCCTGTACTCACCGTGAAAGGGTGATGTCCTAGGCCTCTAGACGAAGGGGACTTCAACTTCTATACACTTTGCGGCGAAAAAAAACCGGCTCTCATTAGCCGGAGTGTTCCTGCTCGCAAGTTGGCGGAGCGGACGGGACTCGAACCCGCGACCCCCGGCGTGACAGGCCGGTATTCTAACCAACTGAACTACCGCTCCACTTCTTTTCATCAACCCGCAATGTCACCTGCGAGTCTTGCAGCGCTTTTTACTAGCAGCCGCCGATGTTTTGGCGTCCCCTAGGGGATTCGAACCCCTGTACTCACCGTGAAAGGGTGATGTCCTAGGCCTCTAGACGAAGGGGACAGAAACTTGTGATTCTGTCTGTACTACGTTTCGCTTCGGCAACCTACTTGACGCCAATCAGCGAAGACCGAAATTCTATACAACTTCGTGTTACTTGTGAAGTATTTTCTGCGCTTTCCGATTCCAATCAACCAGGCTTGCGCTACTTCATCTGTTCTATGGTGGAGGTAAGCGGGATCGAACCGCTGACCTCTTGCATGCCATGCAAGCGCTCTCCCAGCTGAGCTATACCCCCTTGCAGAACAGAAACGAGATTGTATAGGGCGTATTTGAAGCTGTAAATACCTTCTGACGACTTACGCGAAACTTTTTTGTCTCGTCGAACGCCGATGCGCGCAATGGATGACGCGCGATCGCCGCCGCGAGTCATCCGTCATTGCGCATTCAGACGTTCGCCTTCTCCAGACGCTTCAACACGGCTTCGCGACCGAAGAGCATCAGGACGGCATCGATCGATGGCGTGTGGGTCGTACCCGCGACCAGCAGCCGTACCGGCATCGCGAGTTGCGGCATCTTGAGCTTGTGCGCCGTGAGGGTCGACTTGAGCGCCGCCGCGATCGCTTCCTTGCTCCACTCGACGTTCGCGAGCGCCGCACGCAAGTCGGCGATGGCCGGACGCACGGCATCGGTGACGTGCTGCGCGAAGGCGTCCCGATCGATGGCAGGCTCGCGGTAGAACATCGCGGCGTTATCGGCGATCTCCTTCACCGTCGATGCGCGATCCTTCAGGAGCGCGATCGCCTGATCGAGCGGCGCGCCGCCGTCGATGGCAGCGGCATCGATGCCCGCCTCCAGCAGGAACGGCTTCGTCAGCTCCGCGAGCCGCGCGTTGTCCGCTTCCTTGATGTAATGCGCGTTGAGCCAGTTGAGCTTATCGTGGTCGTACTGAGCCGGCGACTTGCCGAGATGCTCGAGATCGAACCATTCGACGAACTGCTCGCGCGAAAAGATCTCGGCATCGCCGTGCGACCAGCCGAGACGCGCGAGATAGTTCACGACCGCCTCCGGCAGATAGCCGTTGTCGCGGTAGCCCGTCACGCTCATCGCGCCGTGGCGCTTGCTCATCTTCTCGCCCTGCTCGTTCAGCACGGTCGGAAGATGCGCGTACACGGGCGCCTCGCCGCCGAGCGCGCGCAGGATGTTGATCTGACGCGGCGTGTTGTTCACGTGATCGTCGCCGCGAATGACGTGCGTGATTTTCATGTCGAGATCGTCGACGACCACGCAGAAGTTATAGGTCGGCGTGCCGTCGGGACGCGCGATCACGAGATCGTCGAGTTCCTCGTTCGAGATTTCGATGTGGCCTTTCACCGCGTCGTCCCAGGCGACCGCGCCGGTCAGCGGATTGCGAAAGCGCACGACCGGCTTCACGCCTTCCGGCACCGGCGGCAGCACCTTGCCCGGCTCGGGACGCCACGTGCCGTCGTAGCGCGGCTTTTCGCCCGCGGCGCGCTGACGCTCGCGCAGCGCGTCGAGTTCTTCCGTCGACATGTAGCAGTGGTAAGCGAGCCCTTTCTCCATCATCTGCGCGACGACCTCGCGATAACGCTCCATGCGCTGCATCTGATAGAACGGGCCTTCGTCGAAATCGAGTCCGAGCCACGCCATGCCTTCGAGAATCGCATCGACCGATGCATCGGTGGAGCGCTCCAGATCGGTGTCCTCGATGCGCAGCACGAAGGTGCCCTTCATCTTGCGTGCGAACGCCCACGGATAGAGCGCGGAGCGGATATTGCCGAGATGGATGAAGCCGGTCGGGCTCGGGGCGAAGCGTGTACGGACTTGGGTGGTCATTGCTGTTTACTCGATGAATGGCGGTGCGCGCTCGCGCTCGATTCCCGCTCAAAATGAGACGAAATTATACTCGCCGCCCGCTTTGCGCCGGTCCGCGCGCCTTTTGTTTTATGATGTGCGCGCTTTTCCCGATCTCCCGAAACACCCGCCTGCAACGCCCGCACGGACGGGCGCCCGGGACCCGCTGCACCGCCGGAGCAAACCTTGAATTCATCGTCACCCCGTCTTTCGCGCCGCGCGTTCTCGCTCGCGGCCGCATCGTCCATTCTCGCCGCCTGCACGACCACGAGCGGCGGCGTGTCGGGCGAAACCGCCTCCGGCACGCCGGTCGCGCCGCCGTCGAACACGGAGCCGCAGCGGCCGATTCGTATCGGTCTCGCGCTCGGCGGCGGCGCCGCGCGCGGCTTCGCGCATATCGGCGTGATCAAGGCGCTGGAAGCGCGCAACGTGCGCGTCGATCTCGTCGCGGGCACGAGCGCGGGTTCGGTGATCGCGGCGCTGTACGCATCGGGGATGACCGGCATCGCGATCAACAAGCTCGCGCTCACCATGGACGAAGCCTCGATCAGCGACTGGGCGATGCCCTTTCGCACGCGCGGCATCCTGCAGGGCGTCGCGCTGCAAAACTATCTGAACAAGACGCTCGACAATCGTCCGATCGAAAAGATGGCGAAGCCGCTCGGCATCGTCGCCACGGATCTGAAGAGCGGCCAGCCGATTCTCTTCCAGCGCGGCAACACGGGCATCGCGGTGCGGGCGTCGTGCAGCGTGCCGTCGATTTTCGAGCCGGTGAAGATCGGGGATCGCGAGTATGTCGACGGCGGCCTCGTGAGTCCGGTGCCGGCCGCGTTCGCGCGCAAGATGGGCGCCGATTTCGTGATCGCGGTCGATATCTCGGCGCGGCCGGAAAGCGGGCTCACGTCCAGTTCGTTCGACGTGCTGATGCAGACGTTCACGATCATGGGCCAGACCATCAAGGCCTATGAACTCGACAAATACGCCAACGCGGTGATTCGCCCGAATCTCGTCGCGATGAGCAGCAGCGATTTCAGCCAGCGCAACGCGTCGATCCTCGCGGGCGAGGAAGCGGTCGCCAAGATGTGGCCGACGCTGCAGCGACAGTTCGCGGAGCGCGGCGCGCGGGTCTGATCGTTTTCATCGCGTATCAAATGCAACGAGGCCACGCAATATCGCGTGGCCTCGTGTCTTTTCAAGCGTCCAAATCTAGCGCAGCGACTTCACCTTGTCGGCCGTCACATCGCCGGGCTGTCCGCCCCACGTCACGCGAAGATAGTCCGCGAGTTGCGCGATCTGCTCATCGCCGTAAGTGCCGGCGAATCCCGGCATGGTTTGCATGTTCTCGATGCCCGGAAAACGCTGCGCCTCGATGCCGTCGAGAATCGACGCGACGAGATTGCGCGGATCGGCCTGACGCAAGGTCGAGTTGCCATCCATGCCCACTGCGACATGCGGCTTGCCCTGAGCTTCGATCCCGTGACAGCCCGCGCAGGAATCGAGGTAGAGATGGCGGCCCGCGGCGAGTTGCGCGGTGTCGTCGAACTTGACGGTGACGAGCGGCGCGGGTTGCGGCGGCGCGTCGCCGAGCAGATATGTCGAGAGCGCGCGCAAGTCATCGGCGTTCAGGTGCTGCGTGCTCAGATAGATCACGGGATGCATCTCGCCGAACGCGGAACCTTGCTTCGCCACGCCGGTTGCGAAGAACGCCTGCAGATCCGCGCCCGTCCAGCCGCGTGCACGGAGCGCGGCCGGCGTGATGTCAGGCGCGCCGATGCGCCCGAGCGTGCCGCCCTGCAATGTCAGCGCGCCCTGCATCTGGCCGAACGCGCCGCGCGGCGCGTGGCATTCCGCGCAATGGCCGAGCGCGTTGGCCAGATAGCGCCCGCGCGTCCAGTCGGCGGATTGTCCCGACGATGCATCCGGCAGCGTGTCCTTCAGAAACAGCATGTCCCAGAAACGCACGGCGAAGCGCACGCTGTACGGAAACTTGAGATCGGATGCGACGTTCGGCACCGCCGCGGGCTTTTGCGTCATCAGGTACGCGTAGATCGCGTCGCTGTCCTCGCGCGACATCTGCCGATACGACGTGTACGGCATCGCGGGATAGAGCTTGTGCTTCGGCGTCACGCCATCGTGCAGCGCGCCGTAGAACTCGTCGGCGCTCCACATGCCGATGCCGTGCTTCGGATCGGGCGTGATGTTCGTGCCGTAGAAGGTGCCGAACTGCGATTCGAGCTTCACGCCGCCCGCGAACGGCGCGCCGCCGGGCGCCGTGTGGCACGCGGCGCAATCGGCGGCATGCGCGAGGTAGCGTCCGCGCGCGATCTGCTCGGGCGAGCTTTTCGGCGGCGTCGTCATATCGTTGTGGCCGCTGCAACCGGCGAGCGCAAACGATGCCGCCGCCAACGGCGCGACGAGACGGGTCAGGATCGATCTCATCATGCGGCGTCCTTCACGAGTCCGGGCGTGGCGAGCACGAGATCCTTGACCGCTTCGTAGTAGCGCACATAGCCGGTGCAGCGGCAGATGTGCTCGTTCAGCGCGTCCATGATCGTCGCTTCGATCTGGTCCTTCGCGATCGGATTGCGCCTGAGCCTTTCGATCAGCACGGTCGTCGCGTTGACGAAGCCCGGCGTGCAATAGCCGCACTGGAAGCTGAAGTGTTCGAGGAACTTCTGCTGCACCGTCGACATTTCGACGACCTCGCCCTGCTCGTTGCGCTTCGCATGGCCTTCGACCGTGCGCACGGACTTGCCGTCGAAGAAATGCGCGCCGTTGATGCACGTGCGCGCTTCCTCGCTCGTGCCGTCGGCGTGATCGACGATCACCACGCACGCGTGGCAGATGCCCTGACCGCAGCCGAGACGCGAGCCGGTGAGGCCGAGGTATTCGTGCAGAAAATCGATCATCGACAGACCGGCGGGCACCTGCATCGGGCCGATCTTTTTGCCGTTGATCGTCATCGAGAGCGCGCGCGATTCGATGCTCGCGGCGGATTGGATGGCCGTCATGCGAGCACCTCCTGAATGTTTTGCGGCGTCACCGGCAGATCGGTGAAGCGATGGCCGATCGCATGCGCGATCGCGTTGACGATGGCCCCGACCACCGGAATCATCACCACTTCGGCGATGCCCTTCGGCGGATCGGTTTCGGAAAGCGGCGGCAGCACTTCGCCCGTCTGCTTCCACACGGCGACGTCGCTCGCGAGCGGCAGGCGATAGCGATTGAAGTTCCAGGTGCCGTTGCCCGGGCCGTCTTCGTAGAGCGGCAGATATTCGTGCAGCGCGTGCCCGATGCCCATCGCGAGGCCGCCCTGCAACTGACCCGATACGAGTTGCGGCGCGATCTGATTGCCGCATTCCATGATCGAATGATGCGAAAGCAGTTCGACCTCGCCGCTCGATTCGCTCACGGCGAGTTCGACGAGCGTGCCGAGCGCGCTGTAGTACGTGACGGTCGCGTTGTTGCGTTGCACGGGCGCGATGAAAACACGCTTGCGGTCGAGCACCGTGTAGCCGTTGGGCGTGGCTTTCGCGGCGCGTTTTGCGTGGCCGTCGCCGAAGCGCAGCGAAAGACCGTCGAGCGGAAGCCGCACGACCTCGCCCGCGATGTCGAACTGCGCCTCGCTCCATTGCCAGCGGTTGAACGTATGCACCGCCGCGCCCGTGACGAGCCCGAGTTCGTGCGCCTTCTTCGCGAGTTGCTCGAAGGGAATCGGCTCCAGTCCGTCGGCGGAAAGCTTGCCGTCCGTCCAGCGCGCGTCTTCGCTGCGCACGACGAACGATGTCGCCTGACCGCCGCCGATGCCCTGCCCCCAGATCGCGAGCGCCGCGGGCCAGATGCCGTGACGGAGGATCACGCGCGCCGCCTCGCGCGTCGCGTGCGTGAAGTAGTACGCCGAGTTCGTCGCGCTCGCCGGCGACATGTACGCGGGCGACCAGCGCGGATTCGCGCTCAGGCGATCCTGCTCGGCCTGCGACATGATGTACGGATCGCCGCTCGTGACGACAGGCAGGTCGGTCCAGTCGATCGTCGCCATGTGAACCTCGGCCGCGGGCTTGCCGAGCCATTTCGCGCACGCGAGCGCCTGCGACGTCGACGAACCTGTGCCGATCTCTGCGCCCGAATGATGCAGCGCGATGCGGCCATCGACGGTGAATTCGATCCTGGCGAACGCGCTCTCCGCGCCCGTGCCGAAGTCCTTCTGCGTACACGCGAAACCGACGCCGTAGCGGCTGCCCGGATGCGCGGCTTCGTATTCCGACTTGCGTTTCGCGCGCTCCGTCCAGAGCGGATGCGCCTGTGCGCGCCGAAGCACGTCCTCGGCGCGCACGGCGCCCGCCGGAATCGCGCCCTGCGTGTTCTTCATGCCGGTGCGCATCACGTTCTTCAGGCGCAGTTCGATCGGATCGAGTTCGAGCGTGTGCGCGATTTCGTCGATCATCATCTCGGTCGCGGCCATGCTCTGCAGCGTGCCGTAGCCGCGCGCCGATCCCGCGTCCAGCGCGCGCGATGCGATCGCGGTCGCGGTCAGATCGCTCTTCGGGATGTAGTAGATGGATTGCGCCGCCGTCGCACCGACCATCGCGACCGATGGCGAGAAGTTGCAGCGCCCGCCGCCATTGGCGACGAAATCGCCCTTGAACGCCTGAATCATTCCCGACTTCCGGTCGATCGCCATGCGATAGCGCATGTCGAACGCGTGCCGCTTGAGCGAAGTCTGGAACTGCTCGAAGCGATCGTTGGCGAGACGCACCGGACGGCCATCGCCGTACAGCGACGCGAGCAGGCCGTAGAACGGCATGTTGTAGTGATCCTTCGATCCGTAGCCGACCGTGTAGCACGGATGCAGGAACAGGTTCTTCACCGCAAAGCGCGACTTCGCCGTCATCTCGATCGCGCTTTCGGCCACTTCATGCGGGCCCTGCGTCGGGATGACCATATGCAGCGACTGCGTCGCCTCGTCATACCAGCAGTTCGCGTTGTCGGGTTCGAGCGCGGCCGTGTCGACGGATTGCGTGCGATAAGCGCGGTCCACGACGAGCCACTCGGCCGGCGGATGATCGAGCGCGTCGCCGATCGCGTTCGCATGGAACACGCCCTGCTCGTCGAGCTTGCCGTGCTCGGCGGCGCTCGCCCAGACCGGCTCGCGCTTCTTCATCATGTGCGGAAAGAGCGGCGTGTCCTTGAGACTGGAGAAGGTATCGTCGTCGTAAGGCGTCTTGCCGCCGACGCGCACGAAGCGGAACGCCGCCCACGGGTCGCGCTCGATCGGACCGGTCGTCGCGCCGTAGCGGATGACGCCGTCGCGGAACTGGAGCTTGTCCTTCGCGAAGCGAAAGCGCGCGAAATCGTGGTAGATCAGGATCGCGACCGCCTGCCCGAGATACGCCGGCGTCTTACCGGCGGGCAGCAGCATGTCGTCGCCATAGAAAGCGGGGAACGCGAGCTTGTCGCGCGCGAGATCGTCCGCCGTGACGATGCGATCGGGCGCGAGGCCGCCGTCGAGCATCGAAAGATCGAAACCCTCGTAGATGCAGTCGGCGCGCGTCGTGCGCAGGATCAGCGCGTGCGACTGGTCCTTCGGCCAATGCGGCATGTCCGCCGCGCGAACGTCACGCGCGAACACCTTCGCACCCGTCACCTTCGCGATGCCGTCGATGCGAAACTTCGCGCCGCCGCTCGTCGCATCCCACTGGACGGGAGTCAGAATCTTCTCTTCGAACAACGCGGCAAACGCACGGCTGCCGAGCGGCGCAACGAACACCGACACGCCAGCGAGCGCGCTCGCTTTCAGAAAACCGCGCCTCGACAGGCCGAGTTTCCCCATTTACTTCTCCCCAAGTGATCGCCAGCGGATCGTCCGCAGCGGGACCGTTGCCCGCCGCAAGTTCGGCAATGTGAATTTTGTTTGCAATGCGAAGCATTGCCACGCGGACGATTGCTTTTCCGAACGCGTGACTCAGCGGGCCGGAATTGATTGCCGACGCGCAGCGGGCGCGATTTTAAGTCGCAGGGAAAGGGGCAACAACGCTCGCGACGTCAAGTTCTGTCAAACATGAAATGCGTTGCGGACGAGCGGAAAGTCGCGAGCAAAAGCAAAACGGCGGCTCGCAATGAGCCGCCGTTCTTGGGAATGCAGGCAGGACCGGATCAGTAATCCGCGTCCTCGATCCAGGCCGCCTGGATCGCCTCCAGAATCTTTTCGTTGGATTTTTGCGGATCGTCGTCGAAACCGTCCAGTTCAGTAATCCAGCGATGCAGGTCAGTGAAACGCACATATTGGGGATCGATATCCTGATGCGCGTCGGTGAGTGCCATCGCGATCTCCTGAGTATCTGTCCACTTCATGGGCGAGCCTCCTGTCAGTGATTTTCTTTGGCGTGATTGATGGAGTACCGCGGGATCTCGACCACCAGATCCTCGTCGGCAGGCACCATTGCCTGACATGATAACCGCGATGTCGGTTCGAGACCCCACGCTTTGTCGAGGAGATCGTCCTCGTCTTCCTCCGACGGCTCGAGCGCGTTGAAGCCCTCCCGGATGATGACGTGGCACGTCGTGCATGCGCACGATTTCTCGCAGGCATGCTCGATCTCGATGCCGTGTTCCAGCAGGTTGTCGCAGATGCTCTTGCTGACGTCGGCGTCGATCACCGCGCCATCAGGGCAGAGTTCCACGTGAGGCAGCACAACGATTTGAGGCATGGGACTGATTTTCCGTAAATGCTTGTTTGTTCGATAACCGCGCGATGATCAGACGTCGTCGAGCTTGCGGCCCGCGAGCGCGCGGCGGATGCTCTTGTTCATGCGCCGCGCGGCGAACTCGTCGGTGCCGGTGGCCAGCGCCTTCGTGGCGTCCTCGATCTTTTCGACCGAATCGCCGCTCGCGAGCGCCGTGAGCCCGGTCACGAGCGTGAGAATTTCCGCGCGCTCTTCGTCGTCGAGCAGTTCGCCATCGGTTTCGAGCGCGGCGTGCGTCGCCTCGATCAGACGCTCGGCTTCCACCTGCGCCTCGCGCAACGCGCGCGCGTGCATGTCGGTTTCCGCGGTCTGGAAGCTCTCTTCGAGCATGCGGGCGACTTCGTCATCGGCAAGACCGTACGACGGCTTCACCACCACCGACGCTTCCACGCCCGAACCCTGCTCGCGCGCGAACACGGAAAGCAGCCCGTCCGCATCGACCTGATAGGTCACACGAATGCGCGCGGCGCCCGCCGCCATCGGCGGAATGCCGCGCAGCTCGAAACGCGCGAGCGAGCGGCAGTCGGACACGAGCTCGCGCTCGCCCTGGACGACGTGAATCGCCATCGCGGTCTGGCCGTCCTTGAAGGTCGTGAAATCCTGCGCGCGCGCGGTGGGAATCGTCGAGTTGCGCGGGATGATCTTTTCGGTGAGGCCGCCCATCGTCTCGACGCCGAGCGACAGCGGAATCACGTCGAGCAGCAGCCAGTCGTCGCCTTCGCCACGGCGGTTGCCGGCGAGCAGGTCGGCCTGGATCGCGGCGCCGAGCGCGACGACCTGATCCGGATCGAGATTGACGAGCGGCGGCTGGCCGAAGAACGCCTCGACCGCGCGGCGGATGACCGGCATGCGCGTCGCGCCGCCGACCAGCACGACGCCCTTGATGTCCTTGGGCGCGACCTTCGCATCGCGCAGCGCTTTCTTCGTCGGCGCGAGCGTGCGCGCGACGAGCGATTCGGCCAGCGCGGCGAATTGCGCCTCGGTCACGGCGACGTCGATTTCGACGCCCGTGGAAAGCGTCGCCTGCACGCGCGTCTCGGACACATCCGACAGCGCTTCCTTCGCCGAGCGCACGCGATCGAGCATCAGGCGCACGTCTTCCGGCTTATCGAGCGCGACGCCCGCCTGCTCCAGCACATGGCGATACAACGCGTGATCGAAATCGTCGCCGCCGAGCGCGGAATCGCCGCCCGCCGCGAGCACCTCGAAGACGCCCTTCGTGAGCTTCAGGATCGACAGATCGAACGTGCCGCCGCCGAGATCGTAGACAGCGAAAAGGCCTTCGGAGCCGTTGTCGAGACCGTAGGCGATGGCAGCCGCGGTCGGTTCGTTCAGGAGGCGCAGCACGTTCAGGCCGGCGAGTTTCGCCGCGTCCTTGGTCGCCTGCCGCTGGGCTTCGTCGAAATAGGCGGGCACCGTGATCACCGCGCCGACGAGATCCTCGCCGAGCGTGTCTTCCGCGCGATAACGCAGCGTCGCGAGAATTTCCGCCGATACTTCGACCGGGCTCTTCACGCCGTCGATGGTGCGAATCTGCACCATACCGGGCGCGTCGATGAAATCGTACGGCGCGTTCTCGGCGCCTTCGACTTCGCTCTTGCCGCGGCCCATGAAGCGCTTGACCGACACGATCGTGTTGCGCGGATCGATAACGGCTTCTTCCTTCGCGGTCCGGCCGATGCGCCGTCCGCCCTTCTCCAGATAGCGCACCACCGACGGCAGCAGCACGTGGCCGTCCTCGTCGGGCAGCGCTTCGGGCACGCTGCTGCGCACGGCCGCGACGAGCGAGTTCGTCGTGCCGAGATCGATACCGACCGCCACGCGCCTCTGATGCGGCGCCGGGGCCATGCCGGGTTCTGAGATTTGCAGTAAAGCCATCGTTGGTCTTATGGGGTTATTGCGGCTGACTCGTCTTACGCGTGTTCCAGCCGCTCGATCTGCGCGCCGATTTCATGAGCCACGCGTTCGATGAACATCAATTGCCGCACCGCCTCGCTCGCGGCCTGATCGGATCTGCTGTCGATCAGCGCTTCGAGTTTCGTGAAGCGCACGCGTTCTTCTTCACGCAATTCGTCGAGCAGCGCTTCGAGTGCGCCGATGTTCTTCGCGCCCGCAGCATCCTCGATATTTTCGCGCCATTCCATCTGCTGCATCAGGAACGCGGGCTCCATCGCGGTGTTGTTCTCCGCGCCGACGTCGATGCCGCGCTGCGACAGCATATAGCGCGCGCGCTTCAACGGATCGCGCAAGGTCTGATAGGCCTCGTTCGTGTGCGTGGCCCATTGCATCGCGAGACGTTTCTGCGCATCGCCGGCTGCGGCGAACCGATCCGGATGCACTTGCGCCTGCACGGTGCGATAAGCGTCGTCGAGTTTCTGCGGATCGACGGCGAACGTCTGCGGCAGATCGAAGAGGTCGAAGTGACTGTCGGTAAGCGAGGCCATGCTGTGTCTATGGATTCAGTGTGCGCGAATGAAAAAGGCGGCACGCGCCGCCTCTTTTGCCGATGCCGCCGGCGTCATTCGCGTCAGACGCGGAACGATTCGCCGCAGCCGCACTCGTCCTTCGCGTTCGGGTTGTTGAACTTGAAGCCTTCGTTCAGACCTTCGCGGGCGAAGTCGAGCTCGGTGCCGTCGAGATACGGAAGACTTTTCGGATCGATCACGATCTTCACGCCCGACGTCTCGAACACGGTGTCTTCAGGCGTGAGTTCATCGACATATTCGAGCTTGTACGCCAGACCCGAACAGCCCGTTGTGCGCACGCCCAGCCGCAGGCCGACGCCCTTGCCGCGCCGCGTCAGATACTTCTGCACGTGTTGTGCCGCTTTATCCGTCAACGTGATTGCCATAGTCTTCGCTTCTCTCTCCGAGGCGCCACGCACCTGCATGGCGCCCGCTTTCGTCACTTAAGCCGCGTGCTGCTTCGCTTCCGTCGCCTGCGCTTCCGGCGCAACGACGCCATGTCGCTGCTTGTAATCGAGGACCGCTGCCTTGATCGCGTCTTCCGCGAGAATCGAGCAGTGGATCTTCACCGGCGGCAGCGCCAGTTCCTCGGCGATGTGCGTGTTCTTGATCGTCAGCGCCTGATCCAGCGTCTTGCCCTTCACCCACTCGGTGACGAGCGAGCTCGATGCGATCGCCGAACCGCAGCCATACGTCTTGAACTTCGCATCTTCGATCACGCCATCCGCACCAACGCGGATCTGCAGCTTCATCACGTCGCCGCAGGCCGGCGCGCCGACCATGCCGGTGCCGACGGTGTCGTCGTCCTTCGAGAACGAGCCGACGTTACGCGGATTTTCGTAGTGGTCCAGAACCTTTTCGCTATAAGCCATGATTCAAACTCTCCTTTGTTCGGTGACGCGTGTCGCTCAGTGCGCGGCCCACTGGATGGTCGAGATGTCGATGCCGTCCTTGTGCATTTCCCAGAGCGGCGACAGATCGCGCAACTTCGCGATCTTGGTCTTCAGCAGGTTGATTACGTAGTCGACATCCTGCTCGGTGGTGAAGCGGCCGACCGTGAAGCGGATCGAGCTGTGCGCGAGTTCGTCGTTGCGGCCGAGCGCACGCAGCACGTACGACGGCTCCAGCGAAGCCGACGTGCACGCCGATCCCGACGACACCGCGACATCCTTCACCGCCATGATCAGCGATTCACCTTCGACGAAATTGAAACTGATATTGAGGTTGTGCGGCACACGGCGCTCCATGTCGCCGTTGACGTACACCTCTTCGATGTCCTGTAGGCCCTTCAACAGACGGTCGCGCAGCATGCGGATGCGCTCGTTTTCCGTCGCCATTTCTTCACGCGCGATGCGGAACGCTTCGCCCATGCCGACGATCTGATGCGTCGCGAGCGTGCCCGAACGCATGCCGCGCTCGTGACCGCCGCCGTGCATCTGCGCCTCGATGCGCACGCGCGGCTTGCGACGCACGTACAGCGCGCCGATGCCCTTCGGGCCGTACGTCTTGTGCGCCGAAAACGACATCAGGTCGACCTTCAGCTTTTGCAGGTCGATCTGGATCTTGCCGGTGGCCTGCGCCGCATCGACGTGGAAAATGATGCCCTTCTCGCGCGTGATCTCGCCGATCGCCTCGATGTCCTGGATCACACCGATTTCGTTGTTCACGCTCATCACCGACACGAGAATCGTGTCCGGGCGGATCGCCGCCTTGAGCTTGTCCAGATCGATGAGACCGTCGTCCTTCACGTCGAGATACGTGACTTCGTAGCCTTCGCGTTCCAGCTCACGCGTGGTGTCGAGCACGGCCTTGTGCTCGGTCTTCACGGTGATGATGTGCTTGCCTTTGCTCTTATAGAAGTGCGCGGCGCCCTTGATCGCGAGGTTGTCCGATTCCGTTGCACCCGACGTCCAGATGATCTCGCGCGGATCGCAATTCACGAGCGCCGCGACGTTCTCGCGCGCTTCCTCGACCGCACGCTCCGCATCCCAGCCGTACTGATGGCTGCGCGAGGCCGGATTGCCGAACTGCTCGCGAAGATACGGGATCATCTTGTCCACCACGCGCGGATCGACGGGGGTCGTCGCGCTGTAGTCCATGTAAATGGGCAGGTGGGGAATATCGTTGTTCATCAGTCGCTCCGGGAAATCGGTCAAAGCTCTTGGCTGGGATGCTTTCTATCTGCGCGCCCGGCTCTCACGCCAGCGCAACGCTTATGTCATCCGGCCAGGTTGAAAATGGAATTCGGACCCTTGGGCGCGACGCGCGCGGCCTCCACGCCAGCCGATTCGGCGCGCCGGTCACGCAGCACCGTCGACGAACCCTCGCGGGCGCGCTGCTGGTCGACCAGATCCTTCAACGAAACGGAATCCAGATACTCGACCATCTTCTGATTGAGCGTCGCCCAGAGTTCGTGAGTCATGCAGTGGCCGTCGTGCTGCTTCGTGCCTTCGCACGTGCCCTTGCCGCCGCATTGCGTGGCGTCGATCGGCTCGTCGACCGCGATGATGATGTCGGCGACCGTGACGTTCTCGGCGCGGCGCGCGAGGTTGTAACCGCCGCCCGGTCCGCGAACCGATTCCACAATCTCATGCCGCCGCAGCTTGCCGAAGAGCTGTTCGAGATAGGAAAGCGAGATGCGCTGGCGCTGACTGATGCCTGCCAGCGTCACCGGGCCCTGCTCCTGGCGCAACGCCAGGTCGATCATCGCCGTGACGGCGAAACGGCCTTTCGTGGTGAGTCTCATAATTGGGGGCTAACGCTAATACTCGATGATTTTCGTCAAGTATAAATATCCCACAGTTTTAGTCAAGTATCCGGGACGAGATAAGTAGCTTTTTAATTGGTTTCTTCGGCACTCGCACGGCTGGCGTGCGGGCGCGGGCTGTCAGGCCGTCAGTTGGGCACGCAAGGCCTTCAACAAGCCTTCGCAGGCGTCTTCGCACTGATCGAGCACTTTTTCGAAACCTTCCTCACCGCCGAAATAGGGATCGACGACAACGCGACTGTCGTCGTTCGTGGCGAACTCCATGAGCAGGCGAATCTTGTCGCGATACTCGGGCGGGCAGACTGCCGTCAGTGCGGTGGCGTTCGCGTCATCCATGACGATGAACAGGTCGAAGCGCGCGAAATCGGCGGCGGCGACCTGGCGGCCGCGCAGCTTCGACAAATCGTAGCCGCGCTTCCTCGCCGCTTTCTGGGCGCGCTCGTCCGGTGCCTCGCCGATGTGCCAGTCACCCGTTCCCGCCGAATCGATGACGATCCGCTCAGCGAGCTTCGCGCGCTCGACGAGGTCGCGCATCACCGCTTCCGCGCTGGGCGAGCGGCAGATGTTGCCGAGACAGACGAAGCAGATCGCGATCGAGTTCATCTAAAGCCGGAAAAGTGTTGGCGCCCGGCGACGTCGACTGAGACAGCCGCCGGAATGCGTCCGCGATTATACAAAGTGACACACTTTCTCGCCCAACCGGGCATTCCGGCGTTCGGAACGCGCTCACCGTTCGTCGCGATGGATGTCGTGCGTGACGAAGCGGGACTCGCCGTTGGGCATGTCGAACCAGTCGCGATGCGCAAGCGTGCGGCGCATGTCGGCGAGACCGCTTTCCCAGTGCTCGCGCATCGTCGAAAGGCCGAACTGGTAGTCCTTGTAATGACCCTCGTATTCCTTTTGCCGGTAGATCAGGTGAATGATGTTGTAGCGCTTCGAACACGCCAGATCGGCGGCAAGCCTGCACCATTCGTCATTCTTCCGAGTCTCTTCGGGCACGAGGTCGAGCACGTGCTGCAACACGTTGCGGTAGCGCTGCGAGCGCTGCATCTGATCCGTGACGAGGCGCGTGCGGCTCGAATACTGCACGTCCTTCACGCGTCCCATTACGTCGACGATGCTGTCCGGCACCGGCCCTCGCGCGCTCCACAGATCGACTTGGAAAGCGAGCGTGTCGCGTCGCGGCGTCGCCTGCGCGATCTCGTAAAGCGGCGTGTTCGACATGAGGCCGCCGTCCCAGTAGAACTGGCCATCGATCTCGACCGCGGCAAAACCCGGCGGCAGCGCGCCGGATGCGATGAAATGCTCGGCGCGCAACTCGATCTGCCTGTTGTCGAAATAGGCGAAATTGCCGGTCGCGACATTCACCGCGCCGACCGAAACGCGAGTCTCGCCGGAGTTGATGCGGTCGAAATCGCAAAGACGCTCGAGGGTGGCCTTGAGCGGCGTCGTGTCGTAATAGCTCGCGGTTTGCGGCGAGCCCGACGCGATCGGCGACGGCGGCGGAAAGCGGGGAATGAAAAAGCCCTTCTGCCCTTCGACGACCGCGCCCGCGGCCTGCATCGCGGTGAACGCCTTGCGAATCTCGTCGCCGGAGTCGAAAAGCGCGCGCTCGACGAAGGCGGGCAACGGGAAACCGAATGCCGGCTGGCAGATCGTCTCCCAGAATTCCAGCAGACGCGTCACGCGATGTTCCAGCGCATTACCCGCGATGATCGCCGTGTTGAGCGCGCCGATGGAGATGCCGGCGATCCAGTTCGGATGAATGTCCGCCTCGTGAAGCCCCTGATAAACGCCCGCCTGATAGGCGCCGAGCGCGCCGCCGCCCTGCAGCATCAGCGCGATCGTCTCGTAGGGCGGCAAGTGGATCCGGGACTGCGCGCGCGCTTCGGCCGAAGCTGACACTCGCACCGCGTTTTCGTTCTCGATTTCCGACATCCCGCGTGTTCTCCCTTATTGCATGAACCAGCCGTGGCTCACGACGAACGATTGCCCCGTCAGCGCGGCCGTTTCGAACGCGGACAGGAAGAGCACGGTCTGCGCGACATCCTCGACGGTGGTGAACACGCCGTCCACGGTGCCTCCGAGCATCACGCGCTTCACGACTTCCTCTTCGCTGATCTTCAGTTCCTTCGCCTGCTCGGGAATCTGCTTGTCGACGAGCGGCGTGCGCACGAAGCCCGGACAGACGACATGCGAACGCACGTTATGCTTCGCGCCCTCTTTGGCGAGCACGCGCGCGAGGCCGAGCAAGCCGTGCTTCGCGGTCACATAGGCCGACTTGAGCGGCGACGCCTCGTGCGAGTGCACCGAACCCATGTAGATCACGACGCCGCCGCGATCGTCCTTGTACATGTGCTTCAGCGCGGCTTTGGTGGTGAGAAACGCGCCGTCGACATGGATGGCCATCATCTTCTTCCAGTCGGCGTACGCGTAGTTTTCGATCGGATTGACGATCTGGATGCCCGCATTCGACACGAGGATGTCCACCGAGCCGAGTTCCGACGCGGCGCGATCGATGCCCTGATTCACCGCATCTTCGTTCGTCACGTCCATCGCGATGCCGATGGCCTTTCCGCCCTGGCCGCGAATTTCCTCGGCGACCGCGTCGGCGCCCGCCTGATTCAGGTCTGCGATGGCGACCGCCGCGCCCGCGCCGGCGAGCGTGAATGCGATCGCGCGGCCGATGCCGCTCGCCGCGCCCGTCACGACCGCGGTCTTGCCGTCGAGCTTACCGTTTGAGGACATGCGAACCTCCTATCCAGTGGAAGACATCAGGTGAATGAAAACATCTGTCAGTACGACCATCAAGCTGGCCGTTCGGCATAGGAAAATTCGTGCGAAACATCAGAATGCCTACGCCGTTCGGCCGACTGTTCATGAATGTCCGGGAGCGGCTATTGTGCATGAAGGACGCAGTGCGCTGCAGCGAAAGCCCGGCGTCGTGATGATTGCGGCGAGCGGCGTCGGCTAGAATAGGCCCCCTTCCCCGCACCTTTTCATTCCTGTTTTTTCACGCCCCACGCGGGCCTCTCGTCATGCTCAGTTATCGTCACGCCTTTCATGCGGGCAATCACGCCGATGTGCTGAAACACGCAATCGTCATTCAGATGCTTCGCCATCTCGGCCTGAAGGACAAATCGTATTGGTACATCGACACGCACGCCGGTGCCGGCGTCTACTCGCTCACCGAAGGCTACGCGGCGAAAAACGCGGAGTTCGAAACGGGGATCGGGAAGCTCCAGGATCGCGACGATCTGCCGCCGCTCCTCGCTGATTATGTCGATGAAGTGAAGGCGCTGAATCCCGACGGCGATCTGCGCTTTTACCCCGGCTCGCCCTATCTCGCCTGGCGCTTGATGCGCGAGCAGGATCGCATGCGGCTTTTCGAACTGCACAGCACGGAGATCGACGTGCTGCGTCACAATTTTCGGGACGCCGGCCGGCGCGCGATGATCTACGAAGGCGACGGCTTCGACGGCATCAAGGCGCTTCTGCCGCCGCCGCCGCGCCGCGCGCTCGTGCTGATCGACCCGTCGTACGAGGACAAGCGCGACTACGCCCGCACGCTCACGTGTCTCGAGGAAAGCATCAAGCGCTTCGCGACGGGGACATACGCGGTCTGGTATCCGATCGTCACGCGCATCGAATCGCAGCGCTTCGCCGACCAGTTGAAAGCCATCCAGCCGAAAGGTTGGCTGCATGCCGCCCTGACTGTGCGAAAACCGCCGACTGACGGCTTCGGGCTGTTCGGCAGCGGCATGTTCGTGATCAATCCGCCCTACACGCTGGCGAAGGAGCTGAAGGCTTCACTGCCCTATCTCGTCGATGCGCTCGGCGAGGACGACAACGCGTCGTTCAAGCTGGAACATCGCGCGGACTAAGCCTGGCCAGCATCAGGGATGAATCGTGCGCGGCACCCGCGGTCGTATGCCGCCGCCGGGTTGCGTGGGCACGGTGCTCTGCCCGTTCGAATATTCGACGTAGGGTGAAACCACGATCGGCGGCTCCGCCTCCTGCGGCAGGCCGGGCAATGTCGCCATCGGCACCATGCCGGGACCGCCGAGCGGCCCGCTCTGAAGCACGGTTCCGCTGACGCCGCTGTGGATGCCGGTTTGCGTATCGAGCACCAGAGGTTCGCCGCCCGGCTTGGCGAACGTCGATTGCGAGCCGAACAAAGCTGCGGCAAGCGCGACGCAAACACATGCGATTCTCGCGACGCGATCGCGGATGCGTTTATTCGTCGTGTCGTTGATGTGGGCTGGCATCGCGCGCTCATTTATGTAGACGAAACTGCTTTACCTTACCCCGATGGCAAGCTTTAGGCTAGGCGTTCGCACTCAGAAGCAGCTTCGCAACCGCCCTTTTCACAGGAGATACGATGAAATCGAAACGAATCGCGCTTGCCATCTTCACCGCCCTCTGTAGCGCAAGCGCGTTCGCACAGCCCGCCGCACCTGCGAGCGACGCGATGCCGGGCATGAACATGGAACAGCACGCGCCGAAGCCCACCGACGTGTCATCCACCGCCGCATTTCAGGCGGCCGATCAGAAAATGATGTCGGGAATGTCGGGCGTCGAGTACACGGGCGACGCCGACCGGGATTTTGTCGCGCACATGATTCCGCATCACCAGGGCGCGGTGGAAATGGCGAAGGTCGAATTGAAATACGGCAAGGACGCGAAGCTTCGCAAGCTTGCGAAGGACATCATCGCTTCGCAGGACAAGGAAATCGCGTTCATGAAGCAGTGGCTGGAGCAGCATCCGCCTAAGCATTGAGGCTCGGCCGAAAGCGTGCAGCAGCAGAAACGCAAAAGCCCCGCGATGCGGGGCTTTTCAACTTTCACGTTCGGCGTTTTCGACGCCAGGAACGAAACGCTTACGCGTTGTAGCCGTTCGATTCGAGCGAGCGGATGCGCTTTTCGAGCTGGACGATGTCCGTCGACTGCGCGAGATACGCTTCACGGCGGCGTTGCTCAGCGGCTTCAAACCAAAAGCTCAGTTTTTCGATCAGAAATGCAAACATGATGTTCTCCAAGGTCTTTAAAAGATCCCTGGCAATTCGGGTCAGGGATTACCCGCACTAGGGAATACCCGGATTATAGAGGAGAACAGCCGCGCCGGGGTAGTGAAATGCTTGAATACTGTGCATTCGGTTTCGGAATGGTGCGGGCCGAAGATTTGCTTTAGATCGCTGATTTTTCGGACAATTAGCAAGTCTCCAAGCGTGCTTTGGTATCCTTGAGCACCGCATTGGTGCATTCACTGCGCCAGTTTGTCCAGAATCGGACAATCCGGTCGGGCATCGCCATGACAATGGGTCGCAAGATGCGACAGCGTGTCGCGCATTTCCGTCAACTCGGCGATTCGGCGGTCCAGTTCCGCGACGTGCTCCAACGCGATCGACTTGACCTCGGCACTCGCCCGCGACCGGTCGTGCCATAAAGCAAGCAGCTTGCGGATATCCTCGACTAAAAAGCCGAGCCGACGCGCCTGTCGCACGAAGCGCAGCGCGTGCACTTCCGGATCGCCGTACACGCGATATCCGGACGACGTCCGCCCGACCGCATTGAGCAAACCGACGCTCTCGTAATAGCGGATCATCTTCGCCGTCACGCCCGAGGCGCGGGCCGCTTCGCCGATGTTCATCGTTCGCTCCTGAAAAAATGTCATCCCGACTCTACACCTTCCCATCATGGCAAGGTATACGATGACGTTGATTCGAGCTTTTTAAAGAGGAAACCGCAATGACCGAATTCGAAGTTCAGGGCATGAGTTGCCAGCACTGCGTCGCGGCCGTGACGCGCTCGATCCAGGAAATCGACCCGCAGGCGCAGGTTCGCGTCGATCTGGAACGCGGCACCGTCGCCGTCGAGTCCGGGAAATCGAGCGACGCGCTGAAGGAAGCCATCGACGAGGCAGGCTACACGGTCGTCGGCATCGCTTCGGCATGAGGGGGAGCGAACGGTTCACCGTCGCGCTCATCGGCGCGTCGGGATTGCTGGGCCGCGCCATCGCGGACGAACTGGCGAGCGCGCCCGGCGCGAAAGAATGGCGCATCGTGCGCACGGCCCACAGCCGTGCCGACGCACGGAACGCGAAACTCGATCTGCTCGACCGGGAAGCGGTGTCCGCCTTCTTTCGCGAGTTCGCGCCCGATGCGATCGTGGTCGCGGCGGCGGAGCGACGCCCGGACGTCTGCGAAAACGATCCGGCGCTCGCGCGCGCGCTGAACGTCGATGCGTTGAGCGTGATCGCAAACGAAGCGCGCTCGCTCGGCGCATGGGTCCTGTCGATTTCGACGGATTACGTGTTCGACGGCACCGCCCCGCCCTATTTTCCCGACGATGCGCCCGCGCCGCTCAACGCCTACGGGCAAAGCAAGCTGGACGGCGAACGCGCGTTGCTCGAGAGCGACCCGGCGTCCTGCGTGCTGCGCCTGCCGCTGCTTTATGGGCCGTTCACGGACTGGAACGAATCGGCGGTGACGAGCCTCACGCCCGCAATCGTGAAATCGGCCGATCCGGCGAGCCCGCCCGCGTCGATGGACGCCTGGGCGACGCGCTATCCGACGTTCACGCCCGATGTCGCCGTGGTGATCCGCGGAATGCTCGAACATCATGCGAAAGGCGCGACGATCTCCGGCATCACGCAATGGTCCGGCGACGAACCGATGACGAAGTTCGACATCGCCCAACGCATCGCGCGAGCGCTGAGAGTTGACGCGAAGCTCGTCGCGCAGCGCGCGCCGACGGACGCGACGCCGCGCCCGCGCGACTGTCATCTCGATTCCGGGCGGCTGGAAGCGCTCGGCATCGGCAGGCGTACGCCGTTCGACAGCGCGATTGCCAAGCTGCTCGCCAAATATCCGGACTTCCCGGATCAGTGAAAATCGCGGCTCGGCGCAGCGAGGCGGCCGAGCAGCGCGCTATGGTCTTCGAGCCGTTGCGCCACCAGATGACGCACCTCGCCCTCCATTTGCCAGACGCCGTGCACGCCGAGCAGCGACGCCCCGAGCAGCACTTTGCGCTGCTTCTCGACGAGGCCCGGCCAGACGATCACATTGATCGCACCGGTTTCGTCCTCGATCGAAACGAAGATCGTGCCGTTCGCCGTGCCCGGCCGTTGCCGCACCGTCACGATGCCGCACGCGCGCACGAAGCGTCCGTTTCTGATGTCCGCGAGTTCGGCGGCGGTCTTGAAACGCAGGCGGGAAAGCTTGTCACGCAAAAGCGCGAGCGGATGACGATTGAGCGTGAGTCCGAGGCTCGCGTAATCGTCGACGATTTCACGGCCTTCCGATGCTTCCGGCAGCAGGAGCGGCGTCTCGCTCATCGGCGCATCGCGCAGCAATGCCGGCGCGCGCTGTTGTGCGGTGACCGCCCACCACGCCTGACGCCGGTGCCCCGCGATGCTCGCCAGCGCATTGCCCGCCGCGAGCGCTTCGAGTTCGCGTCGTGACAAGCCGGCACGACGCGTGAGATCGTCGACATCGATGAATGGCGCTTGCGCGCGCGCTGCCATGATCCGCTCGGCCGCCGCCTGCGGAAGACCCTTGATCAGTTGCAGCCCGATCCGCACGCCCGGCCCTTTTGCGCCGTATTGCCGTCCATCCAGCTCGACGCGCTTTCTGAGTCTGCGCGCCGCTCGCCGCACGGTCTTCCGAAACACGCGATCCGACGCAGCCGCGCCATAGAACTGCTGGCGCCGCCGCTCCTTGCCGGCATCGAACACGACCCGCTCGCCATCGCCTGACCGCGCTTCCAGCACCGACTCCCAATCGCTCAGGGAAACATCGGGCGCGAACACCGGCACGCCGTGACGCCGCGCATCCTGCACGAGTTGCGACGGCGAATAGAAACCGAGCGGCTGGCTGTTCAGCAAACCGGCCAGAAACGCCGCAGGCTCGTAACGCTTGATCCACGCGCTGATATAAACGAGCAGCGCGAAGCTCGCCGAATGACTTTCCGGAAAGCCGTATTCGCCGAACCCCTCGATCTGCTTGCACACGCGCGCGGCGAAATCGTGCTCGTAGCCGCGCGCAAGCATCTTCTTCATGAGATCGGCCTGATACTTCTCCAGATGACTGCCACGGCGCCACGCGGCCATCGCGCGGCGCAACTGATCGGCCTGCTCCGCCGTGTAGCCCGCCGCGACCATCGCGAGCTTCATCACCTGCTCCTGAAAGATCGGCACGCCGAGCGTGCGGCCGAGCACTGGCCGCAGTTCCTCTTTCGGATACTCCTCGTCCTCCAGCCCCTGTTTGCGGCGCAGATACGGATGCACCATGCCGCCCTGAATCGGACCGGGCCGCACGATCGCCACTTCGATCACGAGGTCGTAGTATTTCTGCGGCCTCAAGCGCGGCAGCATGCTTTGCTGCGCGCGCGATTCGATCTGAAACACGCCGATGGTGTCCGCGCGGCAGCACATCTCGTAGACGGCCTTGTCCTCGCGACGAATATGCGAGACCCCGAAACCCGGCACGCCGCGCCGCAGCGCGACGAATTCGAGGGCGCGCCGGATCGCCGACAGCATGCCGAGCGCGAGCACGTCCACTTTCAGGAGCTTCAGCTGATCGATATCGTCCTTGTCCCACTGGATCACGCAGCGGTCTTTCATCGCGGCGTTTTCGATCGGCACGAGCCGCGACAAGCGTTCCCGCGCGATCACGAAACCGCCGACGTGCTGCGACAGATGCCGCGGAAAGCCTCTCAACTCGCGCGTCAGCCGGATGAGATGCTTCGTGACGTGCGAATCGTCGCTGAAGCCCGCTTCCCTGAGATAGCCCGCCACCGCCGACGGCCCGTCCCACCATTGTTGCGACTTGCCGATGCGCTCGATCAGCGACGCATCGAGCCCGAGCGCCTTGCCGACATCCTTCAGCGCGCTGCGCGTGTGATACGTGATGAGCGATGCCGCCAGCGACGCGCGATGCCGCCCGTACTTCCGATAGATGTACTGGATGACTTCCTCGCGCCGCTGATGCTCGAAATCGACGTCGATATCGGGCGGCTCGTTGCGCGCCTGAGAAATGAAGCGCTCGATCAGCAAGCCCATCCGGACCGGATCGAGCTCAGTGATGAACAGGCAATAACAGACGATTGAATTCGCCGCCGAGCCGCGCCCCTGACACAGAATATTCTGGCTACGCGCGAACGAAACGATGTCATACACCGTCAGGAAGTACTTCTCATATTCCAGCCTGGCGATGAGCGCCAGTTCTTTTTCGATAAGACCGATCGTCTCGGCATCCATGCCGTTCGGCCAGCGTTGCAGCGCACCCGCGATCACCCGTTTGCGCAGATAGCTCGCGGGCGTCTCGCCGGGCGGCACCAGTTCCTCTGGATATTCGTACTTGAGTTCGTCGAGCGAGAAGGTGCAACAGGCGGCCACCTTCAGCGTTTGCCTGATCGCCTCCTTTGGATACAGCGCGCCGATGCGCAGCCGCGTGCGCAGATGCCGCTCCGCGTTCGCTTCGAGCGCGTAGCCGCATTCGGCGAGCGGCCGATTCAGGCGAATCGCGGTGAGTGTGTCCTGCAAAGGCTTGCGCGAACGCGCGTGCATCAGCGCGCCGCTCGCCGCGACGAGCGGCAATCCGCTTGCTTCGGCGATCACGCGACACGAAGCAAGACGCTCGTCGTCGCTGCCGTCCTGCCAGAGCTCCAGCGCGAGCCACGCACGGCCCGCGGCAAAGCCGGCCAGCCAGTGCGCGCGGTCGAGCGTATCGGCGAGCGTCGCCGATCTCTGCGGCACGAGAATCAGGATGCAATCGGGCAAGTACTTCAGATGCGCGATATCGCCGCGCAGATCGGCCGCGTTGGATGACGCCGCCGGATCCGTGAAGTCCTCCGGACCTATCTTGTAGCTGCCCTTGGGCGAACGAGCGCGCGCTTGTGAAATCAGCTCCGACAGATTGCCGTAGCCCGCCCGATTCGTCGCGAGCGCGATAAGCGTGCAGAACGGCGCGCCGTCGGCATCGGTGAGATGCAGTTCGCTGCCGATGATCAGCTTCAGATCCTGCTTCTTCGGCGGCGGCTCGCCGGCAAGTTGCGCGGCTTCGGCATCGGCGCGCGCCTTCGCTTCGATGTCCTTGATCGCGGCATGCGCACGTACGACGCCCGCGAGCGAGCATTCGTCCGTGATCGCGAGCGCGGTATAGCCGTGCTCGAGCGCCGCCGCAGCCAGCTCCTGCGGATGCGATGCGCCGCGCAGGAATGAGAAGTTGCTCAGGCAATGCAGTTCGGCATAGCCGGGCAACAGCGCCGAGGCTGACATCGCGCCGGGAAATGCGGTCTTGTCGTCGCCTTCGTCGCCCTCGCCCAGGCCGATGATGTCGCTCAAATCGTCCATGTCGGCATCATCCGAAAAAACCGTGCAGAAACCAGTCGCCGGTGAGACGTTCGCGATACAGCCAGAACATACGGCCGCGATCGTCGGCGGCAACGTAGTAATCGCGCTGGACGCCATTGCCGTCCCACCATCCCGCCTCGATACGCTCGGTCCGGCTGATCAGCTTCAGCGGGCGTCGATAGAACGGCCGCTCGTTGCGCAAGATCAGCTT
This sequence comes from Caballeronia jiangsuensis, assembly GCF_046030135.1. NCBI lineage: Bacteria > Pseudomonadati > Pseudomonadota > Betaproteobacteria > Burkholderiales > Burkholderiaceae > Caballeronia > Caballeronia jiangsuensis. The sequence continues at coordinate 35,630 of NZ_JAQQDB010000060.1, forward strand.
TTGCGGCGTTTCGAGTATCCACGACGGACGGGGCTGCGAAGGAACGGCCACATCGGGAAGCTCGAGCGGCCCGTCGGATTCGGTTTGCGCTTCGGATTCCGCTTCGGTTGGCGTATCGGCTTTTGCCGCTTGCGTCTTCGACGATTTCTTCCCGCGCTTCGGCTTCGTTTCGCCTGCGGGCTTATAAGCTTCGACCGTCATCGCCGCTTCGGGCCGGTGATCGTCTCGCGCGACCAGTTGCACGACGCTCTCCGCGCCGAGCCGCGCGCTCAGACGTTCGAGCAGTTGCGCCATCGATTCGCTGTCGGAGCCGGGCATCGGAAACAGGGTCTCGGCCGGCGGCGCATGCTCGCTCACCTTGTCGGCGAGAAGCGTCATCTCGATGATGGGCGCCGCGAGCGTCGTCTGATTCAGCTTCTCGCGCAGCAGCCAGAGAATGTGATCGGCTTCGCGCGTCGGTACGGCCCACGCCACCTTGAACGTCGACGTTTTCGGCGCGTGACGGGCCGCCAGCTCGTGTTCGAGCAACAGCGAAAATTCGCTGACGGCCGCATGATGCGCGCTCAGCCAGCCGGCGAGTTGCAGCACGAGCCGGCGGGCGGCGAACAGCAGCGCCTCGGCACTTTCCACGCGCGCCTGCAATTCGAGCCGAGCCTCGAACGACGCCGGCGCGCAAAACGCCTCGCGCGGATCGGGCGCCTGGCCGTACGCTTGTGCGAGCCATTGCAGAACGCCTTGGCCGAACCTTCGCGCGACGCCCTTGCGCGGCAGCCGACGTAAATCGGCGAGCGTTGCGCAGCCGATCTGCTCGAACACGTTGCCGTGCGAATGCGCCGATGGGATAAGTGATACGGGCAACGCATCGAGCACGTGGACGAGCGTCGTCTCTTTCACGATGCGCACGCGCCGCGCAACACGACGCGTGCGCGCGTGAGCCAGCAGCCATGCACCCCACGCTGTCGGCGCGCAGCCCATGCGCGAAGTGAAGCCGCATCCTTTCACCGTCGATGTCACCCTGGACAGCAACGCGCGCAAACCGCCGAAAAGCCGCATGCTCCCGCCGACTTCGAGCAACACCGTGTTCGCATGGGCCAGCACGACTTTGGGCGTAAATGCGAGCAACGCCAGCGCAACGGCTTCGAGCGCGTTCTGCTCCTCGCGAACATCGACGGCGAGCAGCGTCAGTTGCGGCGCGAGCGCGAACGCATGCGAGCGCGTGCTGCCGGGCCGCACTCCGAGCCGAAACGCGACGAGATCGGGCATCAGGATGCGCGCGTGATCGGCGAGCGCGAAGCATGGTTGACCGATATCGTCGGCACGCGCGTCATTCGACGTCGATGTCGCTCCAGGCGAGATCGAATTCCCCGATGCCGAGGGCATCGAGGGCGGCCTGACTGCTTCGAGCGATAAAAGCGGCAATGTCACCGCTATCCACAACATGTTTGACCTCTCGTGCTTTCCTTGCCTGATGCGCACGACGAATATGTTCGGGCAGAGCAGGCATCTGCAGCGGCAAGCTCAACTGCAACGGCTTACCCAGCAATGGACCACGCCGCTTGATGATGTCGATTTCGAGCATGACGGCTTGCATCCATTCGCGACGGTTCATCGTCGGTGCGCTGGCGGGAAGTATCGGCTTGCAGACCATGCGCAATGGCGCAGCGGATGATTGCCTCGCCGCTTTGAGCGGACGGAACAGGAACGCCAGCGACCGCGCTTCCTGAGCCGCCACTTGCAGCCTTCGCAGCGCTTCGGGGCGCACTTGAGGCAGCCAGATCAGCACAGCGCCGATGCCTTCCTGCTTCAGCGACTGCTCCGCAGCCCAGAGCACCTGATCTTCGGGCGCCTTGACCCAGACCAGTTTGTCGACCGCGATTTTCATCGCGCGAAACGCAGCCAGATTGGGCTTCCACGGTGGCGCGATGAAGATGACGGAGCGGTCTTTGCCTACTGTGAGTTCTCGAAGCATGTGCGCGAGCAATCTGATTTCGCCCACGCCGCTCTCTTCGATCAGTAATTCGGTGACCGTGCCGGGCATCCAGCCTGCACCGGGCAACGCCAGGTCAAGCGTCCGAAATCCGCTCGAGATGATGTTCGAGTCGGGATCGTTGATCGGACTGCCTTGCCAGATCTGACGCTGCAGATGCGAGGTCAGCCCGATGTCGAGCAATGAAAGTGCTGCACCCATGAGTTTTCCCCGTCCAGCGCGAATGCAAGGGCCTGCTCATGGTTCGAGCACTCAGCGGTCTTTGGTTTTACTGTATATTTATACAGTATTTTGGCGCAGGAGGGTAAACATCTGGCGATGCAGGAGCGTGCGTTGCCGGAGCATGGGCGAGATTCGAGGAGGGAATTACTGGCGTTCGTGCGAATTCGCCGCTCCAACGCAAAAACCCCACCTTTGCGGGGTGGGGTTTTTGTTTTCGGCATGAGGAGCCTGACGATTACCTACTTTCACACGGGTGATCCGCACTATCATCGGCGTGGAGTCGTTTCACGGTCCTGTTCGGGATGGGAAGGGGTGGTACCGACTCGCTATGGTCATCAGGCATGACTTGTTGTTGTATCGCCTGTAGGGCGCTACAACCAATCTGGGAAGAAGTAGTATTGAATTCGGGTGGTGACTGTTGCACACACGCTTTGCTCAGCCAGTGGTG
>NZ_JAQQDB010000061.1:0-37925 GCF_046030135.1 Caballeronia jiangsuensis
GGCGGCGGCAACGGCGGTGGCGGCAACGGCGGTGGCGGTAACGGCGGTGGCGGCAGCGGCGGCAACGGCGGCGGCAACGGCGGCGGTGGTCACGGCGGCGGTGGCAACGGCGGTGGCAACGGCGGCGGCGCAGGCGGCAACGGCGGCGGCGCAGGCGGCAACGGCGGCGGCGCAGGCGGCAACGGCGGCGGTGGTCACGGCGGTGGCGGCAACGGCGGTGGCAACGGCGGCGGCAACGGCGGCGGCAACGGCAACGGCAACGGCGCTGGCGGCAACGGCGGCGGCAACGGCAACGGCAACGGCGCTGGCGGCAACGGCGGCGGCCATGGCGGTGGTCACGGCGGTGGCGGTAACGGCGGCGGTGGCGGCGGTCACGGCGGCCGTTAATCAAGCAGCGCAGTGCAAGGAAGAACCGATGTCCCTCCCGGGGCATCGGTTTTTTTCTTCGAGGCGCTGGATCGCAGGCCGATCCTCATCCCCTCGACAATCGGCGGGATCATTGCGACGCGCGCAAACTAGCCCCTTTCGCTCGAGAGAAAGGACCCCGCCATGCCCGCTCGCATCCTCGATCTGAACGGTCGCGTCGCCCTGGTGACCGGCGGCTCACGCGGCATCGGCCGCGCGATATCGCTTGCCCTCGCGTCTTGCGGCGCATCGGTGGCGGTCAACTATCGGCAGCGCGAGAACCAGGCCGCCGATGTCGTCGCGGAGATCGAACGCCTCGGCGGCCGCGCGCTCGCGGTACGCGCCGACGTCTCGCTCGGCAGCGACGTCACCACGATGATCGGCGACATCGAACAGCGCCTCGGCCCTATCGACATACTCGTGAACAACGCGGGCACCGCGACGATGATCGACATCGATGATCTCACCGAGGCCGAATTCGACCAGACGCTCGCCGTCAATCTGAAGTCGGCATTTCTGTGCACGCAGGCCGTGCTGCCGGGAATGCGCTCGCGGCGCTGGGGCCGCGTCGTCAATCTGTCGTCGGCGGCGGCGCGCGGGCCGGGTCTGGTGGGCATCCACTACAACGCATCGAAAGCCGGTCTCGAAGGCCTGACGCGCGGCTATGCGGCCCGGCTCGCGCGCGACGGCATCACCGTCAACGCCGTCGCGCCGGGACCGATCGACACCGAAATGGCCGGGCCGCTCAAAGCATCGAATGTCGCGGAGCGGCTGCCCGTCGGCCGGCTGGGAGAAGCGGGCGAAGTCGCGGACGTCGTGATGATGGTCATCGGCAATGCATTCATCACCGGGCAGACGATTCCCGTCAACGGCGGCGCGAGTTTCATCTGATCAGCGCACGGACTGGAAGCTCGCGCGAATCTCGTGCGCGAAGCGTTGCGGCTGTTCCCAAGCCGCGAAGTGTCCGCCCTTGTGAATCAGCTTCGGGTACGCCAGAGCGAGCCCGTGTAGTGCGCGAGCCGGGTTTCCACATCCGCATTCTTCTGCAGGCCGAGTTCCATCAACTGGGCGATTTTTTCCTGCGCCGCGGGACGGCCGACCGACGCGATGAAGGCGTCCCACTCCGGCGCCACCGATGCATCCGGCGGCAAGGTCTGCGCATTGACGTGCTGCTTGATCGCCGCGAGCGATTGCTTGTCGAACAGGCTGATGCGTGTCGCGAGGCCATCGACGAAATCGTCCAGTTCATGGTCCGGCATCGAGCGGTTGACGTAACCGTAGCGCTCGGCGAGGCCGCCGTCGAAGTCGTTTCCGCTCGTCAGCACTTCGAGCGCGCGCCCGCGGCCGATGAGCCGCGACAGCCGCGTCATCGGTCCGCCGCCGGGAACCAGCGCGGCGCCGATTTCCCATTGCGACAGCAACGCCTTCTCATTGCTCGCGAAGCGCATGTCGCTCGCCAGCGCCAGTTCGCTGCCGACGCCGGATGCGCGTCCGCGAATCTTCGCGATCGAAATCACCGACGAGCGCCCGATACGCACCAGCATATCCGGCAATGGCGGCATGCCCGTCGGTCCGGGCGGCATGCTCGTGGTCGCCTCCAGCGGCGGCACGAAATCGTAGTGAGTGAGGAAGAAGCCGGGCACCGCGCTTTCGAAGACCACCACCTTGACGTGCGGATCGCTCTCCAGCGCGTCAACGACCTGCGCGAGCTGAGGCATCGTATCCGGCCCGAAGATATTGAAGGGCGGATTGTCGATGATCACGCGCCAGTATGACGCGCTCGAAGGTTCGATCCTGATTTGCGCGTTCGCACTAACCTGGGTCATGTCGCTCTCCATGCAAGCAGTAATCGGTCCATGCGCGCTAGCCGCGCAGCACCTTCAGAAGGTCCTGTGCCGCGCTTTTCGACGAGGCCGGATTCTGTCCCGTGACGAGACGGCCATCGATGATCGAGAACGGCTGCCAGTCATCGACTTTTTCGAAACGTCCGCCGAGGCGCTTGAGTTCGTCCTCCACGAGAAACGGCACCACGTTCGTGAGTTGCACCGCCTCTTCCTCCGAATTGGTGAAGCCGGTGACGCGCTTGCCCTTGACGAGCGGCTCGCCGTTCGCTTTGACGTGACGCAATACGCCCGGCGCGTGACACACGAATGCAACGGGCTTGCCGCTGTCGTAGAAGCGCTCGATCAGCGCGATGGATTGCGGGTCCTCCGCGAGATCCCACATCGGTCCGTGGCCGCCCGGATAGAACACGGTGTCGTAGTCGTCGGCGTTCATCTCGGAGAGAAGCGCGGTGTTGGCGAGCACGCGCTGCGCGGCGGCATCGCCCTTGAAGCGTTCGGTCAGCTCGGTCTTGCCTTCCGGCGTATCGCTTTTCGGATCGACGGGCGGCTGGCCGCCCTTCGGCGAGCACACCCTGATGTCGACGCCCGCATCGAGAAATGTGAAGTATGGCGCCGCGAATTCCTCCAGCCAGAATCCGGTTTTCCTGCCGGTGTTGCCGAGCTGGTCATGCGAAGTCATCACCATCAAAATTTTCATGGTCGCACCTGCCTCGAAAAAAGGTCGCAGTTGCCACGCTGTCTCGTGGTGAAAGCACTATAGGTCGCGAATCGGCGCTCCGCGCGGTGAGACCATACCAAGGTATAGGGTTCTATGCGACGTCGCCGGCTGATGATTCGCACTACTGTGATCGAACCCGGCGCGCACAGCACATTTATGCTGTCCATACGAAATTGCATCGGCAATCGCTACGGTCAGGCGCCACAACTCGGAAAGTTTTTGCGGTCGATTTCTGCTAGAGCGGGCCGTCATTGCCAAGACGAAACGAGTCCGTTCCTCAAGCGACGTGCGCAGCCAATCGGCAAGCGAAGAACATGTCGATGCAGCCGTGTTCCGCGCTCATCCATTCAGCTTTTCTACAGATCATTGCCCTGCGTTGCCTGCTGGACAGGAGAAAACATGGTCCGGGGCGTGCAAACCACTTCAAACAAGGCGAACACCGATAACGAGACGCCCGTGGTGTATGTCGTCGACGATGACGAGTCGATCCGCTGCACCTTGCAGAGCCTGATCCTCGATGTGCATCCGAGGCGGCCCTGGCGGGCGCGGACAGGTCATGAGAAAGATGGCTTCGCGCTGCCTTCCCGATCTCGTCAGGAAAGCAGAGGCGCTGGGCATCGAACCTTCTTTCACACGGACCGCGCCCCTGAACGAAGCGCGTTGCTAGTCCAGCGGCGCAACGGCGGCCGGTGGCCCGATGTGCGTCACGACTCCCTTGACCCCCGGCGCGTTCTCCGCGGCTACGCGAATCGCGTTGACTTCGTCCTCGCTTGCGACACGGGTCCATAAATGCACGGTCCCGTTCTCCACGATGACGTTCTCCCGAGCAAGCGCCCAGGGATGGTCCGCCATCGCCGCAAGGACCGCTTCGCGGATCGAGTGATCGCTGATGTCGGCATCGACGGGCAGTTCGGGCGCCATCGTCACGAGGGCGCGAATCAGATTGGCGCGACTCACGACGCCGACGACCTTGCCATCGCGCACCACGGGCACGCGCTTGATGCGCTTGCGTTCGAGCAACTCGGCAATGTCGGCGACCGGACACGTCTCCGTCACGGTCGTGACGTCGGTACTCATCACATCCCCGACCCTGCGCGCATGCTCCTTGACATACTGGCTCGCCAGTTCGCGCGTCGATGCAACCAGTTCGAGCCACCACGCGCGGTGCTTGACGCCGGTCCCGATCTCCGCGCGATGCATCAGATCGCCCTCCGTGACGATGCCGAGCAACTTGCCGTCCTCGTCGATCACGGGCATCCCGCTGATGCCCGCGAAAACCATCGTTCCGGCCGCTTGTCGCACGGACATGTCGGGGGTGGCGGAAACGATCCGCGTCGTCATGATGTCGGCAGCTCGCACGTTCATCTCCTTCCGGGAAGACAGCAGAGTTCTGGATATGAGCGATGACGCCAGCGGCGTCCGCTTATGGGTCTGGTCCGGCACGACGCCTTGAACGATACAACAGATCCCGCTGCAGTACATTTTCCCGACCTGCGCTTTCGAAGGCCGAGCCCTCCGCGTAGACCGCCAGACAATGGGTCTGACTCGTATGAAGTAAGTTTTTCTGCGACCGCTGTGCAACGAAAGATTTTTTTACTGTGACAGGGATTTACATTCATCTCATAAGACGATAACCTTGCTGCCGTCAGTCAGGTTTCGGCAAGCGTTGCCGAATGTTACGAAAGTACTTTGAAATATTCGGTATTTTCGACCGAAATTGCGAAGATGTTGCCTGATTCCAGACCGACGCCGCCTTCGAACTGAGCTGGTTTGTCATTTCGTAAGGCCCATGCGAGCAAGCGCAATCGTTTGCTCGACTCCGCCATCCGGAGCGCTCGCTGTTTTGCGCACCGGACCGATCAGTGACTCCGCGCTGTTGAGTTTGTCCCTCCACGCCTCAATTCCGGCGTCGGGCAAGCGGACTTGCATTGATCATGTAGTTTGGATGACTAATTAGTGTCATTCCGACGACAGCACGGTTTGCCGCGATACGCATCGTGAATTACTGAGCAGGTCCGGAAGCGTTTCGGATTTTACGAGCCTTACGCTAATCAATTTGCACTACTAACTGCAATGACGAATCGAAATCTCACCACTCATCGCAATTTCAACGTTTTCTCGGCGCGCAAGGCCGCGGCGATCGCGACAGCGCTTCTCACGAGCGTGCTGCTCGCCGCCTGCGGAGGCGGCGATGACAGCGCCCTGGGCGACGCGACCGCCAAGAGCGCCGCGCCCGAGTCGACGGCGAAGGCCGCGACCAGCACGTCCATCTTCTACGGCGCGAACGGCCGGAACACGAATGGTGGCGGGTACGACGCGACGCCCGTGGCAACGCAGCTCGCGCAGTTGAAGGACATCGGTGCGACGATCTATCGTAACGACGTGTACAGCCTGAGCTCGGCGAAGGTCATCGCGAAGATGGCGCAGACGATGGCAGCGAGCGGCGTGACCGTGTACCCCGTGATCCTGCTGGGCACCGGGTTCAACAACGAGCAGGACGCGTACAACGCGGCCTACACGCTCGGTCAGCAGGTCGCGGGAACGTACAAGTACAAGTATTACGAGGTCGGCAACGAGCTCGAGGCAGGCGCGCTCAACGGCAACGTCGACGGCACGAGCTGGACGCACTACAAGAACCAGCCCTACGTCCTCGCGCGCGGCGTGATTCGCGGTCTGATCGCGGGCGTGAAGTCGGTGGACGGATCGGCGAAGATCGTCGTGAACGGCACGTGGCTGCACTACGCGTTCTTCCAGATGCTGATGGACGGCTCGCAGCCTGACGGCACGCGCGGTCATCCGACCGTGAACTGGGACATCACCGCATGGCACTGGTATTCGAATCAGAACGACATGACGCATGCATGCGGCGGCACGGGCTGCTACGACATGCTGGGCATCCTTCATTCGTTCGGCAAGCCGGTGTGGATCAACGAATTCGGCGTGCGTCCGAACTACGGCACCGATCAGCAGATCGCGAATTATATGGCCGGCAATATGATGATGGCGCAGTTCCAGAGCGTTGCATCGAAGTACAACATCCAGTCGATCCAGGCGTTCGAACTCTATGACGACGTCGAAGGCAACTTCGGTCTGATGAAGTCGGACGGTCAGACGACGAAGGCCGCTTACTGGGCGTACAAGAACTTCGTGGCCGGCCACCCGATGTAAGTTGCGCGGGGGTTTCGTCTCCCCCGCTTCCGGCATGTCTTCACGAGCGACCCATTGTGGTCGCTCGTGGCGTTTTGGGCCTTGAAAATAGGCACTTTCCCCGATCCGACCGTTCCGCGCTTATCGGCGCGACGATATGACTGGTATTCAGTCGCAGCGCCTTGCCGGCGATTGCCGTCCGCCCTAACCTGCATGAGAGCCAGCCCTTCGGATAGTTGCCGGGCCGGCCATTTCCATCGATCCATACACCGCCTGTTCTTCCCGTTGCGGAAGACGCAGGTCCTATTGGAGAAGATATGCGCGGCAACCTGCAATCCGTCATCGAACGAGACGAGCCATTCGTCGGCATGCCTCACCGTGCCCAGCACGATCGTGTGCGATCCATTCTTTATTGCCGCGGAACGGGCGCCGCGTCGATCGCGGGAATCGCGAGGCGGCTTGCTTCGGCGGGGCGCAAGTTCGAGGTGCATACCTTCGCGCGATCGGCCGAGCGCACCGTGCTGCTGGAAGCATTCGACGCGCTTCGCAGTCACGGCAAGGTCTATCATCATTTCGACCTGCCGGATGATCTGTCCGCGCAGAAAAGCGCCTTCGCGATGAGTCCGACTCACGCGAGCACGCAGATTTACTGCAGCGGCCCGCCCGCGTTCACGGATCTGGTCGAGCGTCACGCACGCGACTGGGTGTATGCGGCCAACATCCACAAGATCGTTCTCGACGAGCACACCGCCTAGTCAGCGAGCCGCGCCGGATCGAGGCCCAGCGCCTGCGCCAGTTCGCGCGGCGATCGCACGACCTGTGCTTGCGCGGGAAAGAGCGCGGTGCCTTCATCGTCGAAAGGCCAGGCCAGAACGCGCATATGCGCGGCGATGGCGGCGTGCGCGCCGGTCGGACTGTCTTCCACGGCGATCACCTCTTCGGGCGCGAGACGCAACAGCCAGGCCGCGCGCTCGTATGGCTCGGGGTTCGGCTTGCCGTTACGCACATCGTTGACGCTGATGGTCACGAGCGACGGCTCTTCGATGCCGAGCGCCCGCAGATTCGCTTCGAGCAGCATGCGCGATGCATTCGACACGATCGCCTGCGTGATGCCCGCGGCCTTCGCCGCACGATACACCTCGAGCGCGCCCGGTCGAGGCACGAGCGCGGGCGCACCGTCGAGATAGGCGCGCGCGCGAAACGCCGACCAATCCGCGTAATCCACCGACAAGCCAAAGCGCTCGCAACAGAGCGCGTGCACTTCGCGTCCCGTCTTCCCGAAGATGAGCGGATGCATCTCCTCGCCCGCCTCCACACCATGACGCGCGAGCGCCGCGATCAGCGTGCGCAAATGCAGCGACTCGCTTTCCGCGAGCGTGCCGTCCATGTCCCACAAAATGGCTTTGATCAAAGCTTGAATCTTCCTTGTCGTTCGGGTGCGTTCAGCGCGCAGCCTATCACGGCGTAGTCGCTGCACGCATGGCCCTTACCGCACTGTGTGTTGCATTTATTTATACGGCCATATAATATCTGCCGTGAATTCACACGACTTCACTTTCGGAAGGACGAGATCATGAGCAGAACACTTCGCGTCGGCGTGATCGGCGGGGGAATCGGCGGCGTGGCCCTGACGGGCGCACTCGCGCAGCAAGGGATCGAGGTGCGGCTTTTCGAGCGCGCGAGCGTTTTCGGCGACGTCGGCGCGGGCATTCAGATGACGCCCAACGCGGTGAAGGTGCTCCAGGCGCTCGGTATCGGCGATGCGCTGCGCGATGTCGCGTTCGTGCCGCAAGCGATCGTCGGCCGCAACTGGGAGACGGCGCGCGAGAACTTTCGCATCCCGCTCGCATCGGCGTGTCCGGAGCTGTATGGCGCGCCCTTCTATCACGTGCATCGCGCGGACCTGCATCGCATTCTGACGACGCTCGTACCCGCCGATGCCGCGCGTCTGTCGACGAGCTGCATCGGCGTGCGGCAGGAAAAAGACGCCGCCGTCGCCGTGTTCGATGACGGCAGCGAGTTCGAAGCGGATCTGATCGTCGGCGCGGACGGCGTGCGCTCGATCGTGCGTTCGACACTGTTCGGCGACGAAGCGCCGCGCTTCACCGGCAACATGTGCTTCCGCGCGGTCGTGCCCTTCGATGAAGCGCCGGCCTTCGTCAGTCCGGATTCGTCGTTCTGGCTCGGGCCGCATGCGCACGTCGTCACGTACTACGTGCGCGGCGGCGCGGCGGTGAACATCGTCGCGGTGGCAGAGACGCAAAGCTGGGTCGAGGAATCGTGGAACGCGAAATCGAGCCGCGAAGAATTGCTCGCCACGTTCGAAGGCTGGCATCCGAATCTGCAGCGTCTCTTCGAGCGTGCTGAATCGGTCTTCAAATGGGGATTGTTCGATCGCGATCCGATGCCCACCTGGTCGCGCGGCAACGTCACGCTGCTCGGCGATGCCGCGCATCCGATGCTGCCCTTCCTCTCGCAAGGGGCGGCGATGGCGATCGAGGACGGTTACGTGCTCGCGCAATCGCTCGCGACGCACGGCAAGGACATCGGCGGCGCATTGCGCGATTACGAAGCCGAGCGGCTGCCACGCACGAGCCGCGTGCAACTCGAATCGCGCGAGCGCGGCCGCACGTATCACCTGCCGAGCGCATTCGCGCAGAGAAAGCGCGATCTGATCTACAAGTTCAAGTCGTATTTGAATCCGCAGGCGTCGGGCATTCAGGCGAACTGGGTCTACGCGTACAACGCAACCGACTTCGCGCCACGCGCAGCCGTGTCCAATGTTCCCCTGGAGGTCTGATATGTCGATCAGGACTTATCGCATCGGGCAGATCGTCCCGAGCTCGAACACGACGATGGAAACCGAAATCCCGGCGATGCTGATGGCGCGTCAATCCATCGAGCCGGAGCGGTTCACGTTTCATTCGAGCCGCATGCGCATGAAGAAGGTCGTGAAGGAAGAGCTCGCCGCGATGGATGCCGAATCGGACCGTTGCGCCGTCGAGCTTTCCGATGCGCGCGTCGATGTGCTCGGCTATGCATGCCTTGTCGCGATCATGGCGATGGGGCGCGGGTATCACCGCGTATCGCAGGCGCGTTTGACGAAGCACACGGCGGAGAATTGCGGCGCGGCGCCGGTCATCACGAGCGCGGGCGCGCTGATCGATGCGCTCAAGGTGATGAAGGCGAAGCGCGTCGTGGTCGTAGCGCCGTATATGAAGCCGCTGACCGAGCTCGTCGTCGATTACATCCGGAACGAAGGCTTCGACGTGATCGACCATCGTGCGCTGGAAATTCCCGACAATCTCGATGTCGCGCGTCACGATCCGCGCAATCTGCCCGGCATCGTGCAATCGATGAACTACCAGAACGCCGATGCGATCGTTCTCTCCGCGTGCGTGCAGATGCCTTCGCTGCCTGTCGTGCCGATGGTCGAAGCATCGACCGGCAAGCCCGTCGTAACGGCTGCGATCGCCACGACCTACGCGATGCTGCGCGAACTGGATCTCAGGGCGATCGTGCCGGGCGCGGGCGCGTTGCTGTCCGGGGCGTACTGAGCGATGGAATCGACCTTTCTCTACGGCGCGAATGTCCACGCGAACGGTATCCGTCAGCACTATTTGCGCTACGGCGGCGCACGCGAAGGGCGCGATGCGATCGTGCTCGTTCCGGGCATCACGAGTCCGGCGGTGACATGGGGCTTCGTCGCCGAAACGCTCGGCCGTCAGTTCGATACCTACGTGCTCGACGTGCGCGGCCGCGGTCTGTCGGAAGCGTCATCGACGCTCGATTACAGTCTCGACGCGCAGGCTGCGGATCTCATCGCGTTCATCGAAGCGATCGGCCTGAAACGCGCGAGCGTGCTCGGCCATTCGATGGGCGCGCGCATCGCCTTGCGCGCCGCGCGACGAACGAAATCCATCGCGCGGCTTGCGCTCGTCGATCCGCCCGTGTCCGGTCCCGGCCGACGCGCGTATCCCGCGCAGCTTGCGTGGTACGTCGATTCGATCGCGCTCGCACGCAAGGGCATCGACGCGGAAGGCATGCGTGCGTTCTGCCCGAGCTGGACGGACGAGCAATTGCGTTTGCGCGCGCAGTGGCTGCATACCTGCGACGAACGCGCGATTCGCGCGAGCTTCGAAGGCTTCCACGCCGACGACATACACGCCGACATGCCCCACGTCCGACAACCCGCGCTGCTGATGACTGCGGGAAAAGGCGACGTGATCCGCAACGAGGACATCGCCGAAATGCGCGAGCTGATGCCGCAACTCGAAGTCGTCAACGTGCCGGACGCGGGCCACATGATTCCGTGGGATGACGAAGCAGGCTTTTATCGCGCGCTCGGTTCGTTCTTCGGCGCACCGCTCATCTGAGGCGACACATCATGCCAATCAGCGATTATCAATTGATAGAAGCGTGGAAAACGGTGCTCACGCTTTCGCGTCTCGAACCGGGGCAGACGGTGACCATCCTTACCGGCGCGGCGACGCATCCGCAAACGCTCGCGTGCGCATCGATCGCGACGCAATCGATGGGCGCGATCCTGAACCGGCTCGATCTTCCGCCCGTCAACGGCGAAAAGGCATTGAGCCGCGACGCGCTCGCCTATCTCGGCGAAACGCCGCTCACCGGCAACCGCGCGGCCATCGCCGCGTTGAAGGCGAGCGATCTCGTGCTCGATCTGATGACCCTGCTCTTTTCGCCCGAGCAGCACGAGATTCTCGCGTCGGGCACGAAGATCCTGCTTGCCGTCGAACCGCCGGAAGTGCTCGTGCGCATGACGCCCACGCTCGCCGACAAGGAGCGCGTGCTCGCCGCTGCAATGCGCATCGGACATGCGCGCGAGATGCGCGTCACATCGAAAGCGGGCACCGATCTGCGCTGTCCGCTCGGCGAGTTTCCCGCGATCGCGGAGTACGGTTTCGTCGATGAACCCGGCCGCTGGGATCATTGGCCGAGCGGCTTCGCGCTCACGTTTCCGAATGAAGGCGGCGCGAACGGGCGCATCGTGATCGATCGCGGCGACATTCTTCTGCCGCGAAAAAGCTATTGCTCGGAGCCGATCACGCTGACGGTCGAAGGCGGCTATGCGCGCAGAATCGAAGGCGGCGTGGATGCGGATCTCCTGCGCGAATACATGCTCTCCTTCGACGATCCCGAAGCCTTCGCGATCTCGCATATCGGCTGGGGCCTGCAAAAGCGCGCGCACTGGTCGACGCTCGGTCTCTACGATCGCGAAGCAACGCTCGGCATGGACGCGCGTGCATTCGACGGCAACTTCCTGTTCTCGCTCGGACCCAACAACGAAGGCGGCGGCACGCGCACCACCGCATGCCATATCGACATTCCCTTGCGCCGCTGCACTGTCTCGCTCGACGGCGTGGACGTGGTTCGCGAAGGCAAGACCATCGAGGAAACACGATGAAGGAAGCAATCTATGCGCGTCAGGGCTTTGGCAACGACTTCGACATCGACGGACAGTTCGGATTGCTGATCGTCGACTTCGTGAACGGTTTCGCGAACCCCGACGTGTTCGGCGGCGGCAACATCGCGGAGGCGATCGAGCGCACCGTGCCGCTGCTGCACACGGCGCGCGATTTGCGCTGGCCGGTCGCGCACAGCCGCATCGTCTATGCCGACGACGACTCCGACGCGAACGTCTTCTCGCTCAAGGTGCCCGGAATGCTGACGCTGAAGGAGCATGCGCACGACAGCGCGATCGTGCCACAGTTGTCGCCCGAATCCGGCGAGCTCGTCGTGCGCAAGAACGTGCCGTCGGCGTTCTTCGGCACATCGCTCGGAAGCTGGCTCACGATGCGCGGCGTGCGCACGCTCGTCGTCGCGGGCGCGGTGACGAGCGGCTGCGTGCGCGCGAGCGTCGTCGATGCGATGCAGTACGGCTTTCGTCCGGTTGTACTGTCCGATTGTGTCGGCGATCGCGCGCCCGGTCCGCACGACGCCAGTCTCTTCGACATGGCGCAGAAGTATGCGGCGGTGATGTCGTCGGAAGAATTGCTTAGCCGCGCGCGTCGTTTTCCGGCACGCAAGTGAAGGAGACTGTCGACGTCTGCTCTTCGAGCGAACGCACGCCGCTCGTCGCTTCCGATCTGATCGCGACGCGCTGCGAACGCTGCTTGCAGTAATCGCTGGCGGCGTCCATTGCCGCGTTGCGCGCGGTCACCCATGACATGCGCGTGCCCGTCGCCTTGCCGGTGACCGTGTAGGTGTCGGGATGCGCGCCGGCCGTGACGCCGTTCGTCGTGCCGCATGCGGCGAGCAGACAAACAAGCGCGAGCGCCGCGAACGCGCGCGGCATCGAACGTATTGATATTAGGTAAGAGAACATGCTTGTGGATCGCGAATTTTGAGATCGATCCGAATGGTACAAGCGTCTGCAATTTTCTTCACAAATCGCAGGGCAGATGCGCTGTACTCCGGTATTCACGATCGACCGCGTGCGCGATCCGTTGTTCCCTTCAAGCCTGAGCGATGCGATCCAGCAGGCGTTGCAGGCGCGAATGCTGACACGGCGCGAGCCCCGGCGTGGCGATCGCCTGCACGACGCGGCCGCGCCAGTATGTCTTGGAGAAAAGCGAATTTGCACCTTCGAGGCTCAGCACTTGCTCGAGGTGTTCGATCGCCGAATCGAGATGACCGACGCTATAGAGCGGTCTGCGTGCGCTGATGTTGTTCATGGCGCGGTCTGTCGGAAGAGCGGAATTGCCGGTGAAGATTGAATCGATGCGCGCCTTCGTGAAGAACGTGCGACGCGCAAAACTGACCTGTATCGATGCACACGAAAGGCGGCGCACGAGTCATCGCGCGCCGCGTGCGTACATCAGTTCATGTGCTGACCGCCGTTGATCGCGATGTTCGAGCCAGTGACGAAGCCGGCGTCGTCGGAGCAAAGGAACGCGACGAGCGCGGCGACTTCCTCGGGCCGGCCCAGACGGCCTGCCGGAATCTGCGGGATGATCTTCGTATCGAGAATCTCCTGCGGAATCGCGGTCACCATCTTGGTCGCGAGATAGCCCGGCGAAATCGTGTTCACCGTGACGCCCTTCTTCGCGACTTCGAGCGCGAGCGACTTCGTGAAGCCGTGCATGCCCGCCTTCGCGGCCGCATAGTTCGTCTGGCCGATCTGACCTTTCGAGCCGTTCACCGACGAAATGTTGATGATTCGGCCAAAGCCGCGCGACACCATCTCTTCGCAGACCGGCTTGGTCATGTTGAAGACGGAATCGAGATTGGTGCGCAGCACGGCGTCCCAGTTCACCTTCGTCATCTTCTTGAAGGTCGTGTCCTGGGTGATGCCGGCGTTGTTCACGAGGATATCGATCGGACCGACTTCGGCCTGGATCTTCGCCACGCAATGCTGGGCGGAATCGTAATCGGCCACGTCCACGCCGTACGCGCGGAAGTTGTAGCCCTGGCGATCCATGCTCGCGAGCCATTCGCCGACCTTCGCGTTGTTCGGCGAATGCGTTACGACGACCGCGAAACCGGCGTCGTGCAGCTTCATGCTGATGGCTTCGCCGAGGCCGCCCATGCCGCCCGTCACCACTGCGATACGCTTAGTCATGCTGATACTCCTCGTCAATTTCTCTCAGGTTAATGAAACTCGGAATGACACCGGCGCTGCCATGTCGCCTCGACGCTTTTATTGTTTGGACGTCGCGTCGGGCCGCGTGCTTGCCGCGCCGGTCTGTTGCTTTCGTTACGGACGTTCCAGCGCCAGCGCCACACCCATGCCGCCGCCGATGCACAGCGACGCCAGACCCTTCTTCGCATCGCGCTTCTGCATTTCGTGCAGCAGCGTGACGAGAATCCGGCAGCCCGATGCACCGATCGGGTGACCGATCGCAATCGCGCCGCCGTTCACGTTGATCTTCGACTGATCCCAGCCCATCTGCTTGTGCACCGCCAGCGCCTGCGCCGCGAACGCCTCGTTGATTTCCATCAGGTCCAGATCGTTCACCGACCAGCCCGCGCGCTCCAGACAGCGCTTCGATGCCGGCACCGGGCCCATGCCCATGATCTTCGGATCGACGCCCGCGTTCGCGTACGCCTTGATGCGCGCGAGCGGCGTCAGACCCAGCGCCTCGGCCTTCTTCGCCGACATCACGACGACCGCCGCCGCGCCGTCGTTGAGGCCCGACGCGTTCGCCGCCGTCACCGTGCCTTCCTTCGAGAACGCGGGCTTCAGGCCCGCAAGCGCTTCGGCCGTCACGCCGTGGCGCACGAATTCGTCGGTGGCGAACTGCAGCGGCTCGCCCTTGCGTTGCGGGATCGAGACCGGCACGATTTCGTCGTTGAAACGGCCCGACTTCTGCGCGGCTTCCGCCTTGTTCTGCGACAGCGCCGCGAACTTGTCCTGATCCTCGCGCGTGATGCCGAATTCCTTCGCGACGTTCTCGGCCGTCGTGCCCATGTGGTAGTTGTTATAGACGTCCCACAGGCCATCGACGATCATCGTGTCGATCAGCTTCGCATCACCCATGCGGAAGCCGTCGCGCGAGCCCGGCAGCACGTGCGGCGCGGCGCTCATGTTTTCCTGACCGCCCGCGATGACGATCTCCGCATCGCCCGCGATGATCGCGTTGGCCGCCAGCATGACCGCCTTCAGGCCCGAGCCGCAGACCTTGTTGATCGTCATGCCCGGCACCATGTCGGGCAAACCCGCCTTGATGAGCGACTGGCGCGCCGGGTTCTGGCCCGAGCCGGCCGCGAGCACCTGGCCCAGAATCACTTCGCTCACCTGGTCCGGCTTCACGCCCGCGCGCTCCAGAACCGCCCTGATTACCGTCGCGCCCAGCTCCGGCGCCGCGATCTTCGCGAGCGAGCCGCCGAACTTGCCTACCGCCGTACGCGCGGCCGATACGATCACTACGTCAGTCATTTTCTATCCTCATCAAACAGCGAAAACGTGAACGGAATTTCCGTGCGCGTGACATTTCACGCGACGCGAAAACGCGTCCGGTACGAACGGACGGGTGAGTTCGATTCGAACTCAGGGCAGATTGATGCGCAGCGTCGCGTGCGGAGCAATGTCCGACCGACCGATGCATGAGCGAGCGACTTCAAGAGGCGTCGCGCCGACTACGGAATGACCTCGCCCGTGGGACAAGGTTCGCTCCGCAGAAAAAATCCCGAACGGGATGCGGCAAACGTGCAGCCAATTGCTTGGTCCATTTATATGGGCCTTTAATAAAATCTCTCAGGTTAAGCACCGGCCTTCTCTTTCGCCTTGCTGCCGTGAATCGCGCGAGCGTGATCCATCCGCGCGAACATTCTCGCGCTTTTGCAGCAGGGCATATGGAAGTTATTCGGTTTTGGGCGCTTGTGCGACGCACCAAATTAGTAACAATTCTAAACGGAAAACATGCGCAAAAAATTTCATATTAGTAGGTATAAACCCTAGTTTGAGTAAAAACACCCTTAATTAACTTGCTGCTTATCGCAGGAATGTTCGAACGCACGTTCAATAATCATCCTATATGACGGCGAAAATTGCGCAGGTTGTATGATCAATTCGCCTGTTTGGGTAAATGCGTAAGCGGATGCGCGGCGCATGTCGAACTGTGTCGGACCGTGCGAGCTTTCTGTCCTGGACGCGACGAATCCCGCGCGAGCGTTATTCCTTATATAAGAATTAACTACTGGGTATAACCAACTCGTCTTTATCAGGAACAAACTCGTTCTCTCCTAACGCTGAGACATGACGACGCGATGAAAATAAGCGCAGTTAATCGATTGTCTATAACCGCGACATTTTGACATCTGTCAGTGAAAGTAACGACTTCAAGTGGCCGGCGAAAGTCACTCGAAATCGCTGATTTGTCAAAGCGCTAAAACGAGCTTTCTGCCCTTCGCGCGCGAGCAGCACGCCATCATCCGATCGTTCGATTGCCGTTCGCCTTTTGTCAGCACCACGTCGCGATGATCGATTTCGCCCTGGAGCACGCGCACTTCGCATGATCCGCACAGACCTTCTTCGCAGTCGCTTTGCACATCGACGTTCGCGCGTCTGAGCGTCGTGAGTAAGGTCTGATCGGCCGGAACGGTCAGCACGAGACCCGAATCTTTCAGTTCGACCTCGAATGCGCGCTCGTGCTGCGGATCCAGCGTGCCCAGCTTCGATTCGAAATGTTCGATCTTGAGCGCCTCTTCGGGCCATGACGCACTCGCGTTTCCGAGTGCATCGAGCATGCGCGCCGGGCCGCACGCGTAGACGAGCGTGCCCTCTTCCACCGCGAGCGCGGCGAAATCGTTGCGCGTGCCTTCTTCCGAGACGTACTCGCGAAGGCGTGCGCCGTGCAGCGGGCGCATCTCGTCGAGCAAGGCCATCGATGCGCGCGAGCGTCCGCTGTAATGCACCTCGTAGTCGATGCCGAGCGAGCGAGCGCACCGCGCCATCGCGCTGATCGGCGTGATGCCGATGCCGCCCGCGATCAGCACGAGCTTTTTCGCGCGCTCGTCGAGACGGAAGTGATTGCGCGGGCCGCGGATACGCCACTGCGCGCCGCGCTTCACGTTCTCGTGAACCCACGCCGAGCCTCCCCGGCTTTCCGTCTCGCGCAACACCGCGATTTCGAATGCTCCGGCATCGCCCGGATCTCCGCATAGCGAATACTGGCGCGACAGGCCGGTCTCGCCGCAGACGACATCGATATGAGAGCCCGCCGTCCAGCGCGGCAGATCGCGCCCGTCCGCCGATACGAGCCGCACGCGCACGACACGATCCGCGCAAGCCTGAACCGAATCGACGATCACGGCGCGGCTCACCGCATGCGACGATGGCTCGCCGATGCGCACCACCGCGCGCGCCTCGCGCACGTTCGGATCGGTGCGCTCGGGATTCATCGCCGGGTCCCATTCGACGTACAGATGCTCCGGCCCGCGAAACGACGTGTTCGGCACATAGGTAAAACGCTGTTCGGCGAGGCGCATGTGCGGCAGGCGTCGCGTGAGCTCGTCGAGGAAAATCTGCATCTCCATGCGCGCGAGGTTCTTGCCCATGCACTGATGCGCGCCGTAGCCGAAGGTCAACTGATCGCTGGCGTTTTCGCGGCGAATGTCGAAAAGATCAGCATCGGCGAACTGATGTTGATCGTGATTCGCCGATGACGTGACGATCAAGAGCTTCGAGCCCGCGCAAATATCGATGCCGCCGATCTTCACGTCCTTCGTCGCGAGCCGCCGCCACGCCGCGACCGAGCCGTTATGACGCAGGCACTCTTCCACCGCGTTCGGAATCAGGCTCGGGTCGTCGCAGATGTCGCGCCACGCCTCGCGATGTTGCAGCAGGAGCTTCAACGCGTTCGCAGTGGCGTTCGCCGTCGTCTCGTGCGCGGCGACGATGCCGGCCATCATCATCGAATGCAGATACGAGTCGGTGACGACTTCGGGCAATTCTTTTTGCTTGCGGATGCCGTATTGCATCCAGCCGGGACCGGACGGATCCTCGCGCATCTTGTCGAGCACCTTGCCCGCGTATTGCCAGAACTTGCCGACGGCGTGCGCGACCTCGACCTGCTCTTCGGGCTTCGGTCGTCCCCACGTGTTGACCGTGTGCGCGATCGAATAGCGGCGCAGCGTGTCCATGTCCTCTTCCGGCACGCCGAGAAAATGCAGCGCGACGGTGAGCGGCACTTCCCACAAGATCTGATCGACGAGATCGGCGCGGCCGTCGTCGATGAAACGGTCGACGTATTCGCGTGCGAGCGCGCGCACCATCGGTTCATGATGCGCGAGCGCTTCGGGCGTGAACGGGTCCATCAATGCGCGGCGGCGCGGCATGTGCGCGGGTTCGTCCTCGTTGACGAGCGTGCGGTTGAGCGCGAAGCCGTACGATGCGAGCACCGCATTCGCTTCGGGGCCGGTCGGCGTGATCTTCTCCAGCGCGATCGAAGGACTGAACGTGAGGTTGTCGCGGAAGATCGCCTTGATGTCGTCGTAGCGCGTGACGACCCAGTAGCCGAGTTTCGGGCTGAAGAACACCGGCTCCTGTTCGCGCGCCCAGCGCACATAGTCGGGCGGGTCTTGCTGATAGCCGTCGCCGAAGGGATCGAATTCGGCTGCGCGCGCGCTCACCGGGCAGCCGTTCGGCGCGCGCGATTCGTCGTGAAAGGGACATTGGGGCGCGGAGTGCGCGCCTGCCACGTCGGTCATGCCTGTCTCCGGATGGTTCTAATAGTGTGACCGTAGTATGCAACGGCTCAGATGGGCTTGCCCTCGCTCGACGACCAGTTGGGCATCAACTCATTGCTCGCCAAGGTTTCGTCGATGAGCTTCTTCGCGGCCTGCCGTCCCGCGATCGGCAGCCCATCCGGATCGAGCACGCCGATCTGCACCAGAACCGACGCCTGATCCCAGTAGATATGCTCGTTGTAGAGCTTGTCGCCGCGAAAGCGGATCACGGCGAGCATCGGGATTTCGAAGTACTGTCCCGTCGGCGGAAGCCCGGGCAGCAGCCAGTCGATTTCGCGGTCGTGCGTCGCACAGAACACGAACTCGTCGACGACGCGATCCGCGCCGATCGTGCGCGACACCGGTATCAACTTCGTATCGGCCGGGTTCGAATGGACGAAGTGATACCTGTAGAAGCGCTTCAACTGATCGTGACCGACGCCGCCCGTCATCGTCGGTACGTGATTCACGTAGGGCTCGGCGACCATCGTCGGCATCACGGCGTCGACATCGCGCGTGGCGAATTCGAAATAGCAGTGCTGCTCCCACAAGTGATTCAGATCGAAGACCGGGCCGAGCACCTTGCGCAGCATCGACAGCGTGCGCGAGTACGCCATCAGCGCGGCGGGTTTGTCGTAGTGCTCGCTGCCGGGCGCGATGAAGCCCGTCGATGTGCCCGGATAGGCATAGCGTTCGATGTTCGGTTTGTCCGCGAGCGCGGCCTCGACTTCGCGCGGATCCTGCGCGCCGTGTTCGGGGAAGTGGAAGACCATCGGGCAGCGGATTGTCGGGATATCGGCGAGGCAGGCGGCGAAATCGTCGGGGTAATAGCAGGCGGCGCAATCGACGTCGGCCTGCGCAGCGATGCGCGTCGCGAACCGCCCGCCGCGCCCGAAGCCGACCACGCCGACCTTGCCCGCATGCTGCGGCAACGCGCGAAGACCATCGACGAGCGACGCGAAGTTTTCCGCCGCGATCCCGCCAGGCTTTGGCTCGTGCTCAGGCAGTCGCGGCGCGAGCACGACATAGCCTTCTTCGGCATAAAGGTCGGCTGTGCGCGTGACGAAGTCGTCGAGGCCCGCCGTGTCGTGAAGCAGCACGATGCCCGGTCCCGATCCCTTCGCGGGCTGCGTCACGTAGGCGGGAATGGTGGTGTCGTCGCGCAGAGTGATGTCGATGAACGCGCCGCTCATTGTTCGTGTCTCCTTCTATATAGAGGGTGTTTTTTCGCGCGCGATGTCCGGTTACGGCAGCAGCGTGTCGGTGAGCAACTTGACGTTGAGCACGACGATCACGCCCGCGACTAGCCACGCCAGCCCGCTCGTCCAGCGCGAGACGGCGAAGACGCCCATTTTGCGGCGGTCCGACACGAAACGCACCAGCGGGATCACGGCGAACGGAAGTTGCATCGAGAGAATCACCTGGCTCAGCACGAGCAACTGCCCGGTGCCCTTTTCGCCGTAGATCGCGGTGACGACGATCACGGGAACGATGGCGATCCCGCGCGTGATCAGACGCCGCGCCCAGTTCGGAATGTGCAGGCGCAAAAAACCTTCCATCACGATCTGGCCGGCGAGCGTCGCGGTGACGGTCGAATTCAGGCCCGACGCGAGCAACGCGACCGCGAAGAGCGTCGATGCGATGCTCAGGCCGAGCAGCGGCGACAACAAGTGGAACGCGTCGCCGATCTCCGCGACGTCGTTGTGGCCGCTCGCATGGAACACGGCGGCGGCGACGATCAGGATCGCGGCGTTGATGAAAAGCGCGAGCGTCAGCGCGATGGTGCTGTCGATGGTCGCCCAGCGAATCGCGGAGCGCCGGGCCGATACAGATTTGCCGTAGGCGCGCGTCTGCACGATCGACGAGTGCAGATACAGGTTGTGCGGCATGACCGTCGCGCCGAGAATGCCGATCGCGACGTAGAGCATTTCGCGATCCGCGACGATACGCGGCGAAGGGATGAATCCGCGCAGGACATCGGCGAACGGCGGCGCGGCGGCCGCGATCTGCAACGCGAAGCAACTCGCGATCACGACCAGCAGCGCGATGACGAAGGCTTCCAGCAAGCGAAAGCCTTTGTTGATCAGCAGCAGCAAAAGAAATGCATCGAGCGCGGTCAGGAGCGCGCCCGCGATCAGCGGAATGCCGAAGAGCAGTTGCAGCGCGATGGCGGTGCCGATCACTTCGGCCAGATCGCATGCGACGATCGCCGCCTCACACGCGAACCACAGTGCGAAATTCACCGGCTTCGAATAGTGATCGCGGCATGCCTGCGCGAGATCGCGTCCGGTCGCGACGCCGAGACGGACTGCGAGCGCCTGTAGGAGAATCGCCATCAGGTTCGACAACAGGATGACGGTCAGCAGCGTGTAACCGAAGCGCGAGCCACCGGCGATGTCCGTCGCCCAATTGCCCGGGTCCATGTAGCCGACGGAAATCATGTAGCCGGGACCGGCAAAGGCGAGGAAGCGGCGGATCCATCGACCGCCGGCCGGTACGTGAACTGACGCGTACACCTCCGGCAGGCTCGGGCGGAACGCGTCGTCCTGCTCGGGCGGTTTTGAGGTGGGGCGTACAGGATCAAGCATCGGCTCGTTTCTCCTGCGTGTAGCAGCTAATGATTTCCTGAAAATATGCGCCGCGCCGGATGAAGATTCAAGCACGCAGGACTGACGACGCATACGGCCACTCGGGTCGTACGTGCAGATGCTGATAATTCGACTTATCAGATGTAGCGATTTTTCTTGTCAAATTCGAAGCTGGTTGATAATCTCGCGCCAACTCACTGAAAAGAAAGCATAAATGGCTCGCAACGCAGCACGCTCTGGACGAGACTCGGCGGAAAGCGCGGTGGAATCAACGCCGGACAGGGTCCGACTGCGCGCGCCGAACCGGCTCACACGCCAGCACTTCGCGCTGTATCGCGGCTATCTCGATGGTGTGTCGGAGGCGCAGTTGCACGCATCGTATGGCGACGCCAGCACCGATGTCCGGACCACGCGACGCCTGATCGACGCGCTCCGGGATACGCTGTCGGTCCTCGCCCGGCGCGCCCGCGATACGGAAGCCGCGCATTTGCTGCGGCTTCGCCCCGGCAGCATTCCGCTATTCGAGCCCGAGCCGGCCGCTGCAGCCCCCACGCTCGATGACTTCCGCGAGAGAACCGATCCGGGTGGCGTTTACAGCGAATCCGAGTTGCTGGCGTTATATGAGGAGGCTTATCCGCCGGACACCTCCCCTGCCCTGGACCGGCGCGCCGCGCGCAATGTGCGGTTGCGGCGCCGGCAGGCGGACGCGCTTGCGCGCATGGAGGCATCGCTTGCGCAGGATCCGAGTCCGGATCATCCCATCGACGGCTGGTTCGAGCCTGCGATCACCGCGCGACTCACGGCGGCCGGACTCACGACGCTCGCGGATGTCATCGAACTGATCGAAGGTCGACGGCATCGATGGTACACAGTCGTGCCGCGACTCGGCCCGAAGGGCGCACAGCGCGTCGTCGACTGGCTCCAGCTTCATGCCCAGGCGCTTCGGCACACACTTTCACCGGTCACGCTCGTGCCGAGGCGGCAGTGGCAAGCGGGCGACGTCGCGCTGGCGCAACCTCCGGAAACCAGCGAACACCGCGAAGTGGTGATCGCGCCGATCGAGGCGCTGCGCGTCCCGCCGGCGCTCGACGGGTCCAAAGGGTCGAATCGGTCGGGCGTCGGCGCGCCGTTCGACACAGATGTCCGCGCAATTTTTGCGTGGCTCGACGCGCGGTCGGGCAGCGCGCACACGCGGCGTGCGTATCGACGCGAAGCCGAGCGCTTGCTCTTGTGGGCTTTGGTGGAACGGGGCAAACCGCTGTCATCGCTCGATCGCGGCGAATGCGGCGAATACATCGACACGTTTCTGGCGAATCCGCAACCGGCGGCGCGCTGGATCGCGGCTCATCGTGGCGAACGATCTTTCGGCGGGTGGCGCCCTTTTGCCGGCCCGCTCTCCGACCGCAGCCGCGAGACGGCTCGCTCAATAGTGAGCGCGATGTGCGAATGGCTCGTCGGAGAGGGCTATCTGGCGGTGAATCCCTTCGCGGGATTGGCGCGCGTCGCGGCGCCGCCCGTGTTTGAATCGGCCACGCGCACGCTCGATCTCGCGCAGTGGAAATGCGCCCTGCAATCGGTTGAGCGAGATGTTTACTCTTTTTCGGAGCACCGCGACAGATTAGCGCTGCTTCTCGCCTACGCGACCGGCCTGCGCCGCGCCGAACTCGCAGCCGCAACGACCGGCGCGCTCAGCTTGGGACGCTTGCCCAGCGTGGCTGGCGCAGTCTGGCGTCTCTCGGTCGATCAAGGCCGCGGCGCGCCGCGCACCGTGCTTTTGCCGCCAGTGGTCGTCGAAACGTTAACGGACAATCTCGCGATGCGCGGTCTGCAAAAGCCGCTGGATTGCGCCGAAGGCACGCCGATCATCGCTCAGGCGCGCGGCGGGCAAGCCATCACGCCCGACGGTATCGGGAAGATCTTCAAGAGCATTTTCACCAACGCTGCCGCGTTCATGGAATCGCGCGCGCCCGGCAGCGGTCAGCACTTGAAACAGGCGAGCACGCACTGGCTGCGTCACACCCACTCGACGCATGCGCTCGGGCACGGCGCAGAGTTGCGCGAAGTCAGCGCCGGCCTCGGCCACGCCGATCTCTCGACGACCTCGCTCTATCTCAGAAACGAGGACACGGGGCGCTTCCTTGGCGTCGAAAAACTGATTCGCAACGCGTCGATAGACTCGAAATCCTGAGAGTCTTCTTAATTTCGCGTTTACACGAGCGCTGAGCGTTGTAAAAATGCCCGGTGCGGGTGCTCAAGTACTTCAGAGTTTACTTGAGGTTTACCGGGTCGCCGTTTATTCTTCGGTTTGCAGCTTGTTTTCCACCAACCGAAGAATTATTTGCTTACCCAGGCCCGCCAGTGACTGCGAATTCCATGCTAAGCGCTCGGCTTCCCGAAGTCGATCAATCCGTTTCGATCGAAACGCTCTTGGGGGTGGCGGCCCAAGCCACTGACATCCTCAATCAGATCCGCGACGCGATGTTGGAGCCGTACCCGCGCAAAAGCGCGCCGACATTCACGAGCGCGCAGGTCGCATCGCTATGCGGCGTCGATAAGCAGCGGTTCCAATACCTGACCACCAAGGGCGATCTGCCCGCGGGAACGTCCAAGGGCGCTGGCCGTAGCAAGGAGTTCACGCTCGAAGAGGCGCTGACCTGGATTCGCGCAACGAAGGAACGCACGCGTCGGCCGGAAAGCAGACGCGGACGTATCGTGACCGTCGCGAACTTCAAGGGCGGCGTCGCGAAAACGACGACCGCCGTGTCGGCCGCACAGGCGTTGACGCTGCTCGGACGCAAGGTGCTCGTCATCGACTGCGATCCGCAGGGCACGACCACCCAGTTGTGCGGATGGGCCCCCGACGCCGAAATCTCGGACGATCAGACCCTTCTTCCGCTCATATACGGCGATCGACAGACCCTCCACTACGCCGTGCAGGAAACGTACTGGCACAACCTGGACCTTATCCCGGCATCGTCGTCGCTTTTCGACGCCGAGTTCGAGATTCCCGCTAAGGTTTTGAACGATAGCACGTTCGAATTCTGGGAAATCGTGCGCAAGGGTTTGATGCCGCTTGCAAACGAGTACGACGCGATCGTCATCGACACGCCTCCGGCGCTGAGCTATCTGACGATCAACGCATTGCTTGCGTCGGACGCAATCCTGCTCCCCTGCCCGCCCGAGGCGCTCGACTTCGCAAGTTCGACGCAGTTCTGGCACCTTTTCGCCGATATCGCGAAGAAGCTGCCGGGGGTGCTGGAGCAGAAGCGGTTCGATTTCGTGAACGTGATCATGACGAAAGCGAAGTCGGATGATGTGTCGCGTGTCGTGCGTGGATGGCTGCAGAAGGCTTACGGCGATCGCGTGCTGCCCTTCGAAATCCCGGAATCGACGGTGCCGAAAGGCGCGTCGGCGCAACTGTCGACGGTCTATGACCTGTCGAAGCCGGATGGCAGCACGGCCGCATACAACCGGTTCAAAGAGCCGCTCGACCGACTCGCCGAGCATCTCGACGCGCAGTTCGTTCGCGCGTGGAATCAGAAGGAGGAATAAATGGGCATCGGGGACAGACTCCTCGCCAAGACAGCGAACATCGGCAGCAAGCCGACGGACGCGGCGCAACCGCGTCCGGTCAGCACAGAGCCGCGCACGTCACCAGGGCGATTGATGGATGCGCAGAATCGCATAAATAGCGCGCAGTCTCGAATCAAGGAACTTGAGTCGCAACTCGAGGAGCGTGCTGCGCTGGAAGTGCGACTCGATGCGCTCATCGAAGTGCATGGGCGGCGTCGCAAACTTACGGCCGAGCAGTTTCAGGAATTGAAAAACAACCTTGCCCAGCACGCGCTCGCCACGCCAATTTTGGTGCGCGCATTGCCGGAAGGTCGCTTTGAAATCGTCGCGGGACATAACCGCGTTGCCGCTTATAGAGAACTCGGGCGCTCGACGATCCGCGCGAACGTTGCATCGATCGAGGAAGGCGAAATCGAGTTTGCGGCGTTCTTTTCGAACCTGCTATCGCCGTCGCTAACCGACTTCGAGAAATACTGGAACTTCAAGCGATTGCAGGAATTGAGCGGGTTGTCGCGCGCCGAGATTTCCGAGAGCGCGGGATTGAGCAAGAGCCACGTCACGCGAATCTTTTCGTTCGACGCGCTGCCGGAAGCCGCCAAATTAGCACTCGCTGAAAAGCCTGAACGTCTGGGAAGCAATGCGGCGCAGAAACTTGCCGCGCTGACCGAGGCAGGGAAATCGGAAAAGGTAGTGGAAGCGATTCGCCGCCTTATCGAGGACGAAAGCTTCACTCAGGACAAGGCCGTCGCGCTCGCAACGGAGAAACCTCGCGCGGCTGCACCAAGCTCAACCGTTGTTCGCTCAGGTCGGAGAAAGGTTTGCGAGGTGTCTACGAGAAACGGCGTCGTCGGCGTTCGCTTCTTTGAGAAAGAAGCGACTGACGCAGAGGTGTGGGGGCAGCGGATCGCCGACTTCATCAACAAAACGTTGAGCGAATCGGAACAGAATTAATAAACCTACTAGGTTTTCGTTTTAAATCAACGACTTAACGAACTAAGCGAAGTTTTGGGCGATGGACCTAGTAGAATTTCCTTAGAAATCAATGACTTGATGATTCAGCACTGACGAGGCTGTTATGTAACGAGCAAGCTGTAAAAAGACAAAAGCCTTCGGCGCCAACCGAAGGCTTTTGAATATCGGGCTTAACTGCATGTCGCCCGTTCCGCTTCCCGACGCCAATCGGGTCACGAGTACACACCTCGAAGTTTAGCGGAACGCGATGGGCAGTCAAGCGTTTGTCCTCCATTTTCCGAAATGGACGTACTTGACATGCGTATCGCGCAACGTTCCGTTGCAGGCGAGGTTGAATCTCGCCTTCAAAACTCAGAATCAGGCTCCGCGGTAGCGGACCAACTCGCTCTCGATGAATACGCCTGCGATCGATCGAACCTTCCTTGGGTGATCTTTCGCGCGGCGCATCGCGCTACCCACACGACTGCGCTCCCCGCGAGAGCGAGAGCGTTGCTCGCAGCTCTCGCCCGCACCGTCGATGCGTCTCGCCCGTACGCGCCGATCTTTGCCCGGCGCGAGTTGCTTACCGGACGCGCACAACAATCCATGCGCACGTTCTATCGCAGCATGGATGATCTCGAAACCACCGGTTTCATCACTCGGCCGCCCCAGACACGCTATGGCGCGGCTGGTTTGTTCGGACGCGCCTACATTCATTTGACGCCGAAAGCCGCCGCTCTGCTCGGTCTCGTCGAACATCCAAGCGAAGGGCAGAAACCGTCCGTTCCTAGTCGGGAAGATGCCGTCAAAACCGAACGCGCCGTTTCTTTGGCGCCGCCGTCTGTCACCGTGGCAGACGGCGCTATATATAAGGATCTAATCCCTACTACTCAAAGGAGACAATCAGGACGCCTGCCCGCGGATCTCCAGCGCTTGCTGTCTCTGGGATTTCGTGAATTTCTGATCTTCAAACTGATGCGCGAGGCGAGGCTTCACGAGAAACTTCTGTCGGATGTCGTGGAAGCCAGTTGGAATCATCTTCGTCGCGCCAAGCACCCGATCAGCTATCTCCGCACCCTCCTGCGGGCCCCGGTCGATTTCGCCTACCGCGTCCGCAGTCAGCGACACACACAAGCCGAAGACCAGAACCAGCGCACGCGCGCTACACAAGTCGATACGGCCATTGCGAAACTCATGGGTCAATCCTTCCTAAGCCGCGACGGACTCCGGCGTTATCGCGTTTCCGATGACGCCCGATCTATCGTCATTCATCATCGTGACGAGGCTCAGCCGCGCGTGCATGCGGGTGCGTGGGCACCCGATTTCCTCGCCGCGCTTGAAGCAGGGCATATCGTCTTCCTTAACCCCAACGCCCCGAGTGACGTGCAGGCGAATTCCGATCGAGGTGCTTCGACGTGCGCCTCCGAAATCGAGCGTCCGTCGGAGGCGCACCTTAACGATCTCAAAGCGCTCCTACGCTTGAAGAGAGCCAGCGCCGCCCCCACTATGAAGTCAAGGGACGCGGAGAGGCCGTCGAGTCACGGCCAGTCGACTTCACTCCCTTTGTGTTCGCTCTTACAGACGATTTCGCGTGTCGCGTCATCGACGAGACCTCGCGAAATACCTGAGTTGAAGTCGTGAGCAATCTTCGCGACCAACAGCAGGACAGACTTAGATCAGACGAATGCCGCGCAATGGCAACGTCGGGAAAAGTTTTTTAAATCAGGCTGCTGCGACGCAGCAAATGCTGATATACTCTAAGGTTGCGCCTTAATGGGCGATTGGAAAACGCAAGTACCGCGTCTGGATGCGGTTTGCGTGTTTTGCTCGATGCGATTTTCAGCAAGCCGTCCGTGGTCGAAGCTGTCATCGAAATCATCGCGAGCCGTCACGCTCGCTCCCGGGGATCTGTCGTCGCCGAGCAAACCTGTCGAGGAGAAAGTATGGCAAGTTTTGATCGGGAAGATTCGGAGCTGGATATCGTCGCGCCGGCGCGCAAGGCACCAGGCCGGCGGGCGAACAAAGGGAAGGGCCAGGCCGGCACGATACAGCCCGATGTCGCGATGACCGCGGAGCAGAATGAAGAACGGCAACGTCAGATGCGCGCGCTCATCCAGTTGGGCAAGGATCGCGGTTATCTCACGCACGCCGAGATCAACGACCACCTGCCGGACAATTTCGCTGAAACGGCTGCGATGGAAACCATCGTCAGCACGTTCCACGACATGGGTGTCGCTGTCTACGAGCAGGCTCCGGATGCCGAAACGCTGTTGCTGAGCGATAGCGCCCCGAGCGTGGTCACCGACGAGCAATCGGACGAAGAAGCGGAAAACGCGCTATCGACGGTCGATTCCGAATTCGGTCGCACGACGGATCCGGTTCGCATGTACATGCGCGAAATGGGCGCAACCGAGCTGCTCACGCGTGCCGGCGAAATCGCCATCGCGAAGCGCATCGAAGACGGCCTGCACGAGATGATCCAGGCGATCGCGGCATGCCCGTCGACCGTCGCGACCATTCTCGCGGATGCGGCGCAAGTCGAATCGGGTGAGCTCAAGATCGACGATCTGGTCGACGGCCTGAAGGAAGAGGACACGGCAGAGGAAGATATTTCGGCGCCCGAAACAAACGACTCCGCCGACATCGACACCGATACCGATGACTCCGACAGCGACGAAGACGACGACGACGATCTGGACGGCGGCGATGCTGGCGCATCGAATGAAGCGCGCCTGAAGCAATTGAAGGCCGATTGTCTCGAAATCTTTGCACGCGTGCGCGAGCTGGCCGAACAAGCGAGCAATCCTAAGGGTTCGGGCGCGGTCGCCACGAAGGCAGTCGAAAAAGCGCGCGCCGAAATCCAGCGCGAGCTCGGCTCGATCCGCTTCACGGCGAAGACCATCGACCGCCTGTGTGTCGACGTTCAGCAGCGCGTGGCGCAGGTGCGTGATATCGAACGTCGCGTTTTGCAGATCGCGGTGGATCGTTGCGGCATGCCGCGCGAGAAGTTCGTCGAATCGTTCGTCGGTCACGAGACCGATCTCGATTGGACGTCGCGTGCGGCTGCGGGCTCGAAGCATTACGGCGCGTCGCTCGAGCGCAGCTTGCCGGCGATTCAGGCCGAGCAGCAAAAGCTCATCGATGTCGAAGGCGTGGTCGAAATGCCGCTCAAGCAACTCAAGCAGATCAACCGTCAGATGACGGCTGCCGAGTTGAAGATGCGCCAGGCCAAGCGCGAGATGATCGAAGCGAACCTGCGTCTCGTGATTTCGATCGCGAAGAAGTATGTGAATCGCGGCATGCAGTTCCTGGATCTGATTCAGGAAGGCAACATCGGTCTGATGAAGGCGGTGGACAAGTTCGAATATCGCCGCGGCTGGAAGTTCTCGACGTATGCGACGTGGTGGGTTCGTCAGGCTGTGACGCGTTCGCTCGCGGATCAGGCGCGCACGATTCGCGTGCCGGTCCACATGATCGAAACGATCAACAAGCTGAACCGCATTTCGCGCGAGATCCTGCAGCAAACGGGTCAGGAAGCGCATCCGTCCGTGCTCGCCGAGCGTATGGAAATGCCGGAAGAGAAGATCCGCGGCATTCTCAAGATCGCCAAGCAGCCAGTGTCGCTGGAAACGCCGGTCGGTGAAGATGCCGATGCGACGCTCGGCGACATGATCGAAGATCAGGGCGCCGCGTCGCCGGCCGATGCCGCCGTGCACGCGAACATGCGCGCCGCGATCGACGATGCGCTCAATGCGCTGTCGCCGCGCGAGGCGAAGGTGCTGCGTATGCGCTTTGGCATCGACACGGCGTCTGACTACACGCTCGAAGAGCTGGGCAAGCAATTCGACGTGACGCGCGAGCGTATTCGTCAGATCGAAAGCAAGGCGATGCGCAAGCTCATGCATCCGAGCCGCGCCGACAAGCTGCGTCCTTTCCTGGATCGCTGATCTACCGGGCCGTCCGGACTACGTCCGGACGAACTCGAAAGCGCGTGCCGCCGATTCAGGCGGCACGCGCTTTTTTTATTTCCCGGTCGCATCAACCGTGAGCGGTGCCTTTGGGCATCTTGGCGTTCGCGCACGCCTGTAGCGCGGCGATCGCCTTGTCGGCGAGCGTCATCGTTTCTTCGCAGGCGAGCCGGTCGCGGAAGATCGAGCATCCGCCGCCCGCGTTGATCCGCGCCACGGCGCTGCGCACCTTGTCCAGCGCGGATTGCGGCGAGCCTGTGTCGCGGATGATCGAGGCGACGTCGAATGCGCTGCCAGCGTCGGTTTCGACGTAGCCGGGACATTGCGTTTGCGCGTGAGCCGCGACGCAAATCATTCCGATCGCGGCGATGGCGGGAAATCGTCGCGATCGAGCAGAACGGAAAGGAAAGGCGCGGGGAGAAAACGAGCGGAAGGGGCTATCCATGGGCGTCACCACCGTCAGATATCGCATCGAAGAACGTGAACGTTCGGCGAATTCGTGTCGGCTGGGAACGCACATGCTTGTCCACAGATACCGTGCACAAGCATGTGGATATCCTGAGCATCGCCGGATCAAGCTCTTGATGCGTAACGCATTTCATCCGGCGAACGAAATTCGCGCGCTGCTTCGCCTCCCATTCTGAACCGGTTGAAAAAATCGTGTCGATGCGAAAAAAAATGGCTAGACCTGAAACGCAATGGCTAGACCTGAAACGCCCGGACAGTCTGCCTGAGCTCGCGCGCCTGTGCGTCGAGCGACAACGCCGAGGCCGACGCTTCGTTCACCAAAGCCGCATTTTTCTGCATGAGTCGATCCATCTGCGACACCGCGTCGTTCACTTCGTCGATGCCGCTGCTTTGCTCGCTCGACGCCGTGGCGATCGCTTCGATTAGCGCGGACACGCCGTCGACGGAATCGAGCAGATCGGTGAGCGTTGTGCCCGCGCGTTTCACCGTCGCGCCGCTCGATTCCACGTGCGCGTTCACCTCGCGCGTCAGTTGCGAGATTTCCTTCGCCGCACCCGACGAGCGCCGCGACAGCGCGCGCACTTCCTCGGCGACCACCGCGAAGCCGCGCCCCAGCGATCCGGCGCGCGCCGCTTCCACCGCGGCATTCAGCGCGAGCAAATTGGTCTGAAACGCGATCGATTCGATGACGCTCGTGATCTGCTCGATTTGCGCCGAACGTGAGGACAGATCGGTCATGCGCGCGATCGCATCGGCGACGGCGCGCTCGCCGTCCTTTGCCCGTTCCGATGCTTCTTTCGCGAGTTCGCGCGCGCGGTTTGCGTGATCGGCGTTGGTGCGCACCGTCGCCGCGATCTGCTCCATGCTCGCCGATGTCTGCTGCAAGCTCGCCGCGTGCTCTTCCGTGCGCGCCGACAGCGCGTGATTGCCTTCGGTGATGTCCGCCGCCGCGAGGCCGATGGTGTCCGTCGATCGCTTGATGTCGCCGACCATCGCCGCAAGCTGGCTGCGCATCAGGCCCATCGCGTGCATCAGGCTTTGCGTGTCGCCGGGCGCGACGGGCACGTCGGTCAGCAAATCGCCTTTCGACACGCGCCGTGCGACGCTCGCCGCAAGTTCCGGCTCGCCCCCGAGTTGACGCACGAGCGTGCGCGCCATCGAAAAGCACAGTCCGCCGACGAGCGCCACGCCTGCGGCGATGCACGCGCCCACCGTCCACTGCACGATGCGGCTCACGCGCTGCGCGTCGTCGTATTCCCGCTGCGCGGCGGTGAGCTGGAACGCGCGCAGTTCGGTGCTCTCCTTTTTGACGCGCTTCGCCTGCGGCTCGATCTGCTGCGTCACGATCCACTGCGCTTCGGACAGATTGTTCGCTGTGAGCAGATTGGCCGTCGGACGAAAACCCTTGTCGCGCAGCGTCGCCCAATCGGCGGCGAGGCGTTTGGCTTGCGGCGCTTCGGTCGCATCAAGCGGATAGCGCAGATATCGGCCGAGCAGGGCATCGACGTTCGCAATGCGCTGCTGCGTCGACGCGACCACGGCTTGCGTCTTTTGCGCCGACGGATCGAGCACCGCGTCGCTGATCGCGAACTGGCTTTGCGTGATGAGCTCGTCGATGGTCGAGATGGTTTGCAGCGCTTGCGCGCGGCCTTCGAAGACGTGACGCAGCGCGGCATTGCCTTGCTGGACGCCGAATAATCCGGCACCGCCGACAACGACGAGCACGGCGGTGACCGCGCCCGTGACGATCGCGAGGCGCGCCTTGACGGTGAGCTTTGACATGTTCGGTAGAGGAGGGAAGTGCGCGAGGAAGTCCGGCCCCGGGCGCGGCGTTGCGCAGCGCGATTGGCCAATCGTCAGACATTTTCGAAAGAGCGCACTCTACCGGTCGTTCAAGACGGTCGTGTGACAACCGTCTTTCGCATACGGATCAATCGCGTTTCGGGATTTCCAGTCCGCGCTTCACGGCAGGCCGCGCCAGAAAAGCTTCGAGCACGCGTTCGACGTTTTTGAATTCATGGAAATCGACGAGTTCCCGCGCCTCGTAAAAGCCGATCAGATTGCGTACCCACGGAAACGTCGAAATATCCGCGATGCTGAATTCGTCGCCCATGATCCAGTCGCGGCCGTCGAGCCGTTGGTCGAGCACGGCGAGCAGCCGCTTCGATTCGGCGACGTAACGCGCGCGCGGCCGCTTGTCCTCGTATTCCTTGCCCGCGAATTTATGGAAGAAGCCGACCTGCCCGAACATCGGACCGATGCCGCCCATCTGGAACATCAGCCACTGCAGCGCTTCGTAGCGTTTCGCCACGTCGTCGGGCATCAACTGGCCGCTTTTCGCCGCGAGATAGATGAGGATCGCGCCGGATTCGAACAACGGCATCGGCTCGCCGTTCGGGCCGTCCGGATCGATGATCGCGGGAATCTTGTTGTTCGGATTGAGCGATAAAAACTCCTCCGACAACTGGTCGTTCTTGTCGAAGCGCACGAGATGCGGCTCGTAGGGCAGGCCGGTTTCCTCCAGCATGATCGAGACTTTCACGCCGTTCGGCGTCGGCAGCGAGTAGAGCTGGATGCGCTCCGGATGCTGAGCGGGCCATTTGCGAGTGATGGGAAAGTCGGAGAGCGCGGTCATGAAAGGTCCTTTTTAGTCGAACCGCGAATATAACCATTTCACCGAATTCGTGTTCCGCATGGCGGCAGCGCGGCGTGTCATCGGGCGGACGCATCGATAGGGAAAAATTGAGGGATCTCGTACAGACGCTGCCTGTCGATGGGCGGAGTCTGTCTATATCTCTAATACAAAGACGATTGTAGGAATCGCTGTACACACACGAGGATTGCGCGTAACGCCTTCGGTCAAGAAGTCAACCAACAAAGAACAAACCAAGCCCTTGCGGGAACAATGCAGCGCGTGCGCGAAGTGCGGGCCGGATCGCTGGCTCGCTTATTGCATCGATGCGGATGCCGAGAATCCGTGTCGGACTTTACGAACCGTTGGTTACCGCTGCCATGAAAACCGCTCCTCTCGCAACGCTCACCGCATTCGCTGCCGTGGTCGGGGGACTACTGCCCAGCTTGTGCGCCGCAACGCCTCTCGAAAGCCAGCTCGACTGCAAATCCAGTGCGCACAGGTTCATCGCGCCCCTTGTCGCCGACAAGTCCATCGACGCGCGTCCCATGCGCGTCGAGGCGAATTCCGTGAATGCCTTCAAGCCGACGCACGGCAGCGATCTCACCGCCTACGGCTTTCGCGTCTTCGCCGTGCTGGGCTACGAGCAGGGCGACGACATGTTCAAGCGCGGCAGCGGCCAGCCGATCAACGATTCCGCGTACGGCGTCGTGGTGCTCGCCGCGTCGGAAACGGTGGAGGCGAAGGTGCGCGAATCGGGCAGCACGGCAGTCGTAAAACAGGTCGTGCCGATGGTGATGACCGCCGTCTTCTGCGATGGCAGCGGCGTCCACAACACGACGACAGCGGGCGCGGTCACGACGGAAGCATCGCGTAATCGCTGATTCATCGCGATAATGTTCTCCCGATTTGCGCGCGCATGTGTCGCGCGCTCAACAACAGGAGAACGCAGACATGTCCGACGCAGCCAACCAGTCTCAACGAATCGCCATCGTCACCGGAGCGGGCAGCGGCATCGGGCGCGCAGCCGCGCTCGCGTTGCTGGGCGACGGCTGGTCGGTCGTGCTGGCGGGAAGGCGTCCCGCGCCGCTCGAAGCGGTGATCGGCGAATCGAACGCGGCGCAACGCGCGCTCGCCGTGC
The DNA here is from genome assembly GCF_046030135.1 of Caballeronia jiangsuensis. Classification (NCBI taxonomy): domain Bacteria; kingdom Pseudomonadati; phylum Pseudomonadota; class Betaproteobacteria; order Burkholderiales; family Burkholderiaceae; genus Caballeronia; species Caballeronia jiangsuensis. Next base: position 33,628 of record NZ_JAQQDB010000061.1, read on the forward strand.
CGACCGATGTTTCCGATCCGCAATCGGTCGAAAAGCTCTTCAAGGCGGCGGTCGAGCGCTTCGGCCGCGTCGATCTGCTGTTCAACAACGCCGGGGTGTCGAATCCGCCCGGACCGTTCGAGGACTGGACGCCCGAGCAATGGCGCAATGTCGTCGATATCAATCTGAACGGCATGTTCTATTGCCTGCAGCAGGCGTTCCGCACGATGAAGGCGCAAACGCCGATGGGCGGGCGCATCATCAACAACGGCTCGATTTCCGCGAGCGCGCCGCGCCCGAACTCGGCGGCCTACACCGCGACGAAGCACGCGGTGCAGGGCCTCACGAAAACCGCATCGCTCGATGGCCGGAAGTACGACATCGCGGTCGGGCAAATCGACGTCGGCAACGCATTCACCGAACTGTCCGAGCGCATGTCGCGCGGCGTGCCGCAGGCGAACGGCGAGATCGCCGTCGAACCGATGATGGACGTGAAGTTCGTCGGCCAGTCGGTGCTGTACATGGCGAATCTGCCGCTCGAAGCCAACGTGCTGTTCCACACGGTGATGGCGACCAAGATGCCGTTCGTCGGCCGCGGCTGAGTCTTTCCTACGCAGTCCGATACCAGACGCGAATGCCCGAGTACCAGTGGCTGACGCTGGTATCGTCGCCGGCGCCGAACGTCGAGAGGCTCTCGACGTTCAGCACGTCGATTCCGTTCTCCGCAATCCACCTGTTCGCGCGCTCGACGAGCGCCGCGCCGTTCTCGTACACGTTGCCCTTGATGATGTGATGCTGCAGAACCTGTCGCTCGAAGTCTTCGTAAGCGATCTTTGCCATCCGTTGTCTCCTGTCTTTTCGTTTTGATGCGCCGGGATATCGGCACGCGTTTATGTTGCGGCGCAGCGCTATCGCCGCATGACGCGTTCTGCCGATTCGAGCATCATATGGCCTGACACACGCTCGTGCGAATCGGTATATCCCGCGTTCGCCCGCAGCGAAGAACGAAAGCATTGCGGGAGGCGATCAAAACAAAAGCGCGCTGCCAGGCGCCGATAAGTGCCTCACTCAAGGAGACAAGGAGAGCACGATGGACATGCGGCAACGCGAGCACATCGAGGCAGTCGTCGCGGCGACGACGCGGGCGGAACCGGTCGTGTCCGCGCCCGCGCCGCTGCGCACGCACGAGAGCATCATCGAGTCTTCGTGGCGGCGTTGCGTGCATCAGTACGGGCTCGATCCGTCGCGCATGCAGGAAGCGCGCATCCTGCCGCAGACGCGCCTGCGCGAGCATCAGCAGCGTATCGACGATTTCGCGCGCATCGCGCGTCACGGCCTGGAGACGCTCTACGAGCAGGTCGCGGGCATGGGCTACGTCGTGCTGCTGACCGATGCGCTCGGCGTGACCGTCGATTACATCGGCGATTCGAACACGGATTTCGCGCTGCGCCGCGCGGGCCTGTATCTCGGCGCGCAATGGAGCGAAGCCGGCGCGGGCACGTGCGCGGTCGGCACCGCGCTCACGACGGGCCAGGCGCTCACCGTGCATCAGATCGATCATTTCGACGCGACGCATATCCCGCTGACCTGCACCGCCGCGCCGCTCTACGATTCGCGCGGCGCGCTTGCCGCGATCCTCGATATCTCCGCGCTCACGTCGCCGCAGGCGCGCGACAGCCAGAATCTCGCGCTGCAGCTCGTGCGCATCTACGCGGGGCATATCGAGAACGCGAACTTCCTGCGCACGCATCGGCAGGACTGGATTCTGAAGCTGAACACGTCGCCCGAATTCGTCGATGTCAATCCGGAATATCTGATCGCGCTCGATGCGAGCGGGCGCATCGTCGGACACAATCGCCGCGCGCACGCGATGCTCGCGGCGGAAATCGGCCGGCCGATCGCGCCCGGCGAAGCGGCGGCGTCGCTGATCGGCGTGCCGTTCGACACGCTCTTCGATACGCGCATCGACGAACTGGGCCGCTTCGTGTATTCGCGGCCGAGCGAGTTGCGCGCGGTGCCGCTCGCGAAATCGGGCGCGCTGCTTTACCTGAGCGTGATGCCGCCCGCGCCGTGCTTCGCGCCGGCCACGAACGCGACTTCACAGCGCAGCGTCGAAGTGCCCGCGCCGCTGGCCGCGCTCTGCGGCGGCGATGCCGCGCTCATGCGTCAACTGCAACGCGCCGCGAAGCTCGTCGATTCGCCGATCAATCTGCTCGTCAACGGCGAAACCGGCAGCGGCAAGGAATTCTTCGCGAAGGCGCTGCATCGCGCGAGCGCGCGGCGCGCGGGGCCGTTCGTCGCGGTGAATTGCGCGGCGATTCCGGAGACGCTCATCGAAAGCGAATTGTTCGGGCATCTGCCGAACAGCTTTTCGGGCGCAGGCGCGAAGGGCAAGCGCGGGCTCATTCAGGAAGCCGACGGCGGCACGCTCTTTCTCGATGAAATCGGCGACATGCCGCGCGAACTGCAATCGCGACTTCTGCGCGTGCTCGCCGAAGGCGAAGTGCTGGCGATCGGCGCGTCGCGGCCCGTATCGGTGGATGTGCGCGTGATTTCCGCGACGCATCATTCGCTCGACGCGCTCATGCAGGACGGACGCTTCCGCGAAGACCTGTACTACCGCTTGAACGGCGCGCGCTTCACGCTGCCGCCGCTGCGCGAACGAAGCGATCTCGACTGGCTCGTCGACAAACTCCTCGAAGGCGCGGTCACGCTGTCGCCCGCGGCGCGCGAGCGCCTGCATCGACATGAATGGCCGGGGAATCTGCGCGAGCTTTGTAACGTGCTGCGTTATGCGCGCGCGGTGTGCTCGAACGGTCTGATCGAAGTCGACGACTTGCCCGAAGGATTCGCAGGCGTGGCCGCGCCAGTCGAGCCGGTCGAGCCGCCACCGCGCGCCATCGAGGAGTTCGACTCGCATCGCCTGCCGCCGGAAGGCATGCTGCTGATGCAGTACCTGCGCGCCGCGAGCTGGAACCTGAGCGCGGTCGCGCGGCAGATCGGCGTGAGCCGCATGACGCTGTATCGGCGCATGGCGCGCTATGGCATCCGCTCGCCGAATCAGCGCGACGCGAACGGGCACTGAGCACCGATACGCCTGTACCCCGCCGATACACCTGCCGCTGTGACACCTGTCACGGCGGCGTCCCGTACGCCCTCCGAAGCGCCCGTTTTCCACGGGTAATCCCTCGCTTTTTCGCGTCCGAACGCGCCATTCCGATTGGCATGGCGCTTGCCTTTATCCGCCGCACAAAACGCAAAACGGAGACACAGGCATGCGTGAAAACGCGGCGCCGCTCGTCGGCATCATCGCCAATCCTGTTTCGGCGCGCGACATCCGGCGCGTCATCGCGAACGCGAACAGTCTGCAACTCGCGGATCGCGTGAACATCGTGTTGCGGCTGCTTTCGTCGCTGGCGTCGTGCGGCGTCGGGCGCGTGTTGATGATGCCGGATCGCGAAGGCCTGAAGGTCATGCTCCAGCGCCATCTCGCGCGCAAGCACGGCCCGGATGCCTCACTCGCCAAGGTCGAATTCCTCGACATGCCCGTGACCGCGCGCGTCGACGACACGTTCCGCGCCGCGCGCATGATGCGCGAGGCCGGCGTCGATGCGCTCGTCGTCCTCGGCGGCGACGGCACGCATCGCGCGGTCGTGCGCGAGTGCGGACAGGTGCCGATCGCGGGTCTTTCGACGGGCACCAACAACGCATATCCGGAAATGCGCGAGCCGACGATCTCGGGACTGGCGGCGGGGCTTTATGCGACGGGCCGCGTGCCGTCGAGCGAAGCGCTCGCGTCGAACAAGCGGCTCGACATCGAGATATGCGATTCGAAAGGCAACGTGCGCCGCGACATCGCGCTCGTCGATGCCGTCATCTCGCACGAGCATTTCATCGGCGCGCGGGCGCTGTGGAAGATCGATACGCTCGCCGCCGTCTACGTCTCCTATGCCGATCCGCAGGCGATCGGCATGTCCGCGATCGCGGGCCTGCTCGAACCGCTCGGCCGTCACGATCCGGGCGGCATTGCAATCGAGCTCGCCGCGCGAGGTCAGGGCGAATTCGATCTGCACGCGCCGATCGCGCCGGGTCTCATCGAAGCCGTGCCGATCGCGAACTGGACGCGCCTGTCCGATGGCGTGCCGCATCGCGTGAAGCAGCGTTCGGGCATCGTCGCGCTCGACGGCGAACGCGAGCTCGCTTTCGGCCCCGACGATGAAGTCAAGATCACGCTGAAGGAAAACGCCTTTCGCAGTATCGACGTGGGCGCCGGGCGGGGGTTAGGGGGCCCCGGCCGGGGGGGGGGGGAGCGGGGGCGT
>NZ_JAQQDB010000062.1:0-30856 GCF_046030135.1 Caballeronia jiangsuensis
CATTCGGTTTTTTCAATATAAAAAAAAAACGGGGCGGATAAAATTGCGGGCCCCCCCGCTTTCCTGCTTTCAGCGCAATACTACTTACATAAAGATTACTTTCCGCCGATGCCGCTCACATGATCGCCGACGTTCGCGCCGAACACGCGCTGTCGCAGGAGCGCCAATTGGTCGCGGGTCTGCGCCGCCTTTTCGAATTCGAGATTCTTGGCGTGATCCATCATCTGCTTCTCGAGGCGCTTGATTTCCTTCGAGATCTGCTTCTCGGACATGTCTTCGAACTTCGCGCGCGTCTGCGCTTCCTTGAGTTCGGCGCGGGCTTCGTCGGCGTTGTAGACGCCATCGATGATGTCCTTGATGCGCTTCTCGACGCCGCGCGGCGTGATGCCCATCTTCAGGTTGTGCGCGATCTGCTTCTCGCGGCGCCGCTCGGTTTCGCCGATCGCGCGCTTCATCGAGTCGGTCATGTTGTCGGCGTAGAGAATCGCCTTGCCGTTCACGTTGCGCGCCGCCCGGCCGATCGTCTGGATCAGCGAGCGCTCGGCGCGCAGGAAGCCTTCCTTGTCGGCGTCGAGAATCGCGACGAGCGACACTTCGGGGATATCGAGACCCTCGCGCAGCAGGTTGATGCCGACGAGCACGTCGAACGTGCCGAGCCGCAGGTCGCGGATGATTTCCACGCGCTCGACCGTGTCGATGTCGCTGTGCAGATAGCGCACCTTCACGCCGTGATCGGCGAGAAACTCGGTCAGCTGCTCGGCCATGCGCTTCGTGAGCACGGTGACGAGCACGCGCTCATGCACGGCGACGCGCGCGTTGATCTCCGACAGAACGTCGTCGACCTGCGAGCGCGCCGGACGCACCTCGATTTCCGGATCGACCAGACCGGTCGGCCGCACGAGCTGCTCGGCCACCTGCCCCGCCTTCTGCTTTTCATAATCGGCGGGCGTCGCGGAGACGAAGATCGCCTGACGCATCTTGCGCTCGAACTCGTTGAACTTGAGCGGCCGGTTGTCGAGCGCGGACGGCATGCGAAAACCGTAGTCGACGAGATTTTCCTTGCGCGCGCGGTCGCCGTTGTACATGCCGTTCAACTGGCCGATCAAGACGTGCGATTCGTCGAGCAGCATCAGCGCGTCGGGCGGCAGATAGTCGACGAGCGTCGGCGGCGGCTCGCCAGGCGCCGCGCCCGAAAAGTGCCGCGAGTAATTCTCGATGCCTTTGCAGAAGCCGAGCTCCTGGAGCATTTCCAGATCGAAACGCGTGCGCTGTTCGAGGCGCTGCGCTTCGACGAGCTTGCCGCCGCCATGGAAAAACTCGAGCCGCTCGCGCAGTTCGAGCTTGATGGTTTCGATCGCGCGCATCACGGTATCGCGCGGCGTCACGTAGTGCGACGACGGATAGACGGTAAAGCGCGGAATCTTGTTGCGCACGCGGCCGGTGAGCGGATCGAAGAGCATCATCGATTCGACTTCATCGTCGAAAAGCTCGACGCGCACCGCCATTTCCGCGTGCTCCGCCGGGAAGATATCGATAGTGTCGCCGCGCACGCGAAACGAGCCGCGCTGGAAATCGGCTTCGTTGCGCGTGTACTGCATCGCGATCAGACGCGCGATGACGTCGCGCTGGCCGAGCTTGTCGCCCGTGCGCAGCGTGAGAATCATCTTGTGATACTCCGACGGATTGCCGATACCGTAGATCGCGGACACGGTCGCGACGATCACGACGTCGCGCCGCTCGAGCAGGCTCTTCGTGGCCGAAAGCCGCATCTGCTCGATATGCTCGTTGATCGACGAATCCTTCTCGATGAAAAGGTCGCGCTGCGGCACGTACGCTTCCGGCTGGTAATAGTCGTAGTACGAGACGAAGTACTCGACGGCATTGCGCGGAAAGAACTCGCGGAACTCGGCGTAAAGCTGCGCCGCGAGCGTCTTGTTCGGCGCGAAGACGATCGCCGGGCGGCCCATGCGCGCGATCACGTTCGCCATCGTGAAGGTCTTGCCCGAGCCGGTCACGCCAAGCAGCGTCTGGAACGAGAGACCGTCCTCGATGCCTTCGACGAGCGTCGAAATGGCTTCGGGCTGATCGCCCGCGGGCGGATACGGCTGATAGAGCTGGAATGGCGAACCTTCGAACGTGACGAACTTCGATTCGTCCAGTTCTTCGGGTGATGCGATGAGAGTGTCGGACATGAGAGATCGAGAGAGTCAACGTCTGGCGCAAACAAGCATTCTAGCGTCGTACGCAATGCGCGCGCTCGCCATGACGTGACCGGGATTCGGGAGGGTTATCGTCGTCAGATTGGGCATGGATCGGCAATCTCAAGCGCGTACCTTCGCGCCCTTTTTTATCGTCGATTTCGCGTGCTTCGGCATAAAAAAGGGCCGAAAAGCACGCGCATTCGCACCATATTCGTCCGAAAAGCCACACCGGATTCGCTACAATGTGCGACTGGCATAACGGTTTTGGGCCGCTTATCGCCACACATCATCCGTTTGCATCCTGCCGCACGTCCTTCCCTCACTGCCGATAGATCATGTCTCTTTTCTCTGCCGTCGAACTCGCTCCCCGCGACCCGATCCTGGGCCTCAACGAAGCCTTCAACGCCGATACGCGCACGACCAAAGTCAATCTGGGCGTCGGCGTGTACACGAACGAGGAAGGCAAGATTCCGCTCTTGCGCGCCGTGCGCGAAGCCGAGAAAGCGCGCGTCGACGCTGCGCTGCCCCGCGGATATCTGCCGATCGACGGCATCGCCGCCTATGACGCGGCCGTGCAGAAACTGCTGCTCGGCGACGACTCGCCGCTGATCGCCGCGGGCCGCGTCGTGACGGCGCAGGCGCTCGGCGGCACGGGCGCGCTCAAGATCGGCGCGGACTTCCTGAAGCGCCTGAATCCGAACGCGATCGTCGCGATCAGCGATCCGAGCTGGGAAAACCATCGCGCGCTCTTCGAAGGCGCCGGTTTCGAAGTGGTCAACTACCCGTACTACGAGGCCGCCACGCACGGCGTGAACTTCGACGGCATGCTCGCGGCGCTCAACGGCTACGCGCCGGGCACCGTCGTCGTGCTGCACGCGTGCTGCCACAACCCGACGGGCGTCGATCTGTCGGACGATCAGTGGAAGCAGATCGTGGAAGTCGTGAAGGCGAAGAATCTCGTTCCGTTCCTCGACATGGCGTATCAGGGCTTCGCGGACAACATCGACGCGGACTCCGCCGCCGTGCGTCTCTTCGCCGCCGCCGATCTGAACGTGTTCGTTTCGTCGTCGTTCTCGAAGTCGTTCTCGCTGTACGGCGAGCGCGTCGGCGCGCTGTCGATCATCACGACGGGCAAGGAAGAATCGGCCCGCGTGCTGTCGCAACTCAAGCGCGTGATCCGCACCAACTATTCGAACCCGCCGACGCACGGCGGCTCGATCGTCGCGGCCGTGCTGGCGTCGCCGGAACTGCGCGCGACCTGGGAACAGGAACTGGGCGAAATGCGCGATCGCATCCGCGCGATGCGCAACGGTCTCGTCGAGCGCCTGAAGGCGAGCGGCGTCGATCGCGACTTCTCGTTCGTCGGCAAGCAGCGCGGCATGTTCTCGTACTCGGGCCTGACGGCGGCGCAAGTCGATCGTCTGCGTGAGGAATTCGGCATCTATGCCGTGAGCACCGGCCGTATCTGCGTTGCCGCGCTGAACACGCGCAACCTCGACGCCGTCGCGAACGCCGTCGCCGCCGTGCTGAAGTAAGTCGGTCCGGCAGCTTCCAAATGAAAATGGCGCCCTTCGCGGGGCGCCATTTTTTGTGCGCGTCGAAAGCGGCGATTCAGAGTGTCTTTTGCGCGGACGTCACGGCGGGCGTCGCGTCGTCGTCCTCGACGAAGCCTAGCGAAATCGCGCGTGCGAGCTCCGCGCTCACGCCCGCGACGCTGGTTTCCTCGTGGCGCATGGCCGCGCTGCCGCTTTCGCCGGCGTGCATGCAGAAAGCCAGCGCGATCGGAAGCACGATGACGACGGGCCAGTAGGTCGATATTGTCTTTTTCATGGGACTGCCTTTGGTCGAGATGTCGCAGCGGGTAACAAGCATTAGTGACCCATTGCCGGACACTTCGAATTTTACGGAATCGTCCCGATCTTAAAAAGCCATTGAAAAGCAAAGGATTGTTGCGTTGGCGACAACAAGCATGTCTGGTGGATGCGTGTCTTCGCTCGCGCCTTTATGACGCTTTGCCGTCATAAAGGCTTACAAAGTTGTTGGGGACATCCGCTCACCGATGCTGTCTCATACAGTAATGGTTCGACAGGTTCTATCAAGATCATGAAATCCGCAGTTGCTGGTCTTCTTATCGCGTCATCCGCAGCATTTCTCGGCGGCTGCGCGGTTTATCCCGATGGCTCATCCTATGGCGGCGGCTATCCCGGTGTCTACGACGATCCGGGCTACGGGGGATATTACGGCGGACCGCCGGTGGTTCAGCCGGGCGTCGTCGTCGGTGGCGGTTATTACTCGGGGCCTGCGTATTACGGTCCGGGTCGAAGCCGCTATTGGGATGACGGTCCGGGCTGGCGCCGGCCGCCGCCCGGTGGCTGGCATGGCAACCAGCAGCCGCGCGATCGTGGTCCGGGCGGGCCGCCGCCGCAAGCGGGCGGCAACGGACACCCGAACGGACCGCCGCCGCAGGCAGGCGGTGGTCGTCCGCCAGCCCCTCCGCCTCCGCAGGCGAGCGGCGCGCCGATGCCTAAGGCTGTCGGCGGTCAACCACCGGGGCCGAATCGCCCCCCGCCGCCGTCGGCGAATGGCGGCAATCGCGAGAGCGGAAACTCACGCGGCTTCCTCGGACGCTACGGCGGATAAGGCGAAAGGCGCACTCATTGATACAGGCCACGGCAGATTGCCGTGGCCTTTTTTCTATCCGAGATGCGAGTGCTGCGCCTTGTACAACTCTCTGAAGGTCCGCCCGACCGGCGCGGGCATGTCACGCGTACCGGTCCATCCACTGCCAAACGGCAAGCGCGAAATCGCTTTCTTGCTGCCACCCATCCGTTCGAGCACACGCACGGCGAGCTTCGTGAAGAGCGCATACGCAACCGGTCGTTTCGCGAGATAGCCCCAGGCCGCGAGCGCGGCGCGTTCGTTCCACGGTCGCAGGCGGCGCTCCATCTGCTTTTCGCGCAACTTCCGCAGCAAATCCGACAACGGAATGCCCACCGGGCACACGCTGTTGCACTCGCCGCAGAGCGTCGCGGCTTGCGGCAGGTCCAGCGCCTTGTCGATCCCGACATACGCAGGCGTCAGCACCGATCCCATCGGACCCGGATAGACCCAGCCGTATGCATGTCCGCCGATCTTCTGATAGACCGGGCAATGATTCATGCACGCGCCGCAGCGGATACAGCGCAGCATCTCCTGAAATTCCCGACCGATAAGCCCGGTGCGCCCGCCATCGACGATCACGAAATACATGTGCTCCGGCCCGTCCCATTCGTCCGCCGCGCGCGGCCCGGTCAGAAGCGAGAAATAGTTCGAGATCGTCTGCCCGGTCGCCGAACGCGGCAGGAGGCGCATTGCGGTCGCGAGATCCTCGAGCGTCGGCAGCACCTTTTCGATGCCCGTCACCGCGACATGCACGCGCGGCATCACCGTGCACATGCCTTCGTTGCCCTCGTTCGTGACGACGGCCACCGATCCCGTCTCCGCGATCAAAAAGTTGCCGCCCGTCACGCCCATGTCCGCCGACATGAAATGCGGACGCAGCACTTCGCGCGCCTCGCGCGTCATCTCGGGAATATCGGTCAGGCGCGGCTTGTTGTGCGTCTTCGCGAAGAGATCGGCGATCTGTTCCTTATCCTTGTGGACGACTGGCGCGATGATGTGGCTCGGCGGCTCGTTATCGTTGATCTGCAGGATGTATTCGCCGAGGTCGGTCTCGATGGACTGCACGCCCATCTCGCCGAGCACGCGATTCAACTGCATCTCTTCCGAGACCATCGACTTGGTCTTGATGACCTTTTTCACGTCGTGCTTGCGAGCGATATCCGCCACGAGCCTGGCCGCGTCCTGCGTCGATTCGGCGTAGAGCACCGTGGCTCCGCGCCGGGTCGCTTCGCGCTCGAAGGTTTCGAGCCACACGTCGAGATTGTCGAGCGCACGATCGCGCCGCTCCTTGAGCGCCGCGCGGGTCGCCTCGAAGTCGATGTCGCGCACCGCGCTCGCGCGCGCGCTCACGAACTTGGTCGAGAGCTTCGTGAGATTCTGTTGCAGGCGCTCGTCGGCGAGCTTGGCTGAAGCGCGCGCCTTGAAATGCATCGTCTGGACTTGCATGTTCGGTCTCTCTTTCAGGATGCGCTCACGCGCGGCCTTGCGCGTCGCCGGCAAGCACCTGCGCGATGTGCAGCACTCGCGTCGACGTATCGCCGGTGCGGCGCAGGCGCCCTTCGATGTTCAACATGCAGCCGAGATCGCCGAGCACGACGGTGTCCGCCCCGCTCGCCTTGATGTTCGCGCACTTTTCATCGACGATCGCGGTCGAAATGTCGCCGTACTTCACCGCGAAGGTGCCGCCGAAGCCGCAGCAATGCTCGCAGCCCGCCATCTCCGTGACCGGAACGCCCGCCTGCGCGAGCAGTTCGCGCGGCTGCGATTTCACGCCGAGTTCGCGCAGACCCGAGCAGGAATCGTGATAGGTCACCATGCCGTCGAATGCGCCGGGCTCCATGCGCGCCTTCGCGACATTCACGAGAAAATCCGTCAGCTCGAAAACACGCGGTTGCAGGCGCGCGAAGCGGCCCATCAGTTGCGGATCGTCGCGAAAGAGATCGCCGTAATGCGCGCGGATCATGCCGCCGCAGGAACCCGACGGCACCACGACATAGTCGAACTGTTCGAACTCGCGGAGCGTTTTTTCGGCGAGATCGCGCGCGAGCGGACGATCGCCCGAATTGTAGGCAGGCTGGCCGCAGCACGTCTGCGAGGGCGGCACGACCACTTCGAAACCCGCCCGCTCGATCAGCTTGATCACCGAGAAGCCGATTTCAGGGCGCATCATGTCGATGAGACACGTGACGAATAGTCCGACTCGCATTGGGGGCGTTTCCTGTTTTGTAGAAGTGATTGAACGCACCGACGATTATCCGCGAAAGTCCCGCCCGTCGGGCTCGCGCGGGTCCGCGAGCATCATTGACGAAGGGCATCTTTTTGACCGGCGTTCGCTTTTTTCACATTATGAGATACAATCGCCATTCCGCTGTTTGACGCATCAACCGATTTTTCACGATGAGCGATACGAACCCGGAATCCAAAACGTCCATTCAGGTGATCGAGCGCATGATGCGTCTTCTCGACGCCCTCGCCGATCACACTGACCCCGTCAGCCTGAAAGAGCTGTCCCAGAGCACGGAACTGCATCCGTCAACCGCGCATCGCATCCTGAACGACATGGTGCTGTGCCGTCTCGTCGATCGTTCCGATCCGGGCACCTACCGGCTCGGCATGCGGCTGCTCGAACTCGGCAATCTCGTGAAGGCGCGTCTCTCGGTACGCGAGGCCGCGATGCCGCCGATGCGCGAGCTGCATCGTCAGACGGGCCAGACTGTCAATCTGTCCGTACGGCAAGGCGACGAGATCGTGTATATCGAGCGCGCATATTCCGAGCGCTCGGGCATGCAGGTCGTGCGGGCGATCGGCGGCCGCGCGCCCTTGCATCTGACGTCCGTAGGAAAACTGTTCCTCGCCGCCGACGAAGCCACCCGCGTGCGCGCCTACGCGATGCGCACCGGCCTCTCCGGCCACACGCAGAACAGCATCACCGATCTCTCGAAGCTCGAACGCGAACTGTCGATGGTGCGCCAGCAAGCCTGCGCGCGCGACAACGAGGAACTGGAACTCGGCGTGCGCTGCATCGCGGCCGGCATCTACGACGACACCGGACGGCTCGTGGCCGGTCTGTCGCTGTCCGCGCCCGCCGATCGTCTGCAGGACGCCTGGCTCAAGCAACTGAGCCATACGGCGCTCGAAATCTCGCAGTCGCTCGGGTATCACCCGGAACAGGCGGCCGCCGAAGCGCCGCACGCGCACCGCTGAACCGCGCTCCATGAAAAAAACGGGATTCGTCTTTCGACGAATCCCGTTTTCTTTTGAGTCGGCTGCTCGAGCCGACGAAAGTCAGACGCTCAAGGATTCGCGCCGCTACCCATATCGGCGCTCATGATGTGCGGCTCGCCGAGCGTATCGAGAAACGAGCGCAGGCGGCCCGCATCGGCGAAACGCGAGTACTTGCCGTACGAGTCGAGCAGGACGATCACGACCGGGCGGCCGTTCACGTTCGCCTGCATCACGAGACATTCGCCCGCTTCGTTGATGAAGCCCGTCTTTTGCAGGCCGATATCCCACGACGCATTGCGGATCAGCGCGTTCGTGCTGTTGTAGGCAATGTTGCGCTTGCCGGTGAAGACGTCGTAGCTGCGATCGGTCGAGAACTTGCGGATCAGCGGATATTGATACGCCGCGTTCACCATCTTCACGAGGTCGCGCGCGCTCGACACATTCTGGCTCGTCAGGCCCGTCGAGTTCTCGAAGTGCGTGTCGGTCATGCCGAGCGACTTCGCCTTCGCATTCATCGCAGCGATGAACGCCGGACGGCCGCCCGGGTAATAGCGCGACAGCGCAGCCGCCGCGCGATTCTCGGATGCCATCAGCGCGATGTGCAGCATGTCCTCGCGATTCAGCTCCGAACCGACCGCCAGGCGCGAACCGGTGAACTTCTCGTAGTCGCGGTCTTCGTCGGTGACGCTGATCTCGTCGGTGAGCGGCATGTGCGAGTCGAGCACGACCATCGCCGTCATGAGTTTCGTGATCGACGCGATCGGCACGACGGCGCGCGAATTCTTGTCGAAGAGCGTCTCGGACGTGTTCTGGTCGACGACATAGGCAACGCTCGAGCGCAGCGCGAGGCTGTCGGGCGTGTCATGCAGGCCGAACGCCTGGCCGACCGACGTCGCACGCGGCTGGAACGCGACTGCGTGCACCGCGCCGCGGCGCGCATGCGGTTCCATGCGATACGACACCCGACGCTTGCGCGACGCGCGGGGCGCATCGTCGTCGTCATCCGTGGCGGCGACCTTGGCGGCTTTCGCGGCCTTCGGCGCCTTGAGAGTGGTTTTCGCCACGCGTGCAGGCTTTTCGGCTTGCGCGGTGGATTTCTTTGCGGTCTTGGTTGCCGTGGCGGTCTTTGCAAGGGCTTCAGCCGGAGCCGCTGCGAAAGACGTCGCTACTGCGATGGAGACAGCGATGGACAATGCCGAGCGCACTGCCACGCCATGCACCACCTTCAACGACGAAAACATTTCGGTTTTCATTAGTGTTCTGTTGGGCGGCTGGAGGGTACCGCCAAGTGTAGTGAAGCAACGAAATTTAAGCAATATTAAGCACTTATCGGCACTCGTTAAACTGAGTTGTAAGCCTGGATTGCATATTGCCGATCAACAGCGCGCCTCGATCGGAAAAAAACGATCGTCCCGGCGGAACCGTGCTGCCAAAAGCGCGCTTTTCTACACGACGGCAAACGCACTATCGGCAAAACTTTCCACGACTTTAGTTAAACGTGTGAACCGAATCGGACAAAACGCAGAACTTCGAATCGACGGAGGGGCGGTCGGATGCCGCGGACAAACACGCGACAGATCGGACAGCCGAAATGTTAACGTTTCTTCAACAATTTGGTGTACGGCAACATCTTAAAATTAAGACAAACTTCGGAAACTTCTCGTTTTGCATCGCGATAAGACTCGGACTTCGCGCGCGCGGGCAACATCAAATGGTCATCCGGACGTGTTCTCATCCACTTCGGGAAAGCGCAACTGACGCTCTCAACGGCCATATGCAGCATGGATGCTCAGGGTTTCCACCGATGCGCAGCTCGCACGCTTTTTTAGCAACTAAGTCCTTGTTTAACATACAATTTCGATTCATTGTGCGGCGCACAAAAAGTGCTTGACATCCATCGGAATATCTCTAAAATGGGTCTCATGTTGCGACGCACCAATTGCAGTTGCACCTAGCCGGCCAGGTTCATCGCGCCGGATCTACCCAAACCACGACCCGCGTTTGATGGGTCGGCCATCAGGAGCCTGAGATGACGCTGTTGACCCCCGAGCAAATCGCCGCTGCACAAAAAGCTAACTTCGACACGCTGTTCGGTCTGACGAACAAGGCGTTCGAAGGCGTCGAGAAGCTGGTCGAACTGAACCTGCAAGTCGTGAAGTCGACGCTGGCCGAAAGCCAGGAAAACGCGCAACGCGCGCTGTCGGTCAAGGACGCTCAAGAACTGCTCGCGCTGCAAGCCAGCCTGACGCAGCCGGTCGCGGAAAAGGTGCTGTCGTATGGCCGTCACCTGTATGAAATCGCGTCGGCCACGCAAGCTGAATTCGCCCGCGTCGCAGAAGCGCAGTACGAAGAGCAAAACCGCAAGGTGCAAACGCTCGTCGACAACGTCGCGAAGAACGCACCGGCTGGTTCGGAAACGGCTGTCGCCGTGATGAAGTCGGCTATCACCGCTGCCAACACGACGTACGAAACGGTTCACAAGGCAACGAAGCAAGCTGTCGAAATCGCTGAAAGCAACTTCAACGCTGCCGCTACGGCTGCGACGAAGGCCGCTACGCAAGCGACCGAGCAAGCTTCCCGCGCTGCCAAGAAGTCGGTTGCGTAAGTTTGCCGCCGGGCCCTGCCCGGTTTAGCGCAGCACGCATGACGAAGAACCCGGCCACCGTGCCGGGTTTTTTGTCGTCCGCCGTTTGCCCTGCAAATGAAAAAGGCGCGCTCCGGTTAAGGAGCGCGCCTTTGCACTTTCGAAGCGCGAACGCTTACTTCTTGCGCTGCGGCGGCAAATCCGTGCACACGCCTTCGTACAACTCGGCGGCCATCCCGACCGATTCGCCGAGCGTCGGGTGCGGATGGATCGTCTTGCCGATATCGGTTGCATCCGCGCCCATCTCGATCGCGAGACACACTTCGCTGATCAGATCGCCCGCGTTCAGACCGACGATGCCGCCGCCGATCACGCGATGCGTCTCTTCATCGAAGATCAGCTTGGTAAAGCCCTCGTCGCGGCCATTCGCGATCGCGCGGCCCGACGCGGCCCACGGGAACACGGCCTTGCCGAACTTGATGCCTTCGGCCTTGCACTGGTCTTCCGTCTTGCCGGCCCATGCCACTTCCGGATCGGTGTACGCCACCGACGGAATCTGCAGCGCGTCGAAATATGCCTTCTCGCCGTGCGCCGCTTCCGCCGCGACATGGCCTTCGTGCACGGCCTTGTGCGCGAGCATCGGCTGACCGACGAGATCACCGATCGCGAAGATGTGCGGCACGTTGGTGCGCATCTGTTTGTCGACGTTGATGAAGCCGCGATCCGTCACCGCCACGCCGGCCTTGTCCGCGCCGACCTTGCCGCCGTTCGGGCTGCGTCCGACCGCGAGCAGAACGAGGTCATAGCGCTGCGGTTCGCTCGGCGCCTTCTCGCCTTCGAAGGTCACGTAGATGCCGTCTTCCTTGGCTTCGGCCTTGGTCGTCTTGGTCTTGAGCATCACGTTCGTGAAGCGCTTGGAATTGAACTTCTCCCAAACCTTGACGAGATCGCGGTCCGCGCCGAGCATCAGGCCATCGAGCATTTCGACCACATCGATGTCCGAGCCGAGCGTCGAATAAACGGTCGCCATTTCCAGTCCGATGATGCCGCCGCCCACCACGAGCATGCGCTTCGGAAGCTGACGCAATTCGAGCGCGCCGGTCGAATCGACGACACGCGGATCGTCCGGGAAGAACGGCAGCTTCACGGCTTGCGAGCCGGCCGCGATGATCGCCTGCTTGAACTTCACGACCTTCTTGCCGTCCGCGCCCTGCACTTCCATATGGTTCGGATCGACGAAACTGCCGACGCCGGTGACCACCTGCACCTTGCGCGCCTTCGCCATGCCCGCGAGACCGCCGGTCAGTTTCTTGACGACGCCTTCCTTGAAACCGCGCAGCTTGTCGAGATCGACTTTCGGCTCGCCGAAGCTGATGCCGTGCGCCGCGAGTTCCGCCGCTTCGTCGATGACGAGCGCGGTATGCAGCAGCGCCTTCGACGGAATGCAGCCGACGTTCAGACACACGCCGCCCAGCGTCGAATAACGCTCGACCAGCACCGTCTTCATGCCGAGATCGGCGGACCGGAACGCCGCCGAGTAACCGCCGGGGCCCGCGCCGATCACGAGCATGTCGCATTCGACATCGGCGGCGCCGGAGTAGCTGCCCGCCTGCGGCGCGGGCGTGGACGCGGACGCCGGAGCGGCTGCGGCGGCTGCCGGAGCGGCCTTCTGAGGCGCGGCCGCGGGAGCCGCGTCGCCGCCTTCGAGCGTCAGGACGAGCGTGCCTTCCGACACGTTGTCACCGACCTTCACCTTCACTTCCTTCACCGTGCCCGCAGCCGGAGAAGGCACGTCCATCGTGGCCTTGTCGGATTCGAGCGTGATGAGCGATTGTTCCTTCTCGACCGTATCGCCCGGCTTCACGTGCACTTCGATGACCGGAATATCCTTGAAGTCGCCGATATCCGGCACCTTCACGTCCTGCACGCCGCCACCGCCCGCAGCCTTCGCGGGTGCGGCGGCCGGAGCCGGCGCGGCAGCGGGCGCAGCGGCAGCACCCGCGCCTTCCGTTTCGACCATCGCGATGACCGAGCCTTGGCTGACCTTGTCGCCCTGCTTGACCTTCACTTCCTTGATCGTACCCGCGACATCGGCAGGCACTTCCATCGTGGCTTTGTCGGTTTCGAGCGTGATGACGCCCTGTTCCTTTTCGATGCTGTCGCCGGGTTTGATATTGACTTCGATGACATCGACATCGGAGAAGTCGCCGATGTCGGGTACTTTTAGTTCGACGAGACTCATGTTGTCCCCTAAGAGATGTGCGGATGGAACCTCAGGGCAACGCCCCGAGGTTCCGCCGTCGGCCAGATCCGAAGATCAGAGAATGACGCGACGGAAATCGCCCAGAATCGCCGACAGATAAGCGTTGAAGCGCGCAGCGGCCGCACCGTCGATGACGCGATGGTCGTACGACAGCGACATCGGCAGCGTGAGGCGCGGCACGAACTGCTTGCCGTCCCACACCGGCTTCATCTGACCGCGCGACAGGCCGAGAATCGCGACTTCGGGCGCGTTGATGATCGGCGTGAAGTGCGTGCCGCCGATGCCGCCCAGCGACGAGATCGAGAAGCAGCCGCCCTGCATCTGATCGGGCTTGAGCTTGCCGTCGCGCGCGAGCTTCGACAGCTCCGCCATTTCCTTGGCGATATCGACGAGGCCCTTCTTGTCCGCGTCGCGGATCACCGGAACGACGAGACCGTTCGGCGTATCGGCCGCGAAACCGATGTGGTAGTACTTCTTGAACACGAGGTTGTCGCCGTCCAGGCTCGCGTTGAAGTCCGGGAACTTCTTGAGCGCCGAGACCACGGCCTTGATGACGAACGCGAGCATCGTGAACTTCACGCCCGCTTTTTCGTGTTCCTTGTTCAGCTTGACGCGCAGTTCTTCGAGCTCGGTGATGTCGGCTTCGTCGTTGTTCGTGACGTGCGGGATCATCACCCAGTTGCGATGCAGGTTCGCACCCGAGATCTTCTTGATGCGCGACAGCGGCTTCGGATCGATCGGCCCGAACTTCGTGAAATCGATCTTCGGCCACGGCAGGAGACCCAGCTCGCCGCCGCCACCGCCAGCCGGTGCAGCCGCTGCGGGCGCCGCACCCTGTCCCGACATCACGCCCTTGACGAACGCGGTGATGTCGCCTTGCGTGATGCGGCCTTTCGGACCGCTGCCGCGCACGCGCGACACATCGACGCCCAGGTCGCGCGCGAACTTGCGCACCGACGGCGACGCGTGGCTCGACGTGCGCGTGCCGTCGCCGGCGGGCATCAGGGGCGCCTGCGCGAGCGCGGACGGCGCCTCTTTCGCGGGAGCGGGTTTCACGGGCGCATCGGACGGCACTTCGACCGGCTTCGCGGGCGCGGGAGCCGCCGCGGGCGCAGCCGCTCCAGCGCCGCCTTCCAGCACGACGATCAGCGTGCCTTCGGAAACCGTGTCGCCGATCTTGACCTTCAGCTCCTTCACCGTGCCCGCCTCGGGACTCGGCACGTCCATCGTCGCCTTGTCGGATTCGAGCGTGACGAGCGACTGCTCCTTCTCGACCTTGTCGCCGACCTTCACGCCGATCTCGATGACCGGAATGTCCTTGAAGTCGCCGATGTCCGGCACCTTCACTTCGATGGTACCGCCGCCGCTCGCCGCGGGCGCGGCAGCGGGCGCCGCCGCCGGAGCCGGTGCGGCCGCTTCCTGCTTGGCGGCAGGCGCGGAAGCGGATGCGCCGCCTTCCAGCACGACGATCAGCGTGCCTTCCGACACGTTGTCGCCGACCTTGACCTTGACCTCCTTCACGGTGCCCGCCGCCGAACTCGGCACGTCCATCGTCGCCTTGTCGGATTCGAGCGTGACGAGCGACTGCTCGGGTTCGACCGTATCACCCACCTTGACCAGCACTTCGATCACGGGGATGTCCTTGAAATCGCCGATGTCCGGCACTTTGACTTCGATCGCTTGACTCATTATTAGTGTCTCCTGGGTTGCACGCGGGCCTCCTTCCGCTTCGGAAGGAGGCCGCGTCACAACGCACGGGGGCGATGCCTTTAGACGGTCATCGGGTTGGGTTTGGACGGGTCGAGGTTGTACTTCTTGATCGCCTCGGCGACGACCTTGCGCTCGATCGTGCCTTCGTCGGCCAGCGCGTTCAGCGCGGCCAGCGTCACCCAGTAGCGGTCGACTTCGAAGAAGTGGCGCAGCGCCTCGCGCGTATCCGAGCGGCCGTAGCCGTCGGTGCCGAGCACCACGAACTTGTTCGGCACATAGCCGCGGATCTGGTCGACGAGCGCACGGATGTAGTCCGTCGATGCGATCACCGGGCCCTTCGCGCCCTTGAGCAGCGCGCTCACGTGCGGCACGCGCTTCTCTTCCGTCGGATGCAGCAGGTTCCAGCGCTCGCACGCCTGACCGTCGCGCGCCAGTTCGGTGAAGCTCGGCACGCTCCAGAGATCGGCGGTGACGTTCCAGTCGTTCTTCAGGAGATCGGCGGCGGCGATCACTTCATTGAAGATCGTGCCCGCGCCCATCAGTTGAACGTGCGCCTTGCCCGCGCCTTCGGCCTTCTTGAACGCGTACATGCCCTTGATGATGTCCGAAGCAACGGCATCGCCTTGCGGGATCGCCGGATGCTCGTAGTTCTCGTTCATCACGGTGATGTAGTAGTACACGTCTTCCTGATCCGCGACCATGCGGCGCAGACCATCCTGCATGATGACCGCGAGCTCGTAGCCGAACGTCGGGTCGTAGCTCACGCAGTTCGGGACGGACGCCGCCCACAGCAGCGAGTGGCCGTCTTCGTGCTGCAGGCCTTCGCCGTTGAGCGTCGTGCGGCCCGCGGTGCCGCCCAGCAGGAAGCCGCGCGAACGCATGTCGCCCGCGGCCCATGCCAGATCGCCGATGCGCTGGAAGCCGAACATCGAGTAGAAGATGTAGAACGGGATCATGATCTCGCCGTGCGTCGAGTACGACGTCGCGGCCGCGATCCAGTCACACATGCCACCCGCTTCGTTGATGCCTTCCTGCAGAATCTGACCCGTCTCCGATTCGCGGTAGAACATCAGCTGGTCGGAGTCTTCCGGCACGTACTTCTGGCCTTCCTGATTCCAGATGCCGATCTGACGGAAGAGACCTTCCATGCCGAAGGTACGCGACTCGTCCGGCACGATCGGCACGACGCGCTTGCCGAGCGCCTTGTCCTTCAGCAGGATGTTCAGGATCCGCACGAAGGCCATCGTCGTGGAGATTTCGCGGCCTTCGCCCGTGCCCTTCAGGAGCGGCTCGAACGCGGAGAGCGCCGGCACCGGCAGCGATTCCGCCTTCTCGCGGCGCGACGGCAGATAGCCGCCCAGGTCCATGCGCTTCTGACGCATGTACTCCAGTTCCTTCGAGCCTTCCTCGAACGTGAGGTACGGCACGTCGGCGATCTGCTCGTCGCTGAGCGGCAGGCGGAACTGGTCGCGGAATTTCTTCAGCGTGTCGATCGGCAGCTTCTTCTGCTGGTGCGTGATGTTCATCGCCTGACCGTGCTCGCCCATGCCATAGCCCTTGATGGTCTTGGCGAGGATGACGGTCGGCGCGCCCTTCGTCTTGGTCGCGGCGTCGAAGGCCGCGTAGATCTTGTGCGGATCGTGTCCGCCGCGGTTCAGGTTCCAGATGTCGTCATCGGACCAGTCGGCGACGAGCGCCTTCAGTTCCGGCGTGTTGAAGAAGTGCTCGCGTACGAACGCGCCCGACTCCGACTTGTACGTCTGGTATTCGCCGTCGACGACTTCCATCATGCGGCGCATCAGCGCGCCGGTCTTGTCGCGCGCGAAGAGCGCATCCCAGCGGCTGCCCCAGATGACCTTGATGACGTTCCAGCCCGCGCCGCGGAATTCGCTTTCGAGTTCCTGGATGATCTTGCCGTTGCCGCGCACCGGACCGTCCAGGCGCTGCAGGTTGCAGTTGATGACGAACACGAGGTTGTCCAGACGCTCGCGGCCGGCCATGCCGATCGCGCCGAGCGATTCCGGCTCGTCCGTCTCGCCGTCGCCGAGGAACGCCCAGACCTTGCGGCCTTCCGTCTTCGCGATGCCGCGCGCCGCCATGTACTTCATGAAGCGCGCCTGATAGATCGCCATGATCGGGCCGAGACCCATCGACACGGTCGGGAATTGCCAGAAGTCCGGCATCAGCCACGGATGCGGATACGAGGAGATGCCCTCGCCGCCCACTTCCTGACGGAAGTTGTTCAGTTGCTTCTCGGTCAGGCGGCCGAGCAGGAACGCGCGCGAGTACACACCCGGCGACGAGTGGCCCTGCACGAACACGAGATCGCCGCCGTGTTCTTTCGACGGCGCGTGCCAGAAGTGATTGAAGCCGACGTCATAGAGCGTTGCGGCCGACGCGAACGAAGCGATGTGCCCGCCGACGTTCGTGTCCTTGCCCGCGCGCAGCACCATCGCGATGGCGTTCCAGCGGGTGTACGAGCGGATGCGGTGTTCGAGGTCCTGATCGCCCGGATTCTTCGCCTGCGCGGCGACGGGGATCGTGTTGATGTACGGCGTGTTCGCCGAGAACGGCAGGTGCTCGCCATGCACGCGAGCGAATTCGATCTGTTTCTCGATCAGGTAGTGCGCGCGATCAGGACCGACCGCGGAAATTACGCCATCGAGCGCGTCGAGCCACTCGGCGGTTTCCTGAGGATCGTCGTCCTTGGCGTTGGCGACATATTTGAGAACTTCGTCGGGTACAGCGGACATGCTCGTCTCCTGATGTGAGGAACACTCTGAGAACCGCCGGCGCACGCCCGATCGAAGGCGGGCACTGGCCGCGTGCCGGCAATTCTAAAGAGGGTCCAGACCATGATGCAAGGAATTTTTCAAATCATGAGAGTTAATCTCACCATACGAAAAATTGCTGCAACGCACCGTCCGATAAGACTTTTTTGTTCAGATGTTTCTCCTCCTTTTGCGACAATCCATACTTCTTTACCGTCTTTTTACGCCGATTAACAATCAGGCGCTGCGTTACAATCGCTTCCATGTTGACCGAACGGCTGATCAAACGCTCGGCGAGGGTCGCGCGAAAGCCGACCGACGCCTCGCCCTCCCGCTGGCACCACGGCCCGTGGTGGTCGAACTCCTATTTACTCACGCCGCTCATTTCGATCCTGGTATTCCTGGTCGTGATGAGTCTCATCCTATGGAGCCTGAACCGGCGCGAGCAACAGCAGCAGGAAGACACGCTCTATCGGAATGTCGCGTGGGCACAGCAGCAAATCCGTCTTTCGATGACCGGCGCGCAGGAGCAGATCCAGGCGCTCGCGCGCGACATCGCGACCGGCCACGGCGACCCGCAAACCTTCCAGACCTCGTCCACCGACATCATGCAGGGGCATCCCGAGATCCTCTACATGAACTGGTACACGAGCGAGCATAAGCCCCGCTGGCCGAATACGCCGCTGCCCGTGCTCGGATCGCGGCTCGCGAAGCCCAACGACACGCAGATGGACGAGGCCGTGCAGGCCGCATTCGACGAAGCGCGCACCACCCGCCGCCAAGTCTACTCGCCGTTGCTCTACGACGACCTCGGCAATGGCTATATCACCCTGCAGACACCGGTTTTCCGCGACCGCGAGTTTCTCGGCTCGATCGCGGCGGTGTTCTCGATCGAAGGCGTCCTGAAGCACGACATTCCCAGCGAACTGTCGGCGAAGTACAAGATTTCCATCACCGACCTGAACAACCGCGAGCTCGCGACCACGTCGAGCCGCCCGCGCCTGCCGCGCGACATGTTCTACGACCTGCCGCTCGATCCGCCGGGACAGGGCCTGTCGGTGCGCGTGTATTCGTATCCGCAGCTCACGAACTTCACCAACAACACGCTCGTCTGGCTCGTCGCGGGTTTGTCGTGCTTCGTGCTCTGGAGTCTCTGGAGCCTGTGGAAGCACACGCGCCAGCGCTTCGAGGCGCAACAGGCGCTGTACGCCGAAGCGTTTTTTCGACGCGCGATGGAAAACTCGGTGCTGATCGGCATGCGCGTGCTCGACATGCACGGCCGCATCACGCACGTGAATCCCGCGTTCTGCCGCATGACGGGCTGGGACGAGAGCGATCTCGTCGGCAAGAACGCGCCGTTCCCGTACTGGCCGCGCGACGCGTATCCCGAAATGCAGCGCCAGCTCGACATGACGCTGCGCGGCAAGGCGCCTTCTTCCGGCTTCGAACTGCGCGTGCGGCGCAAGGACGGTTCGTTCTTCCACGCGCGGCTGTACGTGTCGCCGCTGATCGACAGTTCGGGCCGGCAGACCGGCTGGATGTCCTCGATGACGGACATCACCGAGCCCAAGCGCGCGCGCGAAGAACTCGCCGCCGCGCACGAGCGCTTCACCACCGTGCTCGAAAGCCTCGACGCGGCCGTCTCCGTGCTCGCCGCCGACGAAGCCGAGCTGCTCTTCGCCAATCGCTATTACCGGCATCTGTTCGGCATCCGTCCGGACGGGCATCTGGAGCTCGCGGGCGCCGCG
Organism: Caballeronia jiangsuensis; assembly: GCF_046030135.1. Lineage (NCBI taxonomy): Bacteria > Pseudomonadati > Pseudomonadota > Betaproteobacteria > Burkholderiales > Burkholderiaceae > Caballeronia > Caballeronia jiangsuensis. The sequence goes on from NZ_JAQQDB010000062.1 coordinate 19,164, forward strand.
TTCGACGGCGGCTCGCAGAGTTCGTCGGACACCATCGACATGGTCGACACCTACGCGGGCCTGCCCGCCACCGCGCTCACCGAAAGCTCGGCGGACGCGCAGGAAGTCTATGTCGAAGGCATCCAGAAGTGGTTTGAGGTGCGCCGCCAGTACATCCAGTGGGTCGACGGCCATCTCGCGCAGATGCAGATCGCCACCGACATCACGCAGCGCAAGCAGGCGCAGGAACTCGCGCATCAGCAGGAAGAAAAGCTCCAGTTCACGAGCCGCCTGATGACGATGGGCGAAATGGCGTCGTCGCTCGCGCACGAGCTGAATCAGCCGCTCGCGGCGATCAACAACTATTGTTCGGGCTGCGTCGCGCTGGTGAAATCCGGCCGCGTGACGCAGGAAACGCTGCTTCCCGTGCTCGAAAAGACCGCGCAGCAGGCCGTACGCGCAGGCATGATCATCAAGCGCATCCGCGAGTTCGTGAAGCGCAGCGAGCCCAAGCGCCAGGCGGCGCGCGTCGCGGATATCGTCGCGGACGCGGTCGGTCTCGCCGAAATCGAGGCGCGCAAACGCAAGATTCGCATCGTCACCGAAATCCGCTCGCGCATGCCGGTGATCTACGTCGATCCGGTTTTGATCGAACAAGTGTTGGTCAACCTGTTGAAAAACGCGGCCGAGGCGATGCATGATGCGAAACCGAACGCCATCGATCCGGTGATTCGCGTCGTCGTGCAGCGCATGGACGGCGGCTTCGTGTGCATCAGCGTGGTCGATCAGGGTCCGGGCGTGGACGAGGCAACCGCCGAGCGCCTCTTCGAACCGTTTTACAGCACCAAGTCCGATGGCATGGGCATGGGGCTGAACATCTGCCGCTCGATCATCGAGTCGCATCGCGGACGCCTCTGGGTCGTCAACAACGTCGAAGCGGACGGCCACGTGACCGGCGCGACCTTCCACTGCAGCCTGCCGATCGGCGCAGTGGACGGCAGCTCGGGCACGAGCGGCACGGATGCGCAGGACGAACATACGAGACAACAAACAGTTACGGGAGAACTATGAGCACAGTCACCACTCAGGAAACCGTCTTCGTCGTCGACGATGACGAAGCCGTGCGTGATTCCTTGCGCTGGCTGCTCGAAGCAAACGGCTATCGCGTTCAGTGTTTCTCCAGCGCGGAATCGTTTCTCGACGTCTATCTGCCGATCTCGCACTCCGGCGCGATTTCCTGCCTGATCCTCGACGTGCGGATGGCCGGCATGACGGGGCTGGAGTTGCAGGAGAAACTCATCGCCGAGAATTCGCTCCTGCCGATCATCTTCGTGACGGGTCACGGCGACGTGCCGATGGCCGTCTCGACGATGAAAAAAGGCGCGATGGACTTCATCGAAAAGCCTTTCGACGAGGCCGAGCTGCGCAAGCTCGTGGAGCGCATGCTGGAAAAGGCGCGCAGCGAAAGCACCAGCGTGCAGCAGCAGCGCGCCGCCGCCGAGCGTCTGGGCAAGCTGACCGCGCGCGAGCATCAGGTGCTCGAACGCATCATCGCGGGACGCCTGAACAAGCAGATCGCCGACGATCTCGGCATCAGCATCAAGACGGTGGAAGCGCATCGCGCGAACATCATGGAGAAGCTCTCTGTGAACACTGTCGCGGATCTGCTGCGCCTCGCGCTGTCGAACAAGCCTCAGCAGTAACGGCTTCGCTCTCCCGTTCGCGGCCGGCATCGTCATGCCGGCCGCGCTTTCATGGCGCGCCCGATGCCCGCATCGCGCCGCCCGTCCCCTTCCGAAACCCCCGTTGTCGGCGAGAGTGAAACGTGATATTTCCTGAATCACGTTGACACACATCGCGGCCCGCCCGTAATTTGGCCGGACCCACTACCGGACAACGGTCATGCGCGACAAGGCGTCTGCCACGTACTTGCTCGACGGTCAAACGTTTGGTGTCGATACCTTCGAGACCAGCGCGCTCTCTCGCATCGTTCCCTTCGCTTTCATCAAGCACTGCGCATCAGTTCGCCGCCTGTCGGCAAGCAACGTGCGCATCGCGCGTGCACCGGAGGACTTGATCTTGAAACGAAACCCTTACATCGTCGTCGGGCATCGCGCGCGCACGCTGCGGATCATCGCGATGAGCGTTGCGCTCGCGCTGCCGCTCGCGGCGCTCCTTCCCGGACAGGTGCACGCACAGACGCAGGACGCCGCGAGCACCGCGCCGAAGCTCACGAACCAGCAGCTCGATGCGCTGACCGCGCCGGTCGCGCTCTATCCCGACGCGCTGCTCGCGCAGGTGATGATGGCGTCGACGTATCCGTCGCAGATCACCGAAGCGGCCGCGTGGTCGAAGGCGAATCCGAACGTCAAGGGCGACGACGCGGTCAAGGCCGTGCAATCCGAGCCGTGGGACCCGAGCGTGCAATCGCTCGTCGCGTTCCCTCAGGCGCTCGCGACGATGGCCTCCAAGATCGACTGGGTGACGCAGCTCGGCAACGCCTTCATCGCGCAGCCGAGCGACGTGATGGACTCGGTTCAGCGTCTGCGGCGCGCGGCGCAAAGCGCGGGCAATCTCAAGACGAACGAGCAGCAGAAGGTCACGAGCGCGCCGCCGCCGCCGGGCAGCACGACCACCAGCACGACGGTGATCCAGATCGAGCCGGCCAATCCGCAAGTAGTCTATGTGCCGACCTACAACCCGACGGTCGTGTACGGCACATGGCCCTATCCAGCCTATCCGCCGGTCTACGTGCCGCCGCCTCCGGGATATGCGATGGCGTCGGCGTTCGTCGGCGGCCTCGCGTTCGGCGCGGGCGTCGCGGTCGTGAATTCGCTGTGGGGCAATTGCAACTGGGGTCACGGCGATGTCAACGTCAACGTGAACCGCTACAACAACATCAACACGAGCAACCGCATCAACGCGAACAGCAACAACGTGCGCTGGAACCGCAACGATCCGCAGTTCAACCGGACCAACGTCCAGAACCGGCAGAACACGTTGAACAACGCGAATCGCGGCGCGAACGCCAACCAGTTTCGCGGCCGCGAGGACGGGCGCGCGCAGGCGGCCCAGACGCTGCAGCAGCGCACCGGGCAAAACCTCAACGAGCCGGCCAGCCAGCGCGTGCAGAGCATCCGCCAGGGCGGCGGAGAGAACGCGCGCAACACGAGCGACCTGCGGCAGCGCTCGCAGGACGTGAATCGCGATAACGCGCTGCGCGGCGCGGGCGACGGCAACGGTGCGCGGCAGGACATGCAGCGCGGACAGGCGAGCCGGGAGTCGTTCGCCAATCAGTCACATAACCGCGGCGGCGGTGTCGAGCGTCAGGCGGGCGGCGGGCTTGGCGGCGGCGGTGGTGGTGGTGGTGGCGGCGGCGGATTCCATGGAGGCGGCGGCGTGCAACGCGGCGGCGGCGGTGGCGGCGGATTCCACGGAGGTGGCGGCGGAGGCGGCGGCGGGTTCCATCGAGGCGGCGGCGGAGGAGGATTCCGCCGGTGATGATCGCGTCCATCGTCAAACGCCGCTCAGGCGGCGAACGCCAGATCCAGGAGCCCGACATGAAAACACTCGCCTCATCGAAGAAGCCATTGCTTCGCGCACTTGTTGCCGCGTCGCTCGCGCTCGGCGCATCGTTCGCATACGCGCAGGCCGTGTATCCCACAGCCGAAGCCGCCGCGCAGGCGTTCACCGACGCCATCGCGACCAACGACGAAACCGCGCTCTCGAAAGTCCTCGGCAAGGACCACGGGCGCTACGTGCCCGAGGGCAGCATCGGCGAAGAGGACATCTACGCATACCTCGCCGCGTGGGCGCAGCAGCATCGCATCGTCGAGGATACACAGCCGGTCGATGGCCGTCCGGCCGCCCATATCGAAGCGGGCACGAGCGGCTGGACCCTGCCGATTCCGCTCGTGAAAGTTGCGAAAGGCTGGCGCTTCGACATGCCCGCCGCGCGCAACGAAGTGCTCACGCGGCGTATCGGCCGCAACGAGCGTTCGGCGATGCAGGTCGCGCTCGCGGTCGTCGCCGCGCAAAGCGACTATCAAATGACGGCCGGCCGCTACGCCGACCGTTTCGTGAGCACGCCCGGCAAGCACGACGGCCTCTACTGGCACACCGCGCCGGGCGATCCGGAAAGCCCGCTCGGTCCGCTCGCCGCGACGATGCCGAACAAGCCTACCGACAAGGACGGCTACTACGGCTACCACTACCGCATCCTGACGGCGCAGGGCGCGAACGCGCAGGGCGGCGCGAAGAACTATCTGCAGGACGGCAAGCTGACGAACGGCTTCGGCGTGATTGCGACGCCCGCGCGCTACGGCGAGACCGGCGTGATGACCTTCATCGTCAATCAGGACGGGCAGATCTACGAGAAGGATCTCGGCCCGGCGTCCACACGCGCGGCCGCGGCGATCAGGTCGTTCAATCCGGATTCGTCGTGGAAGGTGGTGACGCCGTGAGTCCCGGCGAGGTGTCGAAGATGGCGGGCCGGAACGCGCGATAGCGCCCGGCGGTATAATTTCGCCCTTCCCAGGGGCGCATTTGCCGCGCATTTGCCGACGAGGCGCCCAGCACCATGCGCGAGCGCCGCGCACCGCTGCCGCACGAAAGCGGCGGGCACGGCGTCGGCTTTACGCCCTCGCGCGCCCTCGCCCATCCTCGATCCGATTCGCCATGACCGCCCAACTCATCGACGGCAACGCCCTTTCCAAGACCCTTCGCGCCGACGTCGCCCAGCGCGCCGCCGCACTCACCGCCCGTGGACACAAGCCGGGCCTGGCCGTCGTGCTCGTCGGCGACAATCCCGCGAGCGAGGTCTACGTGCGCAACAAGGTGAAGGCCTGCCACGACAACGGCCTGCACTCGGTGATGGACCGCTTCCCCGCGACGCTCGCCGAAAACGAACTGCTCGCGCACATCGCGAAGCTCAACGCCGATCCCTCGATCCACGGCATTCTCGTGCAACTGCCGTTGCCCGCGCATATCGATAGCCACAAGGTCATCGAAGCCATCGCGCCGCAGAAGGACGTCGACGGCTTTCACGTCGCCAACGCGGGCGCGCTCCTGACCGGCAAGCCGCTCTTTCGCCCGTGCACGCCCTACGGCGTGATGAAGATGTTCGAGGCGCACGACATCAGCCTCAAAGGCGCGAACGCGGTGGTGATCGGCCGCTCGAACATCGTCGGCAAGCCGATGGCGCTCCTCTTGCTCGAAGCCGGCGCGACCGTCACCATCTGCCACAGCAAGACGCGCGACCTTGCGAAGCACACGCGCGACGCCGATGTCATCGTCGCCGCGGTCGGCCGCCGCAACATCCTGACCGCGGACATGGTGAAGCCGGGCGCGACCGTGATCGACGTCGGCATGAACCGCAACGACGAAGGCAAGCTGTGCGGCGACGTCGATTTCGCGGGCGTCAGCGAAGTGGCCGGATTCATCACGCCGGTGCCGGGCGGCGTCGGCCCGATGACCATCACGATGCTGCTCGTCAACACGATCGAAGCGGCCGAGCGCACGGCGCAGGCGTGAACATCGGCGCGGGGCGGCATTAATCGGCCCCTTAAAAACAATCGATTGGAATTTGCCCCGCCCGCCCCAATAATCTCGGAGAGAGCCGGCGCGGCACGCGTCCCGTTCCCGGCTTCGTCCAACATCAGAACGGGAGAGTCATGAGCGATACCACGTCCACCCCGGCAGCGGCCAATCCGCTGCTCGATTTTTCCGATCTTCCGCGTTTCGGCGAGATTCAGCCCGCGCACGTCACGCCCGCGCTCGACGTGCTGCTCGCCGATGCGAAAGCCGCCGTCGACCGCGCGAGCGCGCCGGACACGCCCGCGACCTGGAAGGACGTCGTCGAGGCGGTCGAGCAGGAATCGGAAAAACTGTCGCGCGCGTGGGGCGTCATCGGCCATCTGAACGCCGTCGCCGATACGCCCGAACTGCGCGCCGCGCACGCTGAAAACCTGCCGCGCGTCACCGAATTCTCCGCGAGCGTCGGGCAGAATCTCGCGCTCTACGAAAAGTACAAGGCGATCGCCGCAGGCCCGGAATTCGCCGGTCTGTCGGCCGAGCGCAAGAAGATTCTGGAGAACTCGCTGCGCGATTTCCGCCTGTCGGGCGCGGAATTGCCCGAGGATCGCAAGCCGCGTTTCGCGCAGTTGCAGGAGGAGCAGGCAGCGCTCTCCAAGGCGTTCTCCGATCACGTGCTCGATTCGACCAACGCGTACGCGTACATCGTCACGAAGAAAAGCGATCTCGCCGGGCTGCCCGACGATGTGATCGAAGCAGCCCGCGAAGCCGCGCAACGCGACGGCAAGGAAGGCTGGAAGTTCACCCTGCACTTCCCTTCGTATTTCCCCGTGCTGCAATATGCCGAACATCGCCCGATGCGCGAGGCCATGTATCGCGCGTACGTCACGCGTGCGTCGGAACTGGGCGGCACCTACGGCGACGGCAAGGCCGAATGGGACAACACGGCCAATGTCGTCGAGAACCTGAAGCTGCGCGAGGAAGAAGCGAAGACGCTCGGCTATCAGAACTTCGCGGAAGTGTCGCTCGCGCCGAAGATGGCCGAATCGCCCGCGCAAGTCATCGCGTTCCTCGAAGATCTCGCCACGCGCGCCCGCCCTTACGCCGAAAACGACTGGATGGAACTGCGCGCGTTCGCCGCGACCGAGCTCGGCATGCCCGAACTGCAGCCCTGGGATATCGCGTATGCAGCGGAGAAGCTGCGCCAGAAGCGCTACTCGTTCTCCGAGAACGAAGTGAAGCAATACTTCCCGCAGGAAGCCGTGCTGAAGGGCCTTTTCAAGGTCACCGAAACGCTTTTCAACGTGTCGATCCGCCGCGACGAAGCCGCCGTGTGGAATCCGGACGTGCGCTTCTTCCGCGTCGAGAACAAGGACGGCACGCTCGTCGCGCAGTTCTATCTCGACCTCTACGCGCGCGAGGGCAAGCGCGGCGGCGCCTGGATGGACGATGCCCGCTCGCGCCACAAGCGCACGCAAGGCGGCGTGCAGACGCCGGTCGCCTATCTCACGTGCAATTTCTCGGCGCCGGTGGGCGGCAAGCCCGCCTGCTTCACGCACGATGAAGTCATCACGCTGTTCCACGAGTTCGGGCACGGGCTGCATCACATGCTGACGCGCATCGACGAGCTGGGCGTGTCGGGCATCAATGGCGTGGAGTGGGACGCGGTCGAACTGCCGTCGCAGTTCATGGAGAACTTCTGCTGGGAGTGGGACGTGTTGACGGATATGTCCGCGCATGTCGAGACCGGCGCGCCGCTGCCGCGCGAGCTGTTCGACAAGATGCTCGCCGCGAAGAACTTCCAGAGCGGTCTCGGCACGCTGCGCCAGATCGTCTTCTCGATGTTCGACATGGTGCTGCACACGTCCTACGATCCGGCGAACGCGACGCAGAACGTGAACGATCTCGCGCGCTCGATCAACGAGAAGTTCCATGTGATTCCGCAGGCGCCGTTCTCGCGCTGGCCGAACACGTTCAGCCATATCTTCGCGGGCGGCTACGCGGCGGGCTACTACAGCTACAAGTGGGCCGAAGTGCTGTCAGCCGATGCGTACGCCGCGTTCGAAGAGGCCGCGAAGGCCGGCAACGGCTCGGTGCTCGACGCGACGACGGGCACGCGCTATCGCCGCGAGATTCTCGAAGTGGGCGGCAGCCGCCCGGCGATGGATTCGTTCAAGGCGTTCCGTGGACGCGAGCCGGACATCGACGCATTGCTGCGTCATAACGGCATGTCCGGGCAAGCGGCGCACTGATCGTTAGCCGGCTCGACAACCCGGTCCGCAGGCAAGGGACCGGGTTTTTTATCGCCTGTCGATCCTGAAATCCACTTCCGATGGCCGCCCTTCCAGCGCCAGCGTCGCGCGCACGGCGGGGCTTCGGCTGACCACTTTGCCGCGTCGAACGACAGCCGTGCGCGCTGCGCGCAGGCGAATCGCTTCGATGGGATCGCGCGCATCGAGGACGACGCAATCCGCGTTGCAGCCCACTTCGATGCCATAGCCTTCCAGCCCGAGAATGCGCGCCGGATTTTTCGTCACCGCATCGAAGCACGCGCGCATCGCATCGACGCCGGTCATCTGCGCGACGTGCAAACCCATATGCGCGACTTCGAGCATGTCGCCGGAGCCGAGGCTGTACCACGGGTCCATCACGCAATCGTGGCCGAACGCGACCGTGATGCCGCCCGCCATCAGTTCCGGCACGCGCGTCATGCCTCGTCGCTTCGGATACGTGTCCGAGCGCCCTTGCAGCGTGATGTTGATGAGCGGATTCGCAATCGCCGCGACGCCCGCCTCGCGCATCAGCGGAATGAGCTTGCTGACGTAGTAGTTGTCCATCGAGTGCATCGACGTGAGATGCGAGCCGGTCACCCGTCCGTGCAGCCCGAGCCGATGCGTTTCCGCCGCGAGCGTTTCGATATGACGCGACATCGGATCGTCGGATTCGTCGCAGTGCATGTCGACGCGCAAGCCCTGCTCCGCCGCGAACTCGCACAAGAGCTTCACCGATGCCGCGCCGTCGGCCATCGTGCGCTCGAAGTGCGGAATGCCGCCGACGACATCGACGCCCATCGCGATAGCGCGCTTCAGGTTCTCGAACGCGCCCGCGCTGCGCAACACGCCGTCTTGCGGAAACGCGACGAGTTGCAGATCGAGATACGGTTTCACGCGGCGCTTCACTTCGACGAGCGCTTCCACGGCCAGCAGGCGCGGATCGCATACATCGACGTGAGAGCGGATCGCGAGCAGCCCGCGCGCGACGGCCCAGTCGCAGTACTGCGACGCGCGCTCGACGAGCGCTTCCTGCGTGAGATCGGGCTTCAGTTCGCCCCACAGCGCGATGCCTTCGAGCAGCGTGCCCGACGCGTTCACGCGCGGCAAACCATAGGACAGCGTCGCGTCCATGTGGAAATGCGCATCGACGAAAGGCGCGGTGACGAGCGAGCCGTTCGCATCGATTTCCTCTCGCGCGGTGGCCGTCAAACGCGGCTCGATCGCGGCGATACGCCCCGCCTCCATACCGATATCGACGAGCCCGCGCGAGTCCGCGAGCGCCGCGCGGCGAATGATCAAATCCATGTGCGAAACCTCCGTATCAGGCTTTTCGTCCGATGTGTCCGTTCGATTGTATCGGGACAGAAAGGCCGTGCGGAGTTCGATTCAGCGCAGCACGCGATGGCGTCCGACCACCGCGAAGCTGAGCGGCAGCGAACCGCGCGACATTGCGCGTTCCGGTTCGATCCTGAGCGGATAGGCGTTGCCCTGTCGCGCGAGCGGTTCGTAGAGATCGGGACGGCGCGCAGATAGCGCCCGACGCCCGGCGCTGGCCTCGGCCAACGATGGCTTCACGTCCGCGACAATGAGGCCGCCATCCTCCGATGTACGACGCGCGAGCACGCGGCCATCCGGTCCTGCGATCAGCGCTTCGTCGCCCGATGTGTGGCTGCACGCGATGAACATGCCGTTGTCGGCGGCGCGCGCGGCGAGCGTCGCGCGCTGCGTGCGATCGCCGCGCATCGGCGCGATAAGGAGCGTCGCGCCCATGAGCGCCGTCATCCGCACGTTCTCGACGACGTCGTTGTCATCGCCGATCAGAATGCCGATGCGTGCGCCGAGCGGCGCATCGAACACGGTGAAGCGCTCGCCGCTGTGCAATCCGCGATGCGATGCATGCAGCTTGCGATGACGCACACGCGCGCCGCCGGGAAAGAGAATCGCATAGCTGTCGTAAAGGCGTGCGTCTTCGGTGCGCTCGATCCAGCCGACGCCTGCTGCGACGCCGGTTCCGTCGACGGCTGCGGCAATCGCGCGGATCGACGGGCCATCGAACGATTCGGCACGCGATGCGTCGTCCGCCACACCGATGCTCAATTGTGGGAACAGCACCAGTTGTACGCCCTGACATGCGGCGTCCGCGATCAGCGCGCAATGGCGCGCCGCATCGCCTTGCGACACGAGCGTGCTGACAGCGATGCGAAACGAGGTGGCGTCCAAGCGAGGCTCCGGAATAAACGGGTAGATGACCTCATTGAACCGCTCGCGTATCGATAAGTAAAATGAATGTTTCGATCGATTCGATCGCCAAATGGAATCGAATATCCGATGGAACTGAAACTCCTGCGCGCCTTCCTCACCATCGCGGACTTGCGCCATTTCGGCCGTGCAGCCGAAGCCTTGCATCTCAGCCAGCCCGCGCTCAGCAAGCAGATCGCCGCGCTCGAAGCGAGCCTCGGCGCGCGCCTGTTCGAACGCGGGCGACACGGCGCGGACCTGACGGCGTTCGGCGCGGGCTTCATCGCCGATGCGCAATCGCTGGTACGCGACGCCGACACCGTGCTCGCCCGCGCACGCGAAGCCGCGAGCGGCGCGCGCGGGTTCTTGCGTGTCGGCCTGTGCCTGTCGACGCTCACGCATGTGCCCAGGCTGATCGCGGAATTCGGCGCGCTCAACCCGGGCGTGAGCATCACGCTGCACGATCTTTCGTCGCATGAGCAGACGCGCCGCATCCTCGCCAATAAACTCGACGTGGGATTCATGCGCATGCCCGCGAGCGCCGGGCTGTCGGGGTTCACGGTGCTCGACGAAACGCTCGCGCTCGCCGTGCCCGAGCACACGCGCTACAAGCGTCTGCCCGCGGACCTGAACGAGCTGAACGAGCCGGGATTCATCGCACTGTCGCGCACGCGCGGGCCGGGTCTCGCGGCGCAGATCGATCGCTGGTGCACGGAGCACGCGTTCGTGCCGCGCGTGATTCAGGAAGCGGACGATATCCAGTCCGTGCTCGCATCCGTGGCAGGCGGCGTGGGCGCCGCGTTCCTGCCATCGCGTGCGCAATATCTGCTGCGCGATGCGCGCGTGCTGACCTTGCGCGATCAGCCTGCGCGATGGCGCGTCGGTCTCGCATGGCAAGCCGAACGCGACGACACCGTCACGCGCGGCTTCGTCGCGTTCATGAAAGCGCGTGTGAAGACGCTGAAGGCTTCGGCTACGCTCGACGGTTGAGCTTCGCGAGCAGCATCGCTTTGACGGCGGGCCATTCGTCATCGATGATCGAAAAGCGTACCGAGTTGCGCTTGCGGCCATCGGGCATGATGCGCTCGTGCCGCACGATGCCTTCCTGTTTCGCGCCGATGCCGAGTATCGCGGCGCGCGATTTCTCGTTGAGCTCGTCGGTGGTGAACTGCACGCGCACGCAGTTCATCGCTTCGAACGCGTGCGCGAGCAACAGATATTTCGCTTCGGTGTTGATGCCGGTGCGTTGCGTCGATGCCGCGAGCCACGTATGGCCGATTTCGAGCTTGCGGTTCACGCGATCGATCTTCCAGTAGCGCGTGCTGCCGACCACGCGATCGTCATCGGTTCGCACGATCGTGAACGGCATGACCGTGCCGGCGGCGCGGCCTGCGAACGCGGTATCGAGATAGCGGTCGATGGTGTCTTCATTCGGAACGACTGTTACGTTGAGACTCCAGAGCTCGCCGTCGGCGGCGGCGTCGAGCAAGGCGGCGCGGTCATCGCGTTGCAGCGGGCGAAGCTGCACGCGCTGCCCGTTCAGGGTCGGTAGGTTCATCGATCGATTGCAGGTTTGTGGTCAGACGACATCATAATTCGCTGCGCTGGCTTGGTTTTGTGGAATCCTGATTTCGTGTCGGTCTATTTGTGTTGCCCCTCCCCGGGGCGGGG